>NZ_JBIWPP010000031.1:0-85850 GCF_044768335.1 Streptomyces sp. NPDC101151 | reverse complement strand
ATATCCCCAGTAGTACATCGCGTAGCACTTCTGGCAGAAGCGCCAGTTGTTCTGAGCGGTCGATGTCGGGGGCACGTCGTGCGGGAGGACGAAGTTGAATCCCTGCGCGCTGTGCGAGCCGCCGGCAGGGCATACACCGTCTGTGGGATATCCCCAGTAGTACATCGCGTAGCACTTCTGGCAGAAGCGCCAGTTGTTCTGAGCGGTCGATGTCGGGGGCACGTCGTGCGGGAGGACGAAGTTGTACCCCTGCGCGCTGTGCGAGCCGCCGGCAGGGCAGACGCCGTCCGTGGGATATCCCCAGTAGTACATCGCGTAGCACTTCGTGCAGAAGCGCCAGTTGTTCTGGGTTGCCTGGACTCCGGCAGGTTGGGCGGACGCCGGGGTGGCAAGCGTGCCCGCAGCGGCCGAGACCGCTGCCAGGCCGACCGCCAGGCCCAGCCCCCGCGCCAGAAATGTGCGCCGAGCCGATAACTCTGTTTCAGGCACTTGAGTCGAATTCTCGGATCTTGCCAATGGATCCATCATGCACACTCCAGGTCCGCAGGGAATTCCATTCCGGACACGGTTTGCTTTTCGCATACATCACGAAAACCAGCACGATAGTCCCGTTGTGCACCTGTCGATGTCAAGGGGCCGAGACGCAGAAACGGCCTGCAAATACGGTGGTCGCGATTCCGGATGGCGGCGGTTTTCAGACGCGAGCCGCACGCAGTGAAGTAGTTTTCATCTGCAGTTGACGGATACCGACCGCCTTCTGATTCGTCATGCTCCAGCCGCAGTTCGTGATCTTCATGCCTGCGCGGCTTGTCGCCGGTAGTGGCCGGCCTGGGCTCGGGCCTGGTGGTGTCGGACCAGCTGAGGTGGTGGGTCACGTCGTGGACGGGGTGGACTACCAAGGTGATGAGCAGGCGCTGGATCTCCTTTCAGGCGAGCGGTATGAGCCCGTCGGGTGCGGGATGACGGGCGCGGACGACGGCGAGGAAGGTGTGGGAGAGCATGGCCAGGCTGACTCAGCGGGACCAGGAGGTGTACCGGCGAACCTGGTGCTCGTCCAGTCCGGCCAGTCCCTTTCCGGCCCGGACGATCCCAACATCTCGACGCCACTCGGTGAAGATGCGGTCCCAGGCTTCGAAGTGCGTGGAGTCGCTGGCCACGTCGGTGGTGCCCTGGCCCCGGACGGTTTCCTGACGGACGGTGAAGGCCGCGCTGGCGATCTCGGACCAGCGCGTCCAGCCGCCGCGTGCAGTCCTTCGCGATAGCGAGCTGTGCAGCGACCTCGGCGACGGCCCTGCCGTCGGCCTGATGCGGCGCGGAGCGGATGATCGTGTCGACCCGGGCCGCAGTGGGCGGCTCGACCAGGTCCACAAGAATCTGCCGCAGCAGCTCGGCCCGCACTTGTTCCTCGCGGCGCCCGTCGTGCCAGATCACGTCCACCAGATGCGAGACGACCTTGACCAGGTCGGTGGTGCACTCGTGCCATCCGGTCAGGTCCCGCAGCTCACTGCGGTGCCGCTTCGCGGCACGCATGGGCGCGACTCTCTTCCCGGCGGTCAGCCGTACATCGCCACGCGGTACAGGGCCGCGAGCGCGCCGTCGATGGGATGGGGCTGCGGCCTGCCCGAGGAGTCGAGCCTGTTCCACCTCTGCGTGTTCACCACGACCGCCATCTGCCGCTTGCCGTCGGCACGGGTCATGGCCAGCGCTCCACCACCCCAGACCGTGCCGCCATGACCCCAGAAGGTGTCCTGCCCCGGCTCCTCCATCGGGTGCAGCCCGAGGCCGTACTCGATCGTCTTTCCCTCCTGGGAGACGATTTGGACCGTGCGTCGCATCCGCGCCAGCGACGACGGGCTGACGATCTCCCCGGCCAGCAGCATGCCGTAGAAGCGGTTGAGGTCCGTGACGGTCGATATCAGCGAGGCCGAAGGACCTACCCATGACATGTCGAAGACGCTGTAGTCGCGCGGCGGGTCGATCATGCCGAACCACCCCTCGTAGAGCTGCGAGTGCGGCCCGTTGACGTACGGCCCGGTGGGGATCTCGGTGTCCTGGAGCCCGGCGCGCTCGATGACGTTCTCGGTGATGTACTGCTCGGCCGTGGTGCCGGTCGCCTGTTCCAGGAGTTCGACGAGGAGCAGGTAGTTGGTGTTGGAGTACAGCCCCAACGCACCACCCGGGGCGCCGACAGCAGGTGCGGCGACCCCCAGCTCGATCAGCTCGACGGGGTCGAACCGCGTGAACCGATGGTCGTCCAGGCTCTGGGGGCAGGTGTTCGCGAGGTCGGGGAACGCCTTGAGGGAGGGATAGGCGTACGGGAGGTACTCGGCGAGGCCGCTGGTGTGGTTGAGCAGCATCCGGACCGTGATCGCGTCACCCCGTTCTCCGGGAACCAGCCTCGGAAGGTACCGGCCGATCGGCGCGTCGAGAGCGATCTGACCGCTCTCGACCTGCTGCAGAACCGCAGCGGCGGTGAAGGTCTTGGTGATGCTGCCGACGCGGTGCCGCATGTCGGCGGTGACGGGGCGACCGGTGGCGGCATCGGCGACTCCGGCGGCGCCGCGCCAGACCTGGTCGCCGTCACGCACCTCGGCGAACAGACCCGGCACGCCGGCGCGGTGGACGTTTTCAATGGCGGCGTTCAGCTCCGCGGGATTCAGTGGGTTCCTCACAACATGCGTCCTTTCGCATTCCCTGGGCTGAGCCCCACCTCGGTCGCCCGGCCCGGGTAACAGGGCACGAGTGGCATGCCGGCCCGCCTGCTCCCGGGCTGGCACGCTCATCCCCACATTATGCACGCAGTGCGTGCAACACCAAGTGCATAGGTTAGGCTGAGACCCGGCGAGAGGAGTGAGATGACACGGCGAAAGCGCTGGTCGACCGAGGAGATCCTGGATGCGGCGACGGAGCTGCTACGCACGAGCGACGCCGAGTCGTTCAGCGTGCGCAAGCTCGCCGCTGCCCTCGGAACCGATTCCTCCAGCCTTTACCGGCACTTCCGCAGCAAGACGGAACTGCTGCGCGCGGTCGCCGACCGGATCCTCGCGGCCGCTATGGACGGCTACCGCCCCGAGGGCGACTGGAAGCAGCGCATCACCGCCCTGGCCCTGCGCGTGAGAGAGGCCTTCGGTCAGCAACCCCAGCTCGCCGCGGTCTGGGGACGCTATGCGTCAGGCGGCACCGGTTCCCGGCTGGTCATGGAAGAGCTGCTGCAGGCCCTGCGAGCGTCGGGACTGCCCGACGAGGAGATCCCGGCGCGCTACCACCGGATCGCGGTCCTCATCGCCTCGCTGATCGCCTCCGAGGCCGGGGTCAGCACCATCACCGCCGAAGAGTACGAGCAGGGCATGGAGCTGTTCCGTGTCGCGGTACTGGGCGCCGACCCCGGACGTTTCCCCGCCCTGGCCCACTTCGCGCGCGACGTCCGCCCCCTCGGGGTGGACCGCCGCGCCGCGTTCGAAGAGATCCTCGCCGCCCAGCTCGCCCACATCGAGGCCGCAATCGGTCCGAGTTAGCCGATCGGCTCGGGAGTGTCTGCACGCGATCGAATGGCGACAGGTGGGCCTGGGTTGGGGCTTTTCTCGGGTCCTGCAGGTGTCGTAGCAGGTGCGGGACGCGGGGTCGTGCAGGGCGGCGAAGGCCAAGAGGAACATGGCTCTCTTCAACTCCCGGTTCCGCCTCGGGGTGCGTGGCCGCCCTGGATCGAGGTTCCCGAGAACTTCGTTGTCGGGGCGGGTCCGGCGCAGGAGGTGAAGTGGACGGCGGTGGGGAAGCTGGTGCCGTCGCCGACGGTGGTCAGCAGCACCGGGGGCGTGGCCGCGTTCGAGGGACTGCTCGCCGACCGGGTGCGGGTGCCGATACCAAGCAGGACCTCGGCCCCGCCGCGGACGCGGCGAAGGATTCCGGGGCGGCCTGCGGACGCTAGCCGGCCCGTTCGGCGAGCATGCGCTCCAGCACGGCGCGCTGCAGCGGCAGTACCTCGGCGTACAGGTCGCGGCCCCTGGGGGTGAGCGCGACCCACACTCCGCGCCGGTCCTCCACGCACACGGAGCGCTCGACCAGGCCGTCCTTCTCCAGCCGGCCGATCAGCCGGGACAGCGCACTCTGGCTGAGATGGACCCGTCCGACGAGGTTCTGCACCCGGCACTGGTCGCCCTGCTCGGGCGATGCGGAGGCCAGGATGTCCAGTACCTCGAAGTCGCTCGCGCCCAGCCCGTGCGGGTGCAGGGCGCGGTCGATCTCGCACATCGTGTGCGCGTGCACGGTGAGGATGTCCCGCCACCGTTCCTCGAGCCGGGCATCGGCCGTCTTGACTGCCATACCCGCACCGTAGCACCGATCCGGCCAATCGTTGAGTGTGCAACTAGTGCGGGTGCAATGGCTCGTACCGTGCTCAGGCCGCGGTGTCCTGGAGGAGGCCCACGAGGTTCCCGTCGGCGTCCTTCACCGAGGCGATCAGCCGGCCGCCACCGACGTCCTGCGCGTCCTGCAGGAGTTCCGCGCCCGCCTCCAGCAGGGCCGCGAGCCGCTCGCGCAGATCGGTCACGTGCCAGTACGGCACGGGCCCGGTCATGCCCTTCGAGTGCCCGCTCGGGTCGAGGCCGACGTCCTGCCCGGCGGCCTTGAAGCCGACGTAGTAGGGCTCGTCCGCGTACGGCTCGACCTTCAGCAGCGCGGTGAACAGGGCCTTGGCCCGGTCCAGGTCCTTGACGGGGTAGATGATCGTCTGCAGGCCGGCGGTCATGGAACTCACTCCTTCGAGGTCGTGCACCGACGGGGTTCCGCCGGTACTCACACGCTAGGCGCGGCGGCCCGCGGGAGCTTCTCCGATCCTGACCGCTTGCTCGGCAGGCACCCCGGTCCCGGTGCTCACTCGCCGCGCAGCATCTCGGCGAAGCCAGGCGGTCGCGATTCGCCCGCCGGGCCGGGACGAGCGCGCCGAATACCGCGATCACGAGCCCTGCCCTCGCCGGTCCGGTCGGCACCGGCCATGCCCTGCCGTCGCCGCAGACCACCCGGCGTGCGAGGGAGCGGTACGCGGCCTGTCCACCACCGAACCGGCATCCGAGCCGACCCGCGGCCAAGTCCCACGTGGCCCGCGTCCTTCGCCAGGCCGGGCCTGCGCGACCACGCCAAGGCGGTCGTCCCCGTCCATGCGACCGGCCCGCCCGCAGGCCGACTCGCGGTGCACCAGCTCCGTGGAGGCGCCCCAGGGCGGGGCCGGAAGCGGGCCTCCGGAACTTCGCCCGTTCACGGGTGTCGAGAATGGGCCGCCGGCTCCGTCCTCGGTATACCGGTGGCTTCAAAGGGCCGCGCAACGCAGAGGGAGAACCGTCATGACGCTTCAGCGGATGGACAACGTCGGCATCGTTGTCGAAGACCTGGACGCCGCCGTCGCCTTCTTCACCGAACTGGGCATGGAGGTCGAAGGCAAGGCGCAGATCGAGGGCCTCTTCGCGGATCAGGCCGTCGGACTCGACGGAGTCCGCAGCGACATCGCGATGATGCTGACCCCGGACGGCCACGGCAAGCTGGAGCTCGCGCAGTACCACACCCCCGCGGCGATCGGCGACGGATCGCACAACCCGCCGCCGAACACGCTGGGCCTGCACCGGGTCATGTTCGCCGTCGACGACATCGACGACACCATCGCCCGCCTGCGCCTCCATGGCGCCGAACTGATCGGCGAGGTTGCGCGGTACAAGGACATCTACCGGCTCTGCTACCTCCGCGGCCCCTCAGGCATCATCCTCGCCCTGGCCGAGCAGATCAGCTGACGGCCCTTCGCGGCCGACCTGCGAGGTCTCTGCAAGAACTGGGTGCCCGGTGGCCCGCGCGTCACAAGCGGCGCAAAGGCGCACCCAGACCAGCGGGCCCGAGACGCAAAGAATCCGGCGCACCTCGAGGCGACCCCGGCCACTCCCACGTGCCCCTGAGAAGGGGATTGCCGCTGACTCCTCATTCCTGCGCGGGCGGCACGCCCTCTCACTGGCGTGCCCGCCTGAAGAGGAGGAGGCTCCCGGGCCTGCTCCGTCCCGCCACCGGGCCTGCCAACCGTTGGGCGCGCTGCTCGCACCGGTGGCGCTGGCGGTATCGGCGGCGACGGGCAGCCGCTCACCGTCGACCCGGAGGCGGAGCGCTTTTCGCGGACCGGGGCTGTGCTGCCGGACGAGACGGTCTGCTGACGTAGTCCAGCGGAGATTTCGTGAAAAGCCGGGTGTCGGCCTGATGACACGCAGAGCATTCCCCGTGCGATCTGTCATGTACCGGATTGACGGCATCTCGACACGGGAGTTGCGAATGAAGCGTTTACGGAGAACACAGCTGCTGGGCCTCGGTGTCATGGCGCTGATGCTCGGTCTGGTCGCCGCCCCCACCGCGCAGGCGGCACCGGCCGAGGCAACTGCCGCCGCCCCCACGGCCGTCGAGTGCAGCGGCAGCTGGGACGGCAAAACGTACTGGGCCAAGAGCCCTTCAGGGCGTAACGGGGGCGGCTACGCGCGCACCTACTGGAACGCCTCGACCAAGCGCAACTGCGCGAAGTTCTTCTCCAGCCCCTACGACGGCCTGGCGTCGCACATCACGCTGTACCTCCACGAGGAGGGCGGCGACTACGTCGCCGACCCGCCGCAGGAGCACCCGGCCAACTACCACTACTACGCCGGGCCGCTCTACACGTGGTTCGACGCAACCAACGAGTGCATCCACCTGAGCGGCTCGCTGGTCCGGGGCGGGGTGACGTACTCCCTCAGCACCCCGGACATCCGGTGCGGCTGATCCCTCGTCGCTGAAACCCGGCCCTCCGGGCTCCGGCGGGCTGCTCGCCCCGCCGATGACCTCAGCGTCCTTCAGGCGGACCGCGCCGTGACGCGGGCCTGCGCGGACGATTACATCGCCGGGCGCTTCCACCTCCTGGACCTGGTCGGCGCCTGATCCAACGGTTTGGGCGCCAGGAAGAGGACTTCCTGGTGCCCAAACCGGTATGAGCACACGACCCGCTCGACGACGCCGGCGGTACGGCCTGGCGTACTCACCAGTCGTCAGGGGGCTTCTCACCCACGCGATGGGCCGGCCGTCACAGTCATGCCCTGAGGTCCTCAGACGGTCCGGCCAGGAAGGGTGTTGATGTCGATGACGGCGCGCTGGAGGTCGCCCTGTGGCCGGTGGCCCAAGTCGTCGATCGCCACGATGTTCATGTGGCCGGCCAGTTCAGGCGCCCGCCACTCCGTCCTCAGCTTGGTGACCAGCTGGGGGTTGAGACCATTCGCTAGATACATGAGGTAGTTGTCCCGGACGGAGGCCGGAAAGAACGGCGAGAGCAACCGGATCAAGAACAGCTGGGGTATCTGCAGATCCGGCTGGACGATGCTCGACAGTACGAAGAACCGGCCGGCGTCCGCTCCGGGGTCGCGGGCGAGGGCCGCCTTGTTCAGGGACAGCGTCTGATCGTAGATCTGCTGCGGTGGGCTTCCGCTGAAGAAGGCCTTGAGGATCTCCCACCAGGACGGGTCTCCTGCCGGGTAGCTGCCGCGGTCGGAGATGCTGTCCGCGTGCCAGGCCCAGGGCTGGTCGACCGCCGCCGATGAGTCGACGAGCACGACGTTCTTCCCGGCCTTCAGAAAGTCGCCGTAGGTGGAGGTCGGGGACAGTTCGGTCCGGGTGGCGACGCGGGAGCCGAAGAGGTTCCGCAGCCTGATCAGCGGCTCCGTGGCGTCGGCGCCTGCCGGAGCAGCGGCCGACACACTGATGATGACGACTTCCGAGGGGTGCTCGTCGATCCAGCGCTTGACCGAGGCCGCCTCACCTGAGGCATCGTCGAAGAACGGTCCTCCCATGGGGGCGCCGTGGAAGGTCCTCCACTGCCCGCCCTCGAAGCACAGCCGCAGGTCGAGATAGCGGGCGCCCTCGTTGAGCTGGTCGGTGAGACTGCCGCTCTGGGACCGCGAGATGCTGGCGGCCAGCCGCGGGTCGAGCGAGGCGACGTTGTAGGACCAGCCGCTGGTGCACAACCCGGGGTCGGCCGGGATGCTCCAGCTGCCGGAGTCGTGACTGCCGGGCATCGCGATCCGGTTCAGCGGTTGGTTGTCCAGATAGCCGTGCATGTCGCCCATCCATCGCGACAGGTCCACCGTTGCTGCGGAGGCCCGGCCGGCCGGCTGGGCCTGGGCCGCCCGCGCCGATCCGTTGCCGATCACCATGGCCGCGACAGCGAGGATCAGAGCGACCAGTCCGGCCGCCGAACGCCGTAAGCCAGTGCCGTCCGTTCCACGTCTCATCTTCGTGCGCCCTCCTTGGGGGAAGAGGCCGAGGTCGGGCACCGAGGGTAGAGGGCGATGGACGCTATGCCCAGAGAATCTCCCCAACAGCGACTCCGGCTCGGCAACCCGACCTACAAGTCCGCCGGCCCATCGTCAGGTTCAGGAGAGGCGGCGCGGTCCAGGTGTGCGCACTTCTACGACACCCACCAGTGGGCCGGGTGCCGCTGGACCGCCACCGCCACCAGCGCGAGAGCCAGGACCCAACCAGCAGGACACAGCCTGCGCCTTGACCCACCGTCCGAGGTCTCGCCCTGGTGCACGATGTCGCCCGGTGACGTGGGCGGCGCGCCGCCGGCCTTCAGGCGCTGTCGCACCAGGTGGAAGCGGCGCTGTCATTCCACCGGCCGGGCCGGCGCAGTGGTGTCCGTCGCCCCTACGGGGACCGGCTAGCGCAGGTCGACGACCGTCCGCAACTTGCCGCTGGTGGAGGTGCGCTCGAACGTCTCCCTCCGCACGGTCTCCACGGCGAAGGCCAGCAGACCCTCCGCCTCGGCCGAGGCCAGCTCCGTCACCTCGGCGAGGAGGGCCTCCTGCGCTGCCTCGGGGTCGCTCGCGTACCGCTCGTCGAGCCGGACCGTCAGCACTTCCCGGCCGGAGCCGGAGGCGACAAGCAACTGCATCTCACCGTGGTAGCCGAGGCGTTCCTGTGCGGCCCGCAGGATGCGCCGGTAGTTGACGAAATACGTGCCGACGCGCACGACGTCGCCGTAGCGCCCCAGCAGTTCCAGCCTCGGCACGTGGCTGCCGCACGCGCACGCGCCCTCCACCGCTCGGCCCAGATCACCGATCTCGTAGCGCTCCAGCCGCTGTCCGGCACGGGCCCGGGAGGTGAAGACCAGCCGTCCAGGCTCGCCCGGTGTCACCGGCCGGTCCGTGTGCGGATCGAGGATCTCCAGCGTGTGCAGATCGGTCAGCACATGGTGGACCGACCCCTCACCCGCCGTGCACTGGTAGCCCAGCGGCCCCAGATCGGTGCTGCCGTACGCGGCGGAGCGGATGACCTCGACGCCGAACTCCTCGGTCAGTACCCGGCGTTGCTCGAGGGTGAAGTGCTCTCCGCCGTAGAACACCTTCCTGATCCCGCCGTACGCACGCAGCCGGTCCGCCTCGGCGTGGAACAGCTGCCACAAGTAGGACGGCATGCCGAAGAGGGTGTCTGCCCCGTGGGTGACCAGTGCCTCGGCGGTCATGGCGTGGTCGGGACCTGCGGCCATCGGGATCTGGGTGGCGTTCAGGCGTTCCAGAATGGAGAAGAAGCTGATGAAACTTCCGTACATCCCGCCGCAGTAGAACAGGTTGGCCGCCCGGTCACGGGCCGGGTCGAAGCCGGCGGTGAGCAGCCCGTCGGCTGCGGCGCGCATCTGGTTGTCGTAGTCGTCGCAGGTGAACACCGACAGTGCGGGCGTGCCCGTGGAGCCCCCGCTGCGGAAGTACAGGTGGGCGTGGCGCGGGTCCAGCGAGACGAGAGCGCGCTGCACGCCCTCCTTGCCGAGCAGCGGCGCCTTGGGCGCCGGGGGCAGGACCGGGGGCGCCACCAGGTCGTCCAGGCAGGCGACGGTGCGGAACGCATCGCCCGGCGCGCGCACGCTCACCCGACGGCTGTAGCGCTGCAACGCGTAGACCCCGTCGTGCGGTTCACCCTCGTAGCCCTCCAGCATGGAGCCGACCGGGGTGACCCGGGTGACGCCCGCGGCGAAGAGGGCGCGCGACAGCTCGGCCACGTCCGCCGGGCTGCCGCCGACGGCCGCGGTCTGCAGATAGCGGCGCATCGGCCGAAGCGTCGCCGTGACAGTGTGCCGGGGGAGCGGCTTCACCCAGACGCTGCGATGCAGCGGGGAGGCGTCGAGCGCCGACCGGGTGTCCGCCATCACCCGCCATGAACCGTCGTCGGCGGCGAACACGCGGGTGAGGCCAAGGTGTTCTTCGAGCAGGGCCAGCTGCTGCACGGTGGTGATCTCCGCCTGCTCGGCCGGTCCGGGCAGTGGCGCGCGCAGGGCGTCGGACACCTTCGCCAGCCGCTCGGCGAACCGCCCGGCGAACGCGAAGACGTCGTCGGCGTCCGGGGTGTCGAGATAGACCACCTGAGGGCTGGAGCACGCCTGCTGTTCGAAGCGGCAGACATCCTCGGCGAGTGCGTCGAGGGTGCGGTCGTCGGTCGCTGCTTCCCGGGTCAGGTAGGCGAAGGAGATGCGGTGCCCCCACTCGACGACCCGGCAGCCCGGCGGTGCGATGTCGCTCACCGCGCGTATGGCGTCCTCTCCGCCCCAGGCGGCGATCGCGTCGGCCTGCCCGCACAGCGCCCGGATCCAGTCCTGCCGCGATGACGGGAAACGCAGGGCCACCACGCGCTCGGAGATCAGCCCGGTCGGGTCGGCGGCCCCGAGGGCGGCGAGCAGGTCCTGGGCGAGTGAGGTGTCGGAGCTGCTGGTCTTCAGGACGTTGACGTTGCCCGCCAGCAGGCCCTCGACGACGCTCAGGGGTGCCACGGCGGCGGCGTTTCCGGGCGCGATGTGCACCAGCAGGCCCACGGGCGCCCAGGACTCGTACACCGTCTCGCGGCCGTCCGGCCGGGTCAGCCGCTCCGGCCGCAGCCTGCCCAGTTCCCGGCGCAGCTTGCGTTCCAGCGACTGCCGGGTGAGCGCGCCGGCCAGCTCGGCCAGGGTGGCCGCGGCCTCGACGGCGGTGAGCTGCCCGGCCAGCCTGCCGTACAGGTCGGAGCCGGGATCGGCCAGGTCACGGCTGACCGCGGCGCAGGCGCCGAGTACCACGTCGGTGGGCAGCGGACGTGCCAGGACCCGCCCGGTCGACTCCGCCAGCCCGGCGAGCCGGCGGCCGGCCTCGGCGTCGTCGATGAACTCGCCCTGCCAGAGGTGAAGTGCGGAGGTGGTCACGACATTCCCTTCATCAGTTCGGCGGCGGCGACCGCGCAACTGCGGTTGCGGCTCACCCCGGCACGGCCGTGCACGGTGAACCAGTCGGTGGACAGCGGGCAGGGGCAGTCCTCGCCCGGGTGCAGCGAGGCGAGGTCGCCCATCACGACGCTCTGCGCCGGAACAGCGGTGATGTACGGGCTGACCAGGTGAAGAAAGCCGCGCTCTCCGTACGGCAGCGGACGCAGCGTCGCCGTGTCGCGGACCGCGGCGCGTGACCACACCGGCACGTGCAGCCGGTGGTGTGCGCACTCGACGTACGGCACGCAGTGCTCGACGGAGCCGAACGTGTCCCGTACACGCTCGCCCGGGATGCCGAGGCGTTCGGTGACCTCGGCGTAGAACACGTCCTTGCCGATCTGCCGGTCGGCATGGCCCTTCCAGCCGCCGCCGAGCACCACCAGTGATTCCTCGGGCAGCCGCAGTGGCGGCAGACCCATGGCCCTCATCCGTTCCAGGGTGAAGTACAGGAACGCCGGGAAGCCCAGGATGCGCACCGGCACGTCGTCGTCCGCGTACCGCTGGAGCGCCGCGATGCAGCCGTGCACGTCGAACTCGTGGCCGGAGCCGGTGTGCCGCAGCGCGTGCGTGGTGTGCCGGGCCGGGGCGAAGTCACACAGGTAGTTGTCGGTGAACGACGTGCCCAGCTTCAGCGACGGCGCGGGCTCGTAGCTGTACAGCAGGTAGTTGACCGGTTGATCGGGGGTGATCCAGCCGTAGTGGTCGAAGATCCGGGCCACCATGCGCTGCGCCGAGCGGATCGTCCACTCGTCGAAGAACATCTGCGACTTCTGGCCGGTGGTGCCCGAGGAGGTCAGGTGCAGGAACACCTCGTCGCGAGGGATGGAGAGCACCTCGTGGCGCTTGAAGAAGGCGGCGGGAACCAAGGGGGTGCGCACTGTGTCGCCGACCGTGGGTGCGGGGACCTCGGGCGCGTCCTGGAGCAGGGCGGCGTAGAACGCGGAGCGCTGGGCGTGCCAGGCATGGGTCTCGGCCATCGCCGCGGCGAACAGCTCGTCGATGGCGGCGCCGGCCGAGTACGGCTCCGTCAGGTCGCACAGCCGTTGCACGTGGCCGAGCGCCGCCGGGTCGGGGACCTCGACGGGAGCGAGATGGGGGTTCATCGGGACACCTCGTGAAGGGGCAGGTAGGTGGCGGTCCAGGCGCTCAGATAGGCGCCGAGGTACGGCTGGAGCAAGGGGCTGACGGCCGTCGTCCTGAAGTCGATCTGGCGGCTGGTGCGGGACAGCACCACGTGGTCGTGGAAGCGGTCGTGGATGCGGCGCATGGCGGGATAGACCGCGCTCGGCACGAACCCCGAGGCGAGATAGACCTCCAGGGCCTCGGTGTCGGCCAGTGGGAGCAGCGTCTCGGCGTAGTCCGCGCCGGCCCGGGTGACCTTGGTCATCAGCGCCTCCAGCGCGCCGGTCACCGCCGCCGGGCGCGGATGGACGGCGACCAGCGCGCAGCTGCCCGCCACCGGGTCGAGGTCGGCGTACGCCTCGAAGCCGCCGTCGGCCGCCACCAGGAGCGCGTTCGGGGTGTGCAGCGGAAAGAAGCGGTCGTCCGCCTCGGGAAACCGTTCCAGGAAGCGGCGGCGGACGAAGGCCGGCGCGTTGATCAGCTCGATCGGTGCGGCAACCGCGGCGGCGCGCGCCGCACCGCCACCGGGGACGAGCCCGGTGGCGGCGTAGTCGATGCCGATGCCGCTGGAGGCGGCGGACAGCAGCGCCGACAGCCGTTCCGGCACGTGCTCGACGGGGGCGCGGCGGTCCAGCACGCCGTCGGCGTAGCGGGCGAACAGCGCGAGGCTCTCGCAGCCCTCGACCTCGACCGCGTTGGGCATCAGGCCGAGCGGCCGGAAGCCGTTGCGTACGACGACGTGCTGGGGGCCCTCGGTGACCACGCGGACGGTGGCGTACACCGAGTCGACGCGGCCGGTGCCGAACGCTTCGTCGCAGACGGCACCGGTCAGCAGGGAAGCCAGCCCGCCGCCCCGGTGGCCGGGATGCACGGCGAGTCCGACGAGCTTGCCGATGCGGCTGCCCGGATCGGTCTGTACGACGGCGGACCCGACGAGGCCGGCGCGGTGCGTGCGGGCGGTGAGCCAGTGCGCGGTGCCGTCGGTGATCAGGCGGCGCATGACGGCCGGATCACTGCCGAGCGGTACCGGGTAGCCGTGCCCGTACACCTCGAAGTACAACTGCCGCAGTTCCGCGATGTCCTGGACCGCGGCGGGGGAGACGACGACGCTCACGACACTTCTCCCGCCCTGGCGAGGGGCTGCGTTGCGGACGCCCGGGATCCGTCGGCGTCCGTCCGCCCGCCGACCCACCACAGTGCCAGCGCGACCGGTACGAGACCTGCGCCCTGCACCAGGCAGAGCGTGCGGGCCGTCAGATGGTCACCCAATGCGCCGAAGACGAGTGAGGCGACGGGGAACGTGGCACCGAGCAGCGCCTGCATGACCGCGAAGAACTCCGGCTTGTCGTCGGCGGGCACCAGCCGCTGGAACAGCGCGACGAACCGGACGCCGATCACGCCGACGCACCAGCCGACGACAGCCAGGGCACCGAACGCCACGGCGTGCCCGGGGACCAGGCCCGGCAGCCCGAGGGCCGCGGCCATCACGGTCAGACTCACGGTGCCGACGGTGACGGGACGCCCCGGAACGCGGGCTCCGGTGAAGGATCCGACGAGTGTGCCCGCGCCGAGGGCTGCCTCCAGCGAGGCCACGGTCGAGCCGGTGGAGTGCAGCACACCCCGCGTGTAGAGCGGCATCACGACGTAGACGGCGGTGGTGAAGACGTTGGCGGCGGCGAAGCAGACCAGCACACGGCGGATGAACGGGAGCCCGGCCAGGACCTGGCGCAGCGTCCGTGATGCGATGGCCGTGCCGCTCTGAGGTCTGTGCGCCTGGGCCGTGGCGTGCGGGAAGCGCGCCGAGAGGACCAGCAGGGCCGCGAGCACGTACGCGGCCGCGCAGGCGGCGACGACGCCCGGGAGTCCGCCCGCGTCGACCGCGAGCGGTCCGAGCAGTCCTCCGCCGAGCCCGGCGACCGACTGGGTGGACAGCTCGAATCCGGTGGCTGCTTCGATGTCGGCGTCCTCGACGAGTTCCGGCACCGATGTCGTCAGGCACGGGTCGAAGAGCGCCTGACAGGCAGCCAGTGCCAGCCCCACCGCGTAGATCGCGGCCATCGGCAGTGGCCCTGACTGCGCCAGGACGGCCGCCACCGTGGCCACCGCGCCGGCCACGGCCGCTGCGCCGGCCAGCACCGTCCGATGGGCGTGACGTGCGACGATGCGGGCGACCACGGGGGCCAGTGCGACCGCGGGCAGCGTGCTGACCATGAGGAAAAGGCCCGAGTCGAGCCCGCGGTGCCCGCCGCCCGCGAATCCGACCAGCCACCAGACCGCGCCGACCTGGAACATCCTGCTCGCGGCCTGGGTGAGGAGCTGACCGGCCCAGACCCGGCCGAACGAGGTGTTGCGCAGCACGAGGGGCAGACGGCGTGTGTGTGACCCCGGCGCGCTCATGAATGCGGCCGTTCGTCGACGACGCGGATGAGCTTGCCCGTCCGGGGGTTGACGGCCAGGTCCTGGTGCCGGACCCATTGGACGGTGAGCGGGTTCACATGACCGGCGGCGGTCGCGCTCCGATAGAGCGGGCGTTGCGCCAGGACCGCGGTGGCGACAGCATCTGCCAACGCGGTGTTCCCGGCGCCGGGTTCACCCGTTGCGAGCCGCAGTACCAAGCCGTCGCGGCCGTTGCACCGCCGCACCACGAGTTGCAGCCCCGTCACCTCACCGGCCGAGTCGGCAGCCATGACGATGTCGTGGACGTCCTGGGTGTAGAGGGAGACGGGACCGACCCGCACGCCCTCCTCGGCGCGCCCCAGGATGCGGAAGACACCGGCGTTCCGGTCGACCCACTCGGCCCGGTCACCGGCCGGATAGCGGAGCACCGGCATGAGCCGTCGGCGCAGGTCGGTGACGACCAGCCGGCCCGGAACGCCGTCGCCGGCGACGGGCCGGTCGGTCTCCTCGTCGAGGATCTCGACCATCGTGTACGGGGTGAACACGCGGTGCACGCGCGGGTCGCCGCCGGGCACGGCCTCGCCGAGCAGCCCGGCGTCCACGCTGGCGTAGCCGAGGGAGCGCACCTGCGCCTTCGGGAACGCGCCCGCAAGGAGGGGGAGCTGGTCGCCGAAGAGGCATTCACCGCCGAAGAACAGCAGCTCCACGTCCGGGAGTGACCGGCCGGCGGAGGTGAGGCGCTCGGCGAGGGAGCACAGGGTGGTCGGCGTTCCGGCGACGACCTGGACCTGGAATTCCTCCAGGGTGGCCGCGGTGGATTCCCAGGGCGTCGCGCCGCCGATGGGGAGGCGGACGTTGGCCGCCGGGGAACGGTGCAGCGAGTCCAGGACGAAGCTGAAACTGGCGTACAGATCACCCGCGTAGAACAGGTCGGCGACCCGATGGCCCGGTCGCAGCCCGGCATTGACGAGTCCGGCGCCGAACGCCGTGGTGAACTCCCGCCATTCCGTGCGGGTGTAGTAGGAGAACTTCGGGGATCCCGTGGTGCCACCGCTGCGGAAGACGACCGCCTCGTGGAGCGGCGCGGTCAGCAACCTGTTGTCGCGGGGCGAGTTGGCCCGCCAGAAGTCCGCCTGGGGCACCACCGGAAGGTCCGTGAGGTGTGCCGCATGACTGGGCAGGTGAGCGTAGAGCTCACGGTAGAAAGGCGAGTTGTGGCGCGCGAAGCGTATGAGCTCCGCGAGTGGTTGAACGGGCATCAATTCCTGCTCGAAGGCGTGAACCGGCGGAATGGAAATAGCCGACGGCGATACGACGAGTGGGGCCGCTCCGGTACGGGGTGCGGCCTTGTCGTTGACGATTTCAATCAACGGTGCACCCGCGAGGAGCGGGGCATCCGGAGCAGAAGGATATCTCAACATTCGGAACGTGCTTGCGTGAACTGGCCATGTGGGCAAGAGGGTTTGGACGCGCCGACGGACGAGCTGTGACTGCTTTTGGTTCCCTCGGAACTAGAGATGCCTGTCACATGAAACAGTCCTTCCATAAGCAATTGTTGAGGGCCCCTCAAGTGCCCTTTATGGAAGGTGGGTCTGATGCACGATCGGGTGGCATCTGAACTGGCTTGGCCTGTGGGGTGGGTGCGAAGGATCCCGCTGTGCCGAAGCCGCATCCGGAGAAGTTACGCGAGGATGTCGTGCAGGTCGCGAGGAACCGCGGGCCTGGTGTGACTGCTCTCCTTCCTGAAGGAAGGCGATTCCTGGCTCAGGCTGCCTGCCGAGGCGGCGCCTCAGCGGGCCTGTCGCCCTCGACACCAGCCGGGTTCAGACCTGCCCGGATGAGCGTCACGCGGGCGGATTTCTTATCACTGGGGGATCCGGCTCCGCACACGTTGCAGTTATGCGTTCGCTCGGAAAGAGGCAGTGCGTGCTTGGTTCTCGCTCCGCACGTTGCGCAGTCCATCGTGGTGTGCAGGGGGTGCACCAGGTGCACGGTCCGGCCGTGCTTGCGGGCCATCTCCACCAGCGCCCGCCTCGCGGCGCCGATCGCGGCGTCTGCCGCTCTGCGGGCCATGGTCGTCTTCGCGAGGAACTTCGGCCTCAAGTCCTCCGCCGCGAGCGTGTCATGATCGCGGACCACGCGCTTGGCCCACTTAGCGGGCGCCGTCTCGGCGTCGCCGGGCGACCTTGGCATGCAGCTTCGCCGTCTGAGCTTTCGCCGCCCGGTACCTTCGATGCAGGCCTTCCCTCGGCCGGTCGGCGCCGGGCCGTCATCCGCTGACAGCGGGCGAGCTTCAGCGCGGCCGTGCGCCCGTGCTGGGACACACGCGCGGAGGTGTCTAGGCGGACTTGGCCGTTGCCCGGACGCCGAAGTGGACGTACCGGCTGCCGTCGGCGAGGGCGTAGAACACCACGGGTATCCAGGCGTCCTGCTCATTGCGGCGGCCGGCGAACACCGTCTTGGCCGGCGTGTGCGAGACCGGGGTCAGGTGCCAGACCAGCGGTTCGAAGGTGCCCGCCAGGCCGTCCGCGCCCTCGTACCTCAGCCGCAGTGTGCTCGGGCCGCCGCCTCCGTCGGCGATGGTCATGAGGAAGCCCTCGCGCTTGTAGCTGCCGAGGAACGGCTCCGTCTCCACGGCCAGGGGTTCGGCGGCGGGTGCGAACCCGGGCATGCCGACCCCGGCGAGTTCGGCGCAGAGCTCGCGGCAGAGCGCCTCGAAGACCTTGGGCGCGGCGCCGCCGCCGTTGGTCAGCAGGGCGATGGCGAGGCCTTTCTCCGGGATGGCGCGCAGGTAGGCGAGCTGGCCGAAGGTGCTGCCGTCGTGGCCGAAGCCACGCGCGCCGTCCCACTCGAACAGGCCCCAGCCCAGGCCCCAGTGGGCGCCGAGGAACCACTGGTCGGGCATCTCGACCTCGCGGGTCAGCATCGCGTCGACCACGGCGGCCGGCAGCACCCGGGTACCGTCCGGCGCGGCGCCGCCGTTCACGAAGGCCCGCGCGAACCGGGCCACGTCGGCGGCGGTCGCGCTGATCCCGCCGTACGGGCCGGCCGAGCGCGGCAGCATGTTCCAGAGCGGGGTGGGGACGGGGGTCTCGCCTGGCTCGCCCATGTGCCCCATGGCGGCTCGGAAGCGCAGCACCTCTTCTGGCAGGGTCATGGTGTGCTCGAGCCCGAGCGGGGCGAGGAGCAGGTCCTTGAGCGCCTCGTCCCAGGTCTGGCCGGTGACCACCTCGACGATCCGGCCGAGAACGTTGTAGGCGGTGCTGGAGTACGACATGGTGACGCCGGGCGGGTTGGTCAGGCCGACGGTCCGCGCGCCCTCGACGTAGCGGGCCAGGCAGTCGTCGCCCCGGCCCGTGTCGTTGACGTAGTCGCCCTCGATGCCGCTTGTGTGGTTGAGCAGCTGGCGCGGCGTGATCGTCCGGGTGGCCGCGGCGTCGGCGACCGCGAAGTCCGGCAGGACGTCCGCGACCGGCGTGTCGAGGTTCAGCTTCCCGGCGTCGGCGAGCAGGACCACCATGGCGGCGGTGTAGCCCTTGCTGACGGAGCCGATCTGGAACACGGAGTCCGGGGTCACCGTGACGCCGGTGCCGGTGTGCAGGACGCCCGCGGCCAGTTCGTGGATCTCGCCGTCGGCGAGCACGGCCAGGGCGGCGCCGGGGATGTGGTGGGCGGCAAGGAGCTCGCCGAGCCGGGCTTGCCAGCGGGCGGTGTCGAATGCCGGGGCGCCGTCGCTCACGCCCAGCGCACGGCTGACCGTACGGGCCACGTCGCGGTCGGTCTGTTCCAGGATCTTGGCCACTTCCTGGTCGACGAGGTTCGACACTTCCCGGCGCAGGTTTTCCGACATGCTGTCTCCCTCGTGGTCACGGTGGAATGGCGCGGGTGGGGTGGGGCGCGGGCCTGCCGGCTAGCCGGCGCTGCGGGTCCGCCGGCCGACGCGCCCGGTCAGCGAGGCGACCGTCGTGCGCGGCGGCTGCCGGAGGTCGCGGTCCGGCTGCAGGACGGTGCGGAACGCGGTCCAGGCGAGTGCGCCGAGCGCGAAGCCGTAGCCGGAGACCAGCCCGTGCCCGTTCTCCTGCGCGAACCACATCGCCAGCCCGAGCACCGGCACACCGAGCGCGAGCAGCCGGTTCTTGCGGACGGCCTTGCCACGGCTCGCGCCCTGGTCGTGGGAGCCCTGGCCGGCGGCCTTGCCGGAGTTCTCGTCGGCGCCGCCGCGCAGCAGCAGGGCCGCGGCCAGCGTCGCGCCCAGGAAGTAGGTGGCGCCGGAGCTGCCGGCGAAGTTGCGGGGGTCGGTGCTGTGGGAGGTCTGGCCCCACAGCTTGTCGATCTGCTCCGGCAGCAGGATGCCCGCTGCGAACAGGCCGAGCGTCAGCGGCGCACCCCAGAACCAGTCGGCGAAGGCCGCGACGGCGGCAAGGGTGGCGATGTTCCAGGCCGCCCCGCCGAAGCCGCCGTTCTGCATGAAGGCCGAGGTGACCACGCGCCACCAGCCGGACTTCGACGGGTCCGCGTCGAGCGCGCCCATCGCCCCCGACCAGCCGAGCTGGAGAGCCACCCCGGCAAGCGCGAGCCCGGTCAGGCCGACGGCCGCCCAGGGGATCCGCCGCCGGCCCAGTGTGCTCTGGCCGACCAGGGCCAGTCCGCCGTTGAACATCAGCACCATCAGTGCCGCCGTGGTCACGTTGAACAGCAGGATGCCCATCGTCACCACCCCCCTCCGAGCCGTGTGCAATTTTGGTGATCATGACATTAGCGCGGCCCGGGGAATTTTCAAACAGTGTTTGAAAGCTGGCGCGGCTCGCTAGACTGCGGCCGTGAAGCTGACCGCAGACCGGATCATCGACGCGGGGATGGCGGTGTTCGCTCAGACCGGCTACCACGGCTTCTCCGTGCGCCAGGTCGCGGACCGGCTCGACGTGCACGCCGGCAGCCTCTACTACCACGTGCCCAGCAAGGCTGCGCTGCTCCAGCTGATGGCCGACCGGGTGGTCCGGCAGGCGTACGAGGCCGGCACCGCCGCCCTGGCCGGCCTGCCCACGCAGGCAGGCTGGCCGGCGCGGGTCATGGCGCAGGCCGTCGCCCTGCGGCAGAGCATCCGGCGGCACCCCGGCGGGGCGATCATGCTCGCCGGCAGCCCGAAGACCCTCAGCCCCGGCGCGCTCTCGCTGATGGAACGGCTGCTAGCCACCCTCGCCGAAGCCGGCGTGCCCCCGGAGCACTGCGGCACCGCCGCCGACACCGTGCTCAGCCACGTCACCGGCTACGTGCTCCAGGAACAGAGCGATCCACCCGCGGTGCCGGTCACCGCCGAGGACGTCGCCGCCCTCCACCGGAGCTTCCCCCGGACGGTGGCCACC
Organism: Streptomyces sp. NPDC101151; assembly: GCF_044768335.1. Lineage (NCBI taxonomy): Bacteria > Bacillati > Actinomycetota > Actinomycetes > Kitasatosporales > Streptomycetaceae > Streptomyces > Streptomyces sp. NPDC101151. The sequence goes on along the minus strand of NZ_JBIWPP010000031.1, from coordinate 65,699 downwards.
GCGGCCGCGCACGGGCCGGACGAGAAGTTCACCCGCAGCCTGGACCTGCTCTGCGCCGGCATCGGGACGCTGATCCGGTCGCCGTGCGAGGGACCGCCGTCCGAAGAACCGGACGGGAGGAGCAAGTGACCTGAGTCGGAGTTTCGCCGGCAGTTGGCAGGACCCGACTGCCGCCCGCCCTCGGACGCCGGTGCGCGGCGGCGCGCACGTGGTGGAGCCCCTGCTGTGGCTCACCCTGCTCGCCCAGAACGCGGCCGGGTGGGCGCGGCTGTGCCGTCTGGTATCCGCAGCGCACGCCGAGGCCGCGTTCGGCGTGCCTGCAGGAGGTGTGGACGTGCTTGGTGAAGGCAACGGTTTCCGTGCCCTGGAGCGTTGGTTGATGTGACACTGGTGGCCCGCGTCCCAACCTGCACAGCCAGGGACGCTCAGCGATCCGATCCGATCCGATCCGATTCGAGGGCGGGGGCCGGAATGAGCGGAGTGGAGTTGGTGGTCGCAGCGCTGTCCGCAGGTGCTGCGGTGGGGCTCACCGACACGGCGAGCAGTGCGATCCGGGACGCGTACACCGGGTTGCGCGAGTTGGTGCAGCGGCGTCTTGCCGCTCGCGGCGAGGACAGTGCACGGCTCCTGGAGGCGAGCGAGGCAGCCCCCGGGGTGTGGCAGGCCCGGCTGAGCGAGCTGCTGTCGGTATCCGGTGTCGACCAGGACGAGGAGATCCTGGCCGCAGCAAGGTCGTTGCTTCAGGAGCTGAGTGTGGCCGGACTGCAGGGTGCAGTGCGCCATGTGGACGCCCGGGAAGCCAAGGGCTTGCAGGTCGGAGACAACAACACGCAGACCAACAACTTCAACTGACGGGGCCGCGCCAGTGGGTACGGGGGACCGCGATTCCGTAGTCGACGCACGTGGTGCCAGCGGCGTGCAGATCGGCAACGGAAACCTTCAGATCAACGTGTCCACGGTCGCATACCCGGCGGCACGGTCGGCCTACCTGTACCAGGTGCGGGCGATCGCCCCCGAGATCCTGACGGGCCGGGAGCAGGAGCTGGCCGAACTCGCGGACTTCTGTACGCGATCCGATGCCGGCGCCTACCAGTGGTGGCGTGCCAAGGCATGGGCAGGCAAGTCTGCACTGATGTCCTGGTTTGTCTTGCACCCGCCACCCGGCACGCGCATCGTCTCGTTCTTCATCACTGCTCGTTTCGCCTCCCAGAGCGATCGCGAGGCTTTCCTGGATGTTGTCATCGAGCAGCTGGCCGCTCTCGTGGGGGAACCCGTACCGCCAACGCTGACCGCTGCCACCCGTCCATCGCATCTGTGGAAGCTGCTCGACGCTGCGGCTGCCGCATGCGAGCAGCAAAGGCAGCGTCTCGTGCTGGTCGTGGACGGCCTCGACGAGGACAGCGGAGCATCCGATCACAGCATCGCCGCGCTGCTCCCCGCCCGTCCTGAGGCGGGAATGCGCATCGTGGTGGCGGGGCGCCACGACCCGCCGATCCCCTCCGACGTGCCCGACGGGCATCCACTGCGCGATCCGGCCGTCGAACGAGTCCTGCGGGCGTCCCCGCATGCCCAAGTCGTCCGCCGTGACGCGGACCGGGAGCTGAAGCGACTTCTGCGGGGCACGAATGAGGAGCAGGACCTGCTGGGACTGATCACCGCCGCTGGGGGCGGTCTCAGCGGAAGGGACCTGGCCGAGCTGACAGGACGACAGGCGTGGGAGATCGAGGACGTTCTTCACGCGGTGGCCGGTCGGACGTTCACCCGCCGGCCTGCCTTCGGCCTGTCCGGGCTGGAGGCAGCGGGCGAGGCTTACGTGTTCGGCCATGAGGAACTTCAACGGACCGCTGTACGGTTCCTGGGTGACGGGCGCATGGCGGAGCACCGCCGGCGGCTGCACACCTGGGCAGACCAGTACCGCAACACCCGCTGGCCCACGGACACGCCCGGCTTCTTGTTCCGCGGCTACTTTCGCATGCTGCATGCCCATGGCGACCTGCCCAGGATGATCGACTGCGCCCTCGACAAGGCACGCCACGACCGGATGCTCGACATGAGCGGTGGGGACACTGCCGCCCTCACCGAGATCACCACCACCCAGGATGAGATCCTTGATCGCGACCCGCCAGACCTGCGGGCCATGACTCTCTTGGCGGTCCACCGCGACCATCTGGTCCAGCGCAACAAAGACATCCCGCCCCGGCTGCCCGCCGTATGGGCCTTCCTCGGACATCCCCAGCGCGCCGACACCCTGGCCCGATCCATACCAGACCCGGGTAGACGAGTTAAGGCGTTGGTTTCCTTGAGCGGGGCGCTGGCCGAGCGAAGTGCCCTCAGACAGGGGCCGGACCGGGGCGGAGAACTCGTCCTGCGAGCAAGGGAAGCCGCGTACGAAGCCGAGGCCGTGGCCCGGACCGTCATCGGCGTTCATGCGCAGTCGGAGGCATGGGCGGACGTGGCGGAGGCGATGGCCAGGGCAGGAGAAGCCGACCGCTTCCAGAGCCTCGCCGGCGATGCCGAGGCCACGGCTCTGGCCATCCCCGAGCCGAATCTGCGGGTGCCGGCGTTGGCATCGTTGGGGGCGGCAATGGCTCGGGCAGGGGAACCGGCTCGTGCCGAGGACCTCATCCGTGACGCGGAGGCCGTGGCTCGGACCATCACTGACCCGCAGGTACAGAGATCGGCTTCGGTGAAGGTGGTGTTGGCGAAGGCCGTGACTCGGGCGGGGAACGCCGGCCACGTCGATGGCCTTGCCCGTGACGCGGAGGCGGTGGCGAGGACCATCACCAGCCCGTTCTTACGGGCGCAGGCGTTGAGGACCGCGGCGGAGGTGGTGGCTCGGGCGGGGGATGCGGCCCGCGCCGAGACCATGGCCCGGACCATCACCGGCTCGTTTTCACAGGCTGGGGCGTTGAGGACGGTGGCGGAGGTGGTGGCTCGGGCGGGGGATGCGGCCCGCGCCGAGACCATGGCCCGGACCATCACCGACCCGCATGAGCAGGCTCTGGCGCTGACGGAGGTGGCTGCGGCACTGGCTCGGTCCGGCGACGTTGGCCGGGCCGAGGAGCTGGTGCATGAGGCCGAGGCCGTGACACGGACCACGGCCGACCCAGAGATGCTGGGACCGGTGTTGGCGGCGTTGGCGGCGGCATTGGCTCGGGCAGGCGATGCGGAACGTGCCGAAGCCGTGGCCCGGACCATCACCGACGTGGACAGTCGGGCGGAAGCCTTGAAAACGGTGGCGGAGGTGGTGGCTCGGGCGGGGGATGCGGCCCGCGCCGAGATCATGGCCCGGACCATCACCGACCCGCATGAGCAGGCTCTGGCGCTGATGGAGGTGGCTGCGGCACTGGCTCGGGCAGACGAGGCGGACCGTGCCGAAGCCCTGGTTCGGACCATCATCGGCGTTCATTCGCGGTCCGGGGCGCTGGCGGAGGTGGTGGGGGCGGTGGCACGGGCGGGCGATGTGGACTATGCCGAGGCCGTGGCCCGGAGCTTTGCCGGGCCGGGGCTGCGCGGGTTGGCGTTGGCGAGGTTGGCGGAGGTCGTGGCTCGGGCGGGGGATGTCCTCCGGGCCGAGGACCTGGCCTGCGAGGCGGAGGCCGCGGTTCGGAGCAACCCCGACCCGTATGTGAGGGTGTTGGACATGGCGGTATTGGCGGAGGCACTGGTTCGGGCGGGGGATATGGAGCGGGCCGAGAACCTGGCCCACAAGGCCGAGGCGAGGGCTCTGGCCATCCCCGAGCCGGAGCAGCGGGTGCCGGCGGTGTTGGCGACGGCGGAGGTGCTGGCTCGGCTGGGGAACGTAGACCGAGCCGAGGAGCTCGCCCATGAGGCCAATACCGTGGCGCGGACCATCGCCGCCCAGGAGTGGCGAGGGGAAACGCTAGCGGAGGTGGCGGAGACCATGGCCAAGTTGGGCGACATCGACCGCGCCGAGGCCATGGCCCGCGCCATCGATGTCCCGGAGCAGCACGCGTCGGCCCTGGCGAAAGTGGCCCGCCAAGCCGGCACAGCGCGTTCGTCCCGACTGATTGCGCAGGCGCTGAGACTTGGCACCTGGCAGACGGCCGCTGACGCCCTCGCCGTGGTTCAGCCCGACGTGTTGACGGTAGTTGCCGACGACCTTCTCGCCCCACAACCGCGAGCCCTGCCACCTGCCAGGGGACGGGATTCGTCCGTAGCGGGGCATGATCAGATCTCCGCCGATCAGCACCGACACTCCTGACCGCTAGCACCAGATAGACGAATCACCCAGCGCCGTGTTGGCGGTACATCACGGCCAAGACTGACACGCCGACAACCATGGCCGACAGAAGGGCATTCGGAGAGTTCCAGCTTGTTGGTGAGTGATAGGAGACCCAGCTCGGGCGATCGTCCTCGGGGCAAGGATTGCGGCAGCTCCGTACCGCACCAGGATGGAAGACCCCAAGGGACAGGATCGTCGTGGCCACGGCCAACCCTCTGGAGCACCGTGCTGTTCGAGCGGGCTCAGCGAGCGCCGCACCTCTTTGCCGGACTTCGACCTGGACGTGGAGTCCGAGCGGCGTCTGCAGGCGTACGACGCGATCATCGAGCGGTTCGGGCGTGAGCGGACCGCGGTCACCGGCAAGCCCGAGACGTACCGGGCCCGCACGCCCTGCGCTTCCCTGTCGAGTCGCGCGTGTTGAGCCGTTCGGCGCGTGTGTCGCTCATGACCTCGATGGCCGACAGCTGCTTCTCCCGAGGGCACCGTCATTGAGCAGCGGTGCGGACGGCTTCAGGCGCATGGGGCTTGGTATGACTCGACGATGTAGAGCTCCCGCTCCCGCGCGGTCATTTGAGTTCCCGCCAGCCGGCAGATGTCGGCAGCGAACGCGTTTGCCTCGGTTCGCCATGTGCGGACGGTCTGATCGTCGGTGATGGCCGCGATGGTGTTGCGTTTCGTGAATGCCGCTGCCGTGATCGGTCCTCTAAGGGTGGCAATCAGTGCGGGACGGTAGGGGCGAGACACGTCCCACAGCCGTGCCGCACCGCCCTGCTCACCCGTGGAGGTGAGGAGGCGGCGGCCATGTGGGCTGAAGTCGACGCGCAGGACGGGCCGCGCGTGGCCTGAGAACGTGTGCAGCAGCCGGGGACGTTGGAGGTCCTTGAGGGACCAGAGGTAAGCGTTGCGGTCGTGGCCCGCCGCGGCGACGAGCGTCTCTCCTGGCGTGGCCGATTCCGTGACGCTTACGTCTCCTACAGCGCCGGTGGGGCCGGGTAGCTGCACAATGCGGCGGGGAGATGCGTCGGACAGGTCCCAGAGTTGAGCGCCTGCGGCTACGGTGCCGATGAGAAGGGTGTCGCGGTTGCCGATGAAGGCGAGGCTGACGACGTCCTGGAACTCGGCGTTGGTGCCGATGCGTTCGCGTTCGAACGGGGTCTGAGGCTGCGTGATGTCCCAGATGCGGGCCCTGCCGTCGTTGCCTCCGGTAGCCAATGCGCGACCATCGGGGCTGAATGCCATGGTCACGATGCTGTTGCGGCTGTGCCCTTCCGCGCCTCCGAGGGGTTCGGGGCGGTCCGGGTCGCTGATGTCCCACAGGCAGAAGGGTGTCTCTTTGTCGGGGTCTCCCCGGCCGTATGCGCCGACGGCCGCCATGCTGCCGTCCGGGCTGAAGGCTGCGCTTTTCAGCGGTCGGCCCTGGCAGGTCAGGCGCCCCAGGGGCTTCGGTCCCTGAGGGCCGGAGACGTCCCAGAGTCGTGCGGTGGCATCCATGCTTGCGCTGATCAGCAGCGTGTGGTCGTGGCTGACAGCCAGCTCGCTGATGATGTCTTTGTGGCCGACGAGGCTGGGCAGAGGATGCCAGAGGCGGAGGGATCCGTCTTGGGATCCGACGGCGAGTGACGTGCCGTCGGCGCTGAAGGCGATGCCGACCAGCGGATCCGTCTGCGGCAGCGTCATCGCGCGTCGGAGGTCTGGGACGTCCCAGAGGAGCACTTCCCGGTTGATGGTGGCCGCGGCCAGCGTCTTGCCGTCGGGGCCGAAGGACAGTTGGAGGAACGTGGAGTTCAGCGTGGCGACCTTCTCCGGAGTTCCGACGCGTAGATCGGGACCGACATGAGCCAGCCAGAGTGGGGAGGTTCCTTCGTAGGCCGCTACGGCAATGGTGCGAGCATCGGGGCTGAGGGCGATCGCGTCGAACTCCGTTTGAGGCAAGGGAATTTTGTGGTGCTCCGGGCCGTCTTCGGAGTCCGCGTTCCCCGGGTTGTGCAGGTCCCATACGGTCGCCGTCCGATCGTCGGCGATCGTGGCCACGGTGCGTGCGTCGCGGCTGACCGCGATGTCGACCACTGCACCGCCGTGTCCGCGCCACTGCCGGGTGCGCTTGGGCGCGTGGGGATCGGTCGTGTCCCAGGACATGAGGCTTCCGCCCTGGTCCGCCGTGACGAGCTGGGTGCCGTCCGCGCTGAAGGCGATGTCCGTCGTGCCCGTGGTGTCGGGGAGGTCGACTGGCGTTCCACGGTGGCGCGGGTCCCGAACGTCCCAGAGTCGGACGGGCCCGCCCTGGACGACGGCGGCGAGGACCGTGCGCGGATGGAAGGCGAGTTTGGTGATCGGTGACTGGCCGGCGTCGAAGGTGATGTGGTCATTTGGCCGTTGCACGTCCCACAGGGTCAGTTCACCGTCCGCTGTCGCCGCAGCGAGAACCGTGCCGTCAGGGCTCATCGCGGAGGCCGTGGTGTTCGCTGCGCCTCCCAGATAGCGCGTGGCGTAAGGGCCTGACGAGGAGCTGAGTACCGCTCCTCGCGCCTCAACGGTGTCCGCGGTGCGGATTGCGGCCAGGGACAGGTGCATGGCAAGGGCCGGATCATACGGGCGAACGGAGTCGGCCTGGACGGCCAGCCGGGCGGATGTCGCCGCGTTGCGCTCGTGCGTGGCTTCCCGCTCTTTGACCACAGCGAAGACCAATGCGGCCGTGGCCGCGAGGGACAGGGCTGCGAGAGTGGCGATCAGCCGGCGCAGTCGGCGTGCGCCACGCTGCCGGTGTTGGCGGCTTGCTCTGAGGAAGGCGGCCAACAGGGGCCCGGTCTGTTCCGGATGACCGGCAGCCCACTCGTCTGCGCCTGTCAGTCGGCTTCCCCGGTAGAGCATGCTGTCGTCCCGGTTCTCGGCATCCCAGGCCGTGGCCGCGTCCATGAGTTGCTGTCGCACGATGAGCCCGGCACGGTCGGCGTCGATCCATTCGCGTAGCCGTGGCCACGCGTGTAGCAGCGCCTCGTGGCTGATCTCGACGTGATCGGTGTCGGCCGTCAGCAGCCGGGCCCGTGTGAACTCCTCCACCACCGGCTCGGCGGCCAGGACGCTGCGATCCACACGGCGACGTGTGTCGTTGGTGCCCTCGCCGACGCGGACCAGGCTCAGCAATACCTTGCGGGCGGTTTCCCGCTGGTGTGGCGACAGGCGCGCGTAGGCGCGTTCGGCTGTTGTGGCCACGGCGCCGTGGATGCCGCCGATGCGTTGGTAGCCGGCGACTGTGAGTACGCCATCGGTGCGGTGCTGCCAGGTGGTGCGCAGCGCGTGGGAGAGCAGAGGCAGCGCGCCGGCCGCGCTCGGATCGGGCCCGGAACCATGAGAGGTGCCCAGATCGCGCAGCAGCACCTCCACCAACCCTGGTTCCAGAGCGAGGCCCTCGGCGGCGGCCGGTTCGGTGATCGCCTGACACAGCTCCGCCGTCGTCATCGGCCCCAGAGGGAACGCTCGGGCTTGCAGTGCAGCGAGCAGGGGCAGGTGGGCCAGGCAATGCCCGTAGAAATCAGCGCGGAGACCCAACACCACAGGCAGTCCGGCGGCGGACCGTCGGCACATGTCAGCGATGAATGCCTCTCGCTCCGCCAAGTCCTCGCACAAAGTGAACAGCTCCTCGAACTGATCCACGATGACAAGGGCGTACGAGTCGAGAGAGCGCAGATCGTCGCGGGACGTCAGCTCGTTCATCGGCCGGTTCGTGGGCGTCAGATAAAGCACGTCGGGGGTGCCTGGTAGCCGGCTTGGCAGAGCGCCGTCGATGACGGCGCGCGCGAGTCCCGCCCTCAGCAGCGATGACTTTCCGATCCCGGAAGGGCCAAGAAGGATCCCCGGATGGCCAGCTGTGGTCGGGTCGACCAGCAGCGCCAGCAGATCGGCGACCGCACGATCACGGCCGAAGAACCACGCGGCGTCCTCGGTTCCAAACGAGGTCAGGCCGGGATAGGGACAAACCCCGGCACCTGGCCCCGCCGCCAACTCAAGCAGAGCCCCGCCAGCGCCGAGTGCCGTGTCGCATGCTCGGGCGAACGGCTCACTGGGCTGCTGAAGGCCGCGCTCCAGTCGGCTCAAATAGCCCTTGTTCGTGTCCAGCTTCCTGGCGAGATCTGCCAGCGACATCCCGGCCGCCGTACGCAGTCGCCGAAGCTCCGCTCCAAAGGTGGTGCCGTCGCTCCCTGCATCCCCCACAGGCCCTCCAGGTCATACCGCCGCGCACCGTTCTGGTCTGCCCAGTTCAACGACGTCCCGTACTGCGGAGTGACGACCCAGGCCATCCCGTTCGGGCGAAGAAGCTGCAGTTGGAAGCGGGTTCCCAGGTACCCGGTACAGCAGGAAACGGACAACCGCTTCCGGCCGGTTCCGCCTCTGGCGAAAGCATCGGTCGCGGCAGCCGACACTGCCTGCCGATCGCGGCTGGGCATCCGGCTGAAAGGCAGGTTCGTGTCCGGGTCGTCCTCCGACGTACCTGCCCGGTCGGTGCCTCATGGCGGCGCGTCGCGGCTGCGCTCCCACTGTCGACGCGCCAACTCCTCCGGGAGCGGGTCTCTCTCCCGAACGGCGCCCGGAGGGCCGTGCCGGCTCCCGCAGGCCTATCGGTCACCCGGAACAGGGTCGGTGGGGCTGTATTCGTAGGCGTAACCGTGGGAGTAGGCGGTCGACACCGGCCCTGCCGACGCGGACCCGCCGTGTACCAGCACGGCGCTGCCTCCGCGCACGCGCACCTTGAGCGACAACAGAAGCCGCTCACACCCACGTGGCAGCGCGGCCTTGTTCACTTCCAGCCCATTGGGCATGGTCCGGTGATGCTCATGCGTGGAAATCCGCACCGAACTCACTGGTCCGCGCAGCGGGGTGCCGCAAATCCCACCCCCCATGTACAGCGGCTGCGCCTCGACCCGGCTGGACACATCACTGTAGGCCGCGCTCCCGAGTCCTCGGCACGTCTCATAGCTGCTCTGCGGCTTACACATGGTCAGCTGGGCATCCTGCCGGACGGCGATCCGAGTCCGGGAGGAGGCAGGTTCGATGCGGTGCTCGAGCACCGTCGCTGTCGCACCACGCCGCACCACTCCCCACACGTTTTGCCGCGGGTCCGCAGAAGGCGGCAGAACCCACTGCTCCATCCCCGCATACGCATCCTCGGCGTGCAGCCGCACCGAAGCGGTAGGCGAGGTGACCCGCGCGTCATAACGGCCCACGAGACTGGGACCGGTGTAGAAGGCGACAGCCACTCGACAAGTGTAGGTACGTGTCCCCGACCGGTGCGGAGCCTGGAACACCCACCGAACGACGGGGGTGATCCGGTCGTTGACGCCCGGAGCGAAGTTGGTGCCGTAGTGGGTCCCGTTCGGGCGAGGACCGTCTGCTGAGGGGCAGAACAGACCCGTGGTCGTCCCCAGGTTTTTCCCCGAAGGCAGTCGCTGGTCGAGGGTCAGGGAGAACCGGCTCGCATGCAGGACGAACCGCTGGCCGGGCTCCGCTGCGATCTGCACGCTCGCACCCGGGATGTCCCGGTACTTCTTCGCGGACAGAACGTTGTTGAACACGGTCACTGTCGGGTCCGCAGCCTCGGCCTGACCAGCGCCGCTGATCATCCCGCCCGGCGCGATGCACGCCATCAAACAGGCTGCAAGCGCGGCCCTGCGCCGCCCCCCTTGCGGTGCCCGCCGCTTCGTGATCCCGCCCGCAAGATCACCCTTCGACACCATGATCGCTCCCACACACAGACATGGACAGCCGCTCTCCCAACGACAGTGCCAGGAAACGGTGACGACAGACTCGATGAATGAACCCTGGACTGCCTGACCGACCGGGCATCATGCCGGGCTTTGCCACACCCACGCTTACCAGAGGCCGGAAGTGCCGGCCCATCACGAGTGCCTCTTCATGACGGCTCACCGGAAGTCCGCCATCCGGAAGACCGCCAGCATGTCGTGCCAGCGGGGCCCGTGCTCGGGTTCTGCGCCGGGATAGAAGGACGCCTCGACCCCAACCCAACCGCGGAACGTACCGGTGTCGTCGAGGACCTGGAGCAGCGGCTTCACATGCGAATTGTGCTGGTGGCACAGCTGTTTGTGCTCCATCGCCAGACAGGTGCACCAGTGCCAGAGGGTGTCGCGACGGTCCTGGATGCCCACCCGGGCCAGGTAGTACTGGATGGTGTTGTCGGTCTTGCCCTTCTCGCTCCCACCGTCGCCGTACCGCGGGCAGCCACTGCTGGCGCTGCATGCCTTGCCCGACGATTCCTCGGCGAGCGTCATGCAACGGGTCGTGTCGGTGCAGGGCGAAAACCTCCGGTGGTGGAACGTCTGGCCTGCCGGGAACTGGTTGGCCTCGTCCTTGGACCAGCCGTGCCCGTCCAGCTTGAGCGCCGGGAACGCGGGGTGCTCGAACACCGAGGACATGGATTGACCGCGGTCAAGGGGCGCATTGCTGCCATAGCCGTATCCCGTCGTCGCCCCGCCTCGGCTGCGGAACTCCAGCCGAGCCAGCCCTTCGCCGGAGACGACCGTCCACTGCTCCGGCGCCCTGTTCGTGTCCCAGGTGATCGAAACGACATCGTCTCCTGTGACGCCCTGTTCGGCGGCGCGTAGGGTGTAGCTGCCGGTGCGGACATCGTTCGGCTCTCCAGGGAAGCCACCTGCCGTCATGACCGGGCACCGTCGCCGCCCTGGCGAATCCCACTTCCCCACCGGCGCACAGCCGGTGTCCGGGGTGACACCGGCGCCCTCCCGGCGGACTGGATGCTTCTGGTTCCAACGATGCATCCTCGCTGTGACGCTGCCGGTCACGGGGTTGAAGACATACGAGCCCAGTCGAACCCAGTTGTCATGCGCGGAGCCGTCTTTGAGGTATCCGGTGGAGACGACGAAGTTGGTCTTGCCTCCGGGTAGTCCGTGTGGAACGGCCTCGACCGGTATGACGGCCTCCAGGACCGCCACCAGGGCCAACAGCACGAGGCGAAGAGTTCTGATCACGTTGTAACTTTGAGTGTCCGACCCGCCACAGCGCATCACTCGCAGGGCGCAACCAACCGGCTCGTGGAAGCACTGTGCCGGCTCACACCAGGAACATGCGCGGGCGGCGAACACCTCCCGTGCCGATTGCTGCGTCGCCGCCAGTGGCCGCCGCAGCGTGCCCCGGCGACGAGGAGGCCGTCCTCCTCGCGGGTGCTGCGTTACCACAGGCAGGCTGGGACGGTGAGCGGCGGCAGCGCCCGGGCAGTACTGCTCAGTACCCCCATTGCGTACGGGAAGCGGCGCACGCCACCCGCGTCGGCGGGCGGGTGGCGTGCGCTCGGCCGTTGGCTCTACAGGCGGACGCTCGACTCCCAGCCCGCGTAGCCGAGGTAGATGTTGAAGTACCACTTCGGCGGGATCGAGACGCCGCTCTTCAGGCTGTTCATCGCACTCGAGTACGCCTTGAACGTGAGCACGGACCGGGTCAGGCAGTTGTTGCCCAGCCAGTTGTACTCGGTGTTCATCAACAGCTTGAACCTCGTGACCGCGCCTGTGGGGGATCCACTGGACGTGTTCTTGCAGCGGAATTCCGTGTACTTATTGATCCGCTGTGCCTTGAAGTTGCCGAGCATGGAGTTGACGTCCTCGGGGCCGCGCAGCCAGTTGCCGGCGAAGCCCTTGGACGCCTTGGTCTCGGTGGCGCCGGAGAACCACCGGCCGGAGCCGTCCATGACGGCCCATCCGGCATGGCCCGCGCCATACGCGCCGTTCGGAGCGTGGAACAGACAGACGCGGCCTCCTGCCGTCGGTGCACTCGGGGTGAGACGGTCGGCGATGCCGGTCGCGGCCTGCTCGGTGCGGTCCATGGCACGGGCCGCAGTGGTGGCCGGGCTGGGCGTTTCGGCGCGGTCGGTGGCCTGTGCGGCCGGGACGAGGCCGGCCGTCGCGGCGCAGACGGTGGCGATGAGGGCTGCGAGCCGGCTGCGCGGGCGGGAGTTGGGCATGGTGAAGTTCCCTTCTTGGTCGTGGTCGGGTCGTATGCGCGGGCAGTTCAAGCCAGCGCTTCGGCGGGGTGCTGTCGAGGCTGGCCTCGGGATCCGGTTGCGGAATGGGTGTGGCGGGCGTTGGGCTGGGCGCCGTTTGCCCGCCACGGCATCGATGTCGCTCAGCCCCGAAGGCCGTTGATCCAGTCGAAGAGCTCGTCGGCTCCAACGCCCCACTCGTGAAGCTTCGTGATGATCCAGTTCGGAACGGTGTACCACCGGGTCAGGAACGCGTCCCGGCCGTTCTTGACGGCCTGCTTCAGGGACTTGAAGAGTCCCGTCCCCTTGAGGAACTTCGCGACGGTCCCCCAGGGATTGGGGGCGCTCTGCACCTCTTGCCCGTGCGCTGGCAGTTGCTGTCCAGCGGGAGTTGCGGGGGCGCGGTGTGACAGGGGCGGCTGCGTGAACGCGGAGGGGGACGAGATGACCGTGGAGGCGGAAGGGGCCGAGGCGATGGTGGACGCCGCTTCCACCGCGTGGTGTGGGGTTGCCGAGGCGGTGGTTGCCGTGGCACCACCGCCGAGGGTGACCAGGATCGCCATGGTGACGGCCTTCTTCTTCACCGTTGTGAACATGCGGTTCACCTTCCGTTCCGGGTTGCGGATGCCGGGCGGCTGCCCGACGAGATGGACCGTGCCGGGCCTGGGGTGCACTGCGGAAGGAGTTGCCGGTTTCCCGTTCGTCCGGAAACCCGAAAACGCCCTCTGAGCTGCTCCTTTTCGCGTTGGAGGTCTACTCCTCGCCTCGCGTCCCCGAGGGGTGTGAGGTGTCGTTTGCCGCCCCACCGTGGTGGATCGAGCGCAGGATCACTGCAAGTAGGAGCACCGGAGCATCGGGTCTGCTGCACGATCGGGTGACACCTGAACTGGCTTGCCTTGTAGGACGGGTGGAAAGGATGTCGCTGCGCCCAAGGTTTGTCCGGAAGAGTTCCGCCAGGACTTCGTGCGGGTCGCGAGGAACCGCGGCCCGGGTGTGACGGTGGAGCAGGTGGCCACCGACGTCGGGGTGGCGAGGCTTTGCACCGCCTGCTCCGTAGCCGACCTCCACCAGATGGTTGGGAGACAGGTACCAAGCGCTGGCCTGACGACAGGGCCAGGGGCGCGGTGTGTCGAAGTCGGCAGCCGACCGCATCCTCGACCGTCTCGCGCCGCTGCCGGCGATTTCGCCGGCTCGCCGGCTGCGCAAGGACACCGTCCATATCGTCGACGGCACCCTGGTGCCCACCCGGGTCTGCAGCATCGCCGCCTCGAGCCAGAACTACCGGTACTCGACCAACCTGCAGGTCGTCATCGACGCCAACAGCCGCCTGCCGTTGCTAGTGGCTGTCCCGAAATGATCACGGAGTGCGGGGCAGAGCTCCCCGATGGGCTGAGGACAGGCTCAGCCGGTGGCTTGTGAAGTACCCAGACAGCGGGCGAAGTCGGCAAGAGTCCGGAAGTCGTCCTCTCGCAGGCCGATCCGCGGGTCGACGTGGTGCAGAAGGCCACGTGCGCGGTGGTGGGCGGTCACGTACGCCTGGTCCAGGTCGCTCTGTTCGTCGTCCACCCACGCGAAGGGGCGGCCGTTGGCGTAGTCCACCAGGGGAGCAGTCTTCCAGTGAACTCCGTCGGGGCGGTCTTGAAGCAAGGCGTCACCGAAGTCGACGAAGGGGAGTTCGGGAAGGCCGAGCACCGGGGCAATCCACCGATTGGCATCAGCCATCCATGTGGTGGCCCAGCACAGCTCGTAGTCGAGCCGGAGCAGGACTCGTCCGTGCTCTGGGTTGAGCCAGACCCGCAGGGGCCGCCGACGGAGCGAGAGTGCTCGGTGTTCGTCGGGGGCCCCGTCGTTTCGGGGCACTCTGAGGGTGGTGTAGCCGACGGGGCGCTTCTCCGGCTTGGCCGCGTAAGGGTTGAGGGGCCCGTCCACATCGAGGAACAGCAGTGGTCGGCTCACGGTCTCCCCCTGCCACGCTCGTCATCGGCTGCGCCGGTGGAAGCGTAGCGGCAGCGATGGTCTCGGCAACGCACCCGGTCCGATGTGATGATCACGGCGTGGTGGGTGTGATCACGGCTTCGGAGCCGTCACGGACAGCCCCGTTCACCGGGCTGAGTCCGCGCCAGTTCAAGAAAGGCCGTGACTGTGGTTGAGCAAGGGAGTGCGACAAGAGTCCAGCCAGGCCGACCCGTGGGCTCTGAGCCTGGCTGACCGAGCGCTGCTGGTAACGGCGTACTGGCGCACGAACCTCACCCTGCGCCAGCTCGCTTTGCTGTTCGGGATTTCGAAGCTGACGGCCGACCCCGTGGTCGCCGACATAGGTCCCCGCCTGGCACTGCAACCGAGGCGCCGATTTCGGCGAGACACCGCGCTCATTGTGGACGGAGCCCTGGTCCCCTTCCTCGGTCGGTCTCCTCCTGGGGGTGTCGTTCCTGCCGGAGGCAGGCACGCCCCCCAGGGACTGACTCAAGGTCCCTCCCACTGAAAGGGGTTGGGCCCCGGAGGAGCCCTTTCCCCTCCTTCATCTTCCGTGGTTTGCTTATCTCGCACGGAATATCAATTTAATTCCTCTGTTTTTGAGGGCTATCCCTTCCACCTGGACAGCGACGACTCGCTCACCAACCAGATCGACACCACCGGCGAGCTGGGCTCCGGCTGTCCGGCGACCGTGACCGGCCGGACCAAGTGGATGAACGACGTGGCGAGCATCGTGGAGTCCGTCCCGGGCGGCCTCGGCCGCGGCCTCGGCGTCTTCTCCTGGGAGTTACCTGGACGGCCGTCACCGGCAATGGCCGGGACCCCACCGATAGGGCCTCGGGCAACGGCTGGGAAACCGGGCCCTGTTCGGTTACGACGACAAGGCGCTCTCCTCCATGACGTGGTTCGGCCACCGCTGGACCACCCTTGACGGGGCCGGGCCGTAAGGGGACGGCCGGGCCCCTTCCCGTTCCCGTGACCGGGTCCGGGTCGGCGGTATCGGCCGTCCGGTACCGGACAACGGCGATGGAGTCCGGTACGGAACGGCGTCGGCTGCGCGAGAGTGGAAACACGGCGCGCGAGGAGGCCGGGGACGGAGGCGGGACGGATGATGAGGAACACTTCGGGCCGCATGCGGCAGGACATCCTGGACTGGCTCAAGGACCCGGTGACCCACTTTCCTTCACGGCACCGCCGCGGCGGCCCGGCCGAGACCGGCGTCACCGCCCGGGCGATGGCCGCCAAGCTCGGCGTCTCCCGCCGGACCGCCGCCGCCCACCTCGAACTCCTCAGACGCCTCGGCCTGCTGCGCACCCGGCGGATCCGCTGCCGCACCCACTACCGGCGCGACGAGATCCGCATCGCCGAGGTGACCAGGATGTTCGAAAAGGGTTGGTGAGCGGCGGCCGGCTGGGAGGATGGGCGGCCGAGACGGCGAAGGGCAGGCACCTATGACGACGGCACTCGTCCCGCTCCACTACATCGCTCTGGGCGGTCCGGGCCCCGAGGACGTGGTGGCCGACCCCGAAGGCCGGGTCCTCACCGGGATGGCGGACGGCCGGATCCTGCGCATCCGTCACCTCGCGGACCCGGACACGGCCCGTTCCGAGGTACTGGCCGACACCGGCGGCCGTCCCCTCGGCCTGGAACTCCTCCCGGACGGGGGCCTGTTGGTGTGCGACGCGGAACGCGGGCTGCTGCGCGTCGACCCCGACGGCACGGTGACGGTCCTCGCCGACTCGGTGGCGGGGGAGCGGCTGCGGTTCTGCAGCAATGTCGTCGCCCTGGACGACGGCAGTGTGTATTTCACCGTCTCCAGCCGCCGCCATCCCCTGGACCACTGGATCGGCGACATCGTGGAGCACACCGGCACCGGACGCCTGCTCCGCCTCCCGCCCGGGAGCGGCACACCCGAAGTCCTGCTGGACGGGCTGCAGTTCGCCAACGGCCTTGCCCCGAGCGCCGACGGCTCCTTCCTGGTGATCGCCGAGACGGGCGCCTGCCGCCTCACCCGCTACCACCTCAGCGGCCCGCGAGCCGGACACACCGAACCGTTCGCGGACCTCCCGGGCATGCCCGACAACCTGTGGCGCGAGGGCTCCGACGGACCGATCTGGGTGGCCCTCGCGGGGCCACGGGTCCCCCCGCTCGACCTCCTGCACCGCACCTCGCCGGCCGTGCGCCGTGCCGCCGCCCGGGTCGCCGTGCACGCCCCGTTCCGCCCGGGCGGAACGATCGGCGTGCTGGCCCTCGACGACCACGGTGGGACCGTCCACCACCTCACCCGCCGCCGCTCCGGTTTCCGCATGGTGACGAGCGTCTGCCGGGCCGACGGGCTGCTGGTCCTGGGCAGCCTCTGGGAGCCCGGCGTCGCGGTCTGCGCGCGGCCCTCGGGCGGATGACACGGCGGTACCCTGGTGCCCGGCCGTGATCACCGTGTGGGGCAGGGCCGAACAGGAGACGTGCCAGCAATGACAGCCCCGGAAGCCGAGAGCCTCCGTGCCCGCTCCGCGCCCCCGCGGCATTCCGAGTGGCGCACCCAGACCCCCGTCGTCGCCGTGGTCGCCGTCGGCGGCGCTCTCGGCGCGACGGCCCGCTACGCGTTCGCCCTGGCCTGGCCCACGCCACCCGGCGGCTTCCCCTGGGCGACCTTCTGGACCAATGTCATCGGCTGTGCCGTGATCGGCGTGTTCATGGTGCTGATCACCGACGTGTGGGGCGCCCATCGCCTCGTACGCCCCTTCTTCGGCACCGGCGTGCTCGGCGGCTTCACCACCTTCTCCACCTACGCCGTCGACATCCAGCGGCTGGTCGACGGCGGCCACCCCCGCACCGGGCTGGCCTATCTGGCCGCGACCCTGTTCGCGGCCCTCGCCGCGGTGTGGCTGGCCTCGGCCGCCGCCCGCCGGGTGTACGCGTGGAGGCGGCGATGACGTCACTCACCGGCCGGGCCCTGCGGCTGACCGTCTTCATCGGCGAGGACGACACCTGGCACCACAAGCCCGTCTACACCGAGATCGTGCACCGCGCCCACGCCGCCGGACTCGCCGGGGCCAGCGTCTTCCGGGGCATCGAGGGGTTCGGCGCCTCCTCCCGCATCCACACCTCCCGGCTGCTGTCCCTGAGCGAGGACCTGCCGGTGGCGATCGTCGTGGTGGACACCGAGGAGCGGGTCCGGGCCTTCCTGCCCCAGTTGGACGAGCTCGTCGGCGAGGGCCTGGTGACCCTGGAGAAGTGCGAGGTCATGCGGTACGTGGGCCGTGGTCCGGGCCCGGACGGGACGGATCCGAAGGGTAAGAAGTCGTTGTGAACTGGCTGCTGGTCGTCCTGGGGGCCGTGGTCGGCGCACCCCTGCGCTATCTCACCGACCGCGCCGTCCAGGCCAGACACGACTCGCTCTTCCCCTGGGGCACCTTCGTGGTGAACGTCACCGGCTGCCTGATCCTGGGGCTGCTCACCGGCGCGGTCTCCGCCGGAGCCGCAGGTCCGCACGTGCAACTGCTGATCGGCACCGGGTTGTGCGGGGCGCTGACGACGTACTCGACCTTCTCCTACGAGACCCTGCGGCTGACCGGGGCCGGTGCGGGGCTCTACGCTGCCGCCAATGCCGTCGCGAGCGTCGTGACGGGTCTCGCGGCGGCCTCCGCGGGTGTGTCCCTCGCCGGGGCCCTGTGGGGTTAGGGCCTGCACAGGGCCCCGGCGCTTGGCACACGGCCGGGCATTGTGAGTACTGTCTACAGCACTGTCGACCATCTATCCTCAGAACTGGATCCCATGAGCGCCATCTCTGTCGGTCAGGCCGTCGTCCTCGGAGTGGTCGAGGGGGTGACCGAGTTCCTCCCCGTGTCCTCCACCGGCCACCTCAAGATCGCCGAGGGGCTCATGGACATTCCTGTCGACGACAAGTCCGTCGTCGGGTTCTCCGCCGTCATCCAGGTCGGCGCGATCGCCGCCGTGCTCGTGTACTTCTTCAAGGACATCAAGCGGATCGTCTCCGCCTGGTTCCGCGGTCTGACCAAGCCCGAGGAGCGCTACCACCACGACTACAAGTTCGCCTGGTGGGTGATCGCCGCGACGATCCCGATCGTCGTGGTGGGCCTGGCCGCGAAGCCGCTGATCGACGGCCCGCTCGCCTCGCTCTGGGTCGTCGCCGGCTCCTTGATCGCCGGCTCCGGCGTGATGTGGGTGGCGGACCAGATGGGCCGGCACAAGCGCGGTGAGGACGACACCTCCTTCAAGGACGCGATGCTGGTCGGCTGCTCCCAGATCCTCGCCCTGCTCTTCCCTGGCTTCTCCCGCTCCGGTGCCACCATGTCCACCGCGCTCATCCTGGACCTGGACCGCGTCGCCGCCACCCGCCTGTCCTTCTTCCTCGGCATTCCGGCCCTGACCGGCGCCGGCATCTACGAGCTGAAGGACGCCCTCGGCGCGGGCGTCGGCGCCGCCCCGCTGGCCGTCGGCACGATCGTGTCCTTCGTGGTCGCCTACGCCTCCATCGCCTGGCTGCTGAAGTTCGTCGCCAAGCACTCCTTCAACGCCTTCGTGATCTACCGGATCGTCATCGGGGTCGGGCTCCTCGGCCTGCTCGCCACCGGCACGCTCAGCAGCTGAGCGAGCCTCGGACCACCCACGGGGTGCGGATGCCTGTATTCAGGGCGCCGCACCCCGTGAATGTTTCCTTACGTGAACGCCTTGACAGTTCCCTCCCGTAACCCGCAGGATCGCTCCGTGAACCTGTCAGACAGCCAGACAGGTGGTCGGGTCCCGCGGCGCGTCAGCGCCATGGAAGCGGTCCTCGGCCACCTCCGCGGCGCCATCGAACGCGGCGAGTACGCCATCGGCGACAAGCTCCCCTCCGAGGCCGAGCTGTGCCGCACCCTCGAGGTGTCCCGGCCCGTGCTGCGCGAGGCGCTGCGCGCGCTGCAGACGATGGGGCTGACGGTCTCCCGGACCGGCAAGGGCACGTTCGTCGTCGCGAGCGCCGTCGAGGACCCCACCTTCGGCGACTACGCGGCCAGCGACCTGCTCGAGGTGCGCCGGCACATCGAGATCCCGGTCGCCGGGTACGCGGCCCTGCGCCGCACCCCGGAGAACCTCGACCACATGGCTCATCTCCTGGACCGCATGGAGGGGGAGACGGACACCACCGCGTGGGTCGCGATGGACAGCCTCTTCCACCTCGCCGTGGCCGAGGCCGCCCAGAACCCGGTCTTCCGCCGGGTCATCGAGGAGATCCGCGACGCACTGGCGCGTCAGTCGGCCTTCCTCAACGAGCTGGGCGGACGCCGTGAGCAGTCCAACCGCGAGCACCGCGCGATCGTCGAGGCGCTGGTCGACGGTTCCGAGCACGACGCCGTCGAGGCCATGAAGCATCACCTCGACCGTGTCGAGACGACCCTCACCGACATCGTGCGCTCCGGGCGTACGGACCTCCCCACGGAAGGCGGACCCGAGGCGTGAGCGAGCAGCACCTCAAAGACGAGACGCGCCCCTCGTCGGGCCATGTCGCCGATCACGTCGACCCCGGAGACGCGGGCTACAGCAAGAGCCTGAAGCACCGGCACGTCAACATGATCGCCATCGGTGGTGCCATCGGCACCGGCCTCTTCCTCGGCGCGGGCGGCCGGCTCGCCGACGCCGGGCCCTCCCTGTTCGTCGCGTACGCCGTCTGCGGCGTCTTCGCCTTCCTCGTCGTCCGCGCGCTCGGCGAACTCGTCCTGTACCGCCCCTCCTCCGGCGCCTTCGTGTCCTACGCCCGGGAGTTCCTGGGCGAGAAGGGTGCCTACACCGCGGGCTGGATGTACTTCCTCAACTGGGCGACCACCGGCATCGCCGACATCACGGCCGTGGCGACCTACACCCATTACTGGGGCATGTTCTCCGACATCCCGCAGTGGGTGATCGCGCTCATAGCCCTGGCCGTGGTCCTCACCGTGAACCTGATCTCGGTGAAGATCTTCGGCGAAATGGAGTTCTGGTTCGCGATCGTGAAGGTCAGCGCGCTGGTGATCTTCATGTGCATCGGCATCTTCCTGCTGGTCACCCAGCACCCCGTGGACGGCGTGACCCCCGGCCCGTCCCTGATCACCGACAACGGCGGCGTCTTCCCGAACGGCCTGCTGCCCATGCTGCTGATCATCCAGGGCGTCGTCTTCGCCTACGCCTCCGTCGAGCTGGTCGGCGTCGCCGCCGGCGAGACCGAGAACCCCGAGAAGATCATGCCGAAGGCGATCAACTCGATCATGTGGCGCGTGGGCCTGTTCTACGTCGGCTCGGTCGTCCTGCTCTCGATGCTCCTGCCCTGGAGCAAGTACAGCGCCGGCGAGAGCCCCTTCGTGACGGTGCTGTCCAATATCGGCGTGCCGGCCGCGGGAGGCGTGATGAACCTGGTCGTGCTCACCGCGGCCATGTCCTCGCTCAACTCCGGCCTGTACTCCACCGGCCGCATCCTGCGCTCCATGGCGGTCAGCGGCTCCGCCCCGAAGTTCACCGCGCGGATGAGCCGCAGCCAGGTCCCGTACGGCGGAATCCTGCTCACCAGCGGTATGTGTGTCCTCGGAGTCGGCCTGAACTTCGTCGTCCCCGCCGACGCCTTCGAGATCGTTCTGAACTTCGCGGCGATCGGAATCCTTGCCACCTGGGGCATGATCATGCTCTGTCACCTGCTCTTCTGGCGGAAGACCCAGAAGGGCGAACTCGCCCGGCCCTCCTACCGGCTGCCGGGTTCCCCCTGGACCGAACTCGTGACGCTGGGCTTCCTCGCCTCCGTCCTGGTCCTCATGTACGCCGACGGCGGCGCCGGACGCACCACCGTGCTGTTCCTGCCGCTGATCGCCGCAGCGCTGGTCGCGGGCTGGTTCGC
The DNA here is from genome assembly GCF_044768335.1 of Streptomyces sp. NPDC101151. Lineage (NCBI taxonomy): Bacteria > Bacillati > Actinomycetota > Actinomycetes > Kitasatosporales > Streptomycetaceae > Streptomyces > Streptomyces sp. NPDC101151. Next base: position 44,615 of record NZ_JBIWPP010000031.1, on the reverse strand, counting down.
CGTCCGCAGCCGCACAGCGCGCAAGTCCACCACCGGAGCCGATGCGTGACCCGCACGGCGCTCCCCGACAAGCAGGCAGTGATGTACAGCAGTTCCCCTGCGGACGCACCCCTCGTCCGTGAGCCCCTCCACGCCCCCGTCGCCCACCTCATACGCGGCGGGGTCGTCGAGGGCATCCACTACGGCTCGGTCGTCGTCCTCGGCGCCGACGGCCAGGTCCAGTTCCAGCTCGGCGACATCGAGGCCGCGTTCTACCCCCGCTCGGCCCTCAAACCCGTCCAGGCCGTGGCCATGCTGCGGGCGGGGCTGCCGCTCGACGGCGAGCTGCTCTCGCTGGCCGCGGCGAGCCACTCCGGCGAGGAACGTCACCTGGCCGGCACCCGGCGGATCCTCGAACTCGCCGGGCGCACCGAGGCCGACCTGCGCAACGTGCCCGACATGCCGTACGACCCGGTCGTGCGGGACGCCTGGGTCCGCGAGGGCCGGCCGCCCTCCCGCCTCGCCCAGAACTGCTCCGGCAAGCACGCGGCGATGCTGTGGACCGCCGCGATCAACGGCTGGTCCCTGGCGGACTACCTGGACCCGGCGCACCCGCTCCAGCAGGCGGTCGCCGAGATCGTCGAGGACCTGACCGGCCAGCGGGTCGCCCAGGTGACCGTCGACGGCTGCGGCGCGCCGCTGTTCTCCATCTCCCTGCACGGCCTCGCCCGCGCCGCCGCCCGCATCACCACCGCCGTCCAGGGAACACCCGAGGCGCGCGTCGCCGACGCGATGCGCGAGCACGCCGAGATGGCCTCCGGCTCGGGGCGCGACGTGGCGGCGCTGATGCGGGCGGTACCCGGCCTGCTCGCCAAGGACGGCTTCGAGGGCGTCCAGGTGGCCGCGCTGCCCGACGGCCGCGCCATCGCCGTCAAGATCGCCGACGGGGCCGACCGGGCCCGCGTCCCGGTCGCCGCGGCCGCCCTCGCGCGGGCCGGCGTCGACCCGGACCTCCTCACCGAGTTCGCGGGCGCACCGCTGCTCGGCGGAGGAGAGCCGGTGGGGTGCGTGCGTCCGGTACGCGCGCTGGACCCGGTTTCCCTCACCGCCTGCGTCTGACGTCACCGCTCACCCCACCCTTGTAGCTCCGAAAGAGGCCCGCACCCTCATGACCGCCGCCACCCGAAGCGAACACGACCTGCTCGGCGACCGCGACGTCCCCGCCCACGCGTACTGGGGCATCCACACCCTGCGCGCGACGGAGAACTTCCCCATCACCGGCACCCCGATCTCCGCCTACCCGCACCTGATCGACGCCCTGGCCGCCGTCAAGGAGGCCGCCGCCCTCGCCAACGAGGAACTCGGCCTGCTGGCACCGGAGAAGGCAGCCGCGATCGTCGCCGCCTGCCGGGAGATCCGCACCGGCGCTCTCCACGACCAGTTCGTCGTGGACGTCATCCAGGGCGGCGCCGGCACGTCCACCAACATGAACGCCAACGAGGTCGTGGCGAACCGCGCACTGGAACGGCTCGGGCACGCCAAGGGGCAGTACGGGCACCTGCACCCCAACGAGGACGTCAACCTCGGCCAGTCCACCAACGACGTCTACCCGACCGCCGTCAAGATCGCGACGGTGTTCGCGGTGCGTGGCCTGCTCAAGGCGATGGCCGTCCTGCAGGACGCCTTCGCCCGCAAGGCCGTCGAGTTCCGTGACGTGCTGAAGATGGGCCGCACCCAGCTGCAGGACGCGGTGCCGATGACCCTCGGGCAGGAGTTCTCGACGTTCGCCGTGATGCTGGACGAGGACCGCAGCAGGCTCGCCGAGGCCGTCGAGCTGATCCACGAGATCAACCTGGGCGCCACGGCCATCGGCACGGGCCTCAACGCCCCGGCCGGCTACGCCGAGGCCGCCCGCCGGCACCTCGCCGACATCACCGGGCTGCCCCTGGTCACCGCGGCCAACCTGGTCGAGGCCACCCAGGACTGCGGCGCCTTCGTCCAGATGTCCGGCGTGCTCAAGCGGATCGCGGTCAAGCTCTCCAAGAGCTGCAACGACCTGCGCCTGCTGTCCTCCGGCCCGCGCGCCGGCCTGGGCGAGATCAACCTGCCGCCGGTGCAGGCCGGCTCGTCGATCATGCCGGGCAAGGTCAACCCGGTGATCCCCGAGGTCGTCAACCAGGTCGCCTTCGAGGTGATCGGCAACGACGTCGCCATCACCATGGCCGCGGAGGCCGGACAGCTCCAGCTCAACGCGTTCGAGCCGATCATCCTGCACTCCCTGTCGGAGTCGATCACACACCTGCGGAACGCCTGCCTCACCCTCGCCGAGCGCTGTGTGGACGGCATCACGGCCAACACCGAGGTGCTGCGCGCGACCGTCGAGAACTCCATCGGTCTGGTCACCGCGCTCAACCCGTACATCGGGTACACCGCCGCCACCGACATCGCCAAGGAGGCCCTCGCCACCGGCCGGGGCGTGGCCGAACTCGTCCTGGAGAAGGGTCTGCTGCCCGCCGAGAGGCTGGCCGACCTGCTGCGCCCCGAGATCGTCGCGGGCAGCGCGGCACCTGCCGCCTGACCTGCGGCCAAGCCCCTGCGTTTGCGCGCCTGGACCGGCCGGGAGGCACAATGGTGATCATGACAACGACGTCGTCCCTCACCTTCCTGCCGGTCCTGGAGCGCATCGCCGAGGAGATGGAGCGCACGCCCGGCAGCGGGCGTCCCGCCGACTACATCCCGGCCCTCGCGGCCCGCGATCCGCGCAGCTTCGGCATGGCCGTCGCCGAGCTGGACGGCACGGTGTACGGGGTGGGGGACTGGCGGCAGCCCTTCTCCACGCAGTCCATCACCAAGGTCTTCACGCTCGCCCTGGATCTGGCCCGCGAGGGCGACGAACTCTGGGAGCACGTGGGCCGCGAGCCCTCCGGCAACCCGTTCAACTCGCTGGTGCAGCTGGAGTACGAGAACGGCATCCCGCGGAATCCTTTCATCAACGCGGGCGCGCTTGTCGTCACCGACCGCCTCCAGACCCGGACCGGTGACGCGGCCGGGGAACTGCTGGCCTTCCTCCGCACCGAGAGCGGCAATCCCTCCCTGGACTTCGACAAGGATGTCGCCGCCTCCGAGAACGCGCACGGCGACCGGAACGCGGCCCTCGCCCACTTCATGGCGTCGTACCGCAACATCGACAACGACGTGCCGGTCCTGCTCGACCAGTACTTCCGGCAGTGCTCCATCGCCGCCTCCTGCGCCGACCTCGCCCTCGCCACCACGTTCCTCGCCCGGCACGGCATCCGCGCCGACGGCACCCGGCTGCTCACCCGCAGCCAGGCCAAGCAGGTCAACGCGGTGATGCTGACCTGCGGCACGTACGACGCGGCCGGCGAGTTCGCCTACCGTGTCGGCCTGCCCGGCAAGAGCGGTGTCGGCGGCGGGATCATCGCGGTCGTCCCGGGCCGCTGCACGCTGTGCGTGTGGAGCCCGGGGCTGGACGAGCGCGGCAACTCGGTGGCGGGGGTGGCGGCCCTGGACCGGTTCACGACGCTCACCGGACTGTCGGTGTTCTGACGCGGCAGAACTGGAATTCACCCACCGGGATGCGGTCCGCGGCTCGCCAGGTGAACCGGCGGGAGGTCGTGAGGACCTCCCGGACCAGCAGAATTCGCCGCTGCTCACATGCTGGTCACGTGCGAGCCGTCCGCCGGTGAGTGGAGCGTCGCCTTCCGGCCACCCGGCGTTGACACGCTGACCCAGTGTTGGCCATGGCTTTCCCCGTCGATCTCCGCCGCTGCCAGGTTCTGGGCCTGGCCGGTACCTCCTTCCTGGCGTTGGGGGGTGAGACAGCCGGCGCCCTGCCCGTCCAGGATCTGCTGGCCCCCGCCTCGGCGCGGGCGGCGCTGGGGCTGGTCGGGGTCTACTTCGGCGTCGTGCTGCTGATAGCGGCCTGGGTGCTCCTGGGCCGCCTGGTGCGCGGTCCGCAACCGCCCACCCAGCGGTCCCTGCTGCTGGTCCTGGCGGTGTGGGCGGCCCCGCTGCTGCTCGCGCCCCCGCTGTTCAGCCGGGACGTCTACAGCTACCTCGCCCAGGGCGCCATGGTCGACGCCCACATGGACGTGTACGCCCAGGGCCCCGCGCAGCTCGGCGGCCCGCTGGCCGACGAGGTGGCGCCGGTGTGGCAGCACACCGCCGCCCCCTACGGCCCCACCTTCCTGTGGCTGGCCTCCGCGTTGTCCGGCCTGACCCGCGGCGAACTCCCCGCAGGTCTGCTGGGCATGCGCCTGGTCGCCCTGTTCGGCGTGGCCCTCATGGCGGCCGCGCTGCCCCGCCTGGCCCGGCACAGCGGAGCCGACCCCGCCGCCGCGCTGTGGCTCGGCGCCCTCAACCCGCTGGTCCTGCTGCACCTGGTCGCGGGCGCCCACAACGACGCCATCATGCTCGGCCTGCTGGGGCTCGGCCTGGTCGCCGCGCTCGGCCGGTGGCCCGTCCTGGGGGCGGTGCTGGTCACGCTGGCCGCCCTGGTCAAGGCGCCCGCCCTGCTCGGCCTGCTCGCGGTCGTGGCCCTGCAGGTGCGCTCCGGCCGCCGCCCGCTGTGGGCCACCTTGTCGACGGCGGCCGCCGCCACGGCGACCACGGTGGCCGCGACCGCCGTGGCCGGAACGGGATACGGCTGGATACGGGCCCTGGACACGCCCGTCTCCCCGCACAACTGGGCGCTCACCAGTCTGCTGGGCCGTGCCACCGGCGCCCTCCTCGACCATCTCGGCAGCGACCTGGCGCCGTTGGCGGTGCCGGCCTGGCATGTGCTCGGGCTGGCCGCCACCGTCCTGGCGGTGGTGCTGATATGGCTCCGGCTGCGCCCGCGTCCGGTGTACGCCCTCGGCCTGAGCCTGCTGGCGGTCGCCGTGTTCGGCCCGGCGATCCGCCCCTGGTACGTGCTGTGGGGCCTGTTCCTCATCGCGGCCGCCGCGCCCAGCACCTCGGTACGGCACCGGGTGGCCGCCCTGGCCGGCGTCCTGGCCCTCGCGGTGCTGCCCAGCGGCGGCCCGGCGGATCTCGGCCAGCTGGTCCTCGCGGTCTCCGGCGGGCTGCTCGGCGTGGTCGTCCTGTGGCAGGCCCACCAGGCGTCCCAGGAACCGGCGACGGGACGGACGGCATGACAATGCTGACGCTGCCGCGCACGGACCGGGGCCGGATCCTGCTCGTGCTGGTCCTGGCCGCCGCGGTGACCGTGTTCACGGCGACCGTGCCGCTGCTGCGGGACTTCTTCGACCTGCGCGTCTACTACGGCACGATCCACACCTGGGTGCGGCACGGCGGCCGCATCTACGACTATCAGGTGCCGGGGACGTCGTACGGCTTCACGTACCCGCCGTTCGCCGCACTCGCCATGCTGCCCCTGGCCCTGCTGGGCCGGCACGCGGCGATCGCCGCCTCCCTGCTGGTGAACCTGACGGCGCTCGGGGTGGTCCTGCGGATCCTGGCCGGTTCGCGCTGGCGACGGCTCGGCTGGTACCGCTGGTCGCTGGCCCTCTGTCTGCTCGCGCTTTTCGAGCCGCTGCGGGACACCTTCAGCTTCGGCCAGGTGAACCTGGTGCTGCTCGCCCTGGTCCTCGGCGACTCCTGGCTGCTGGCGACCGGGCGGAGCCGCTGGGCGGGCGCCGGGATCGGACTCGCCGCCGCCGTGAAGCTGACCCCCGCCCTGTTCATCGCTCTGCTGCTGCTCGCCCGGCGGTGGCGGGCGGCCGGGGTGGCGACCGCCGTGGCCCTCGCGGCGACCGGCCTGGCCGCCTTGGCGGACCCGGGGGCCTCCCGTTACTACTGGACGGAGGCCCTGTGGGACACCGGCCGGGTCGGCCGCCTGGACTACGTCTCGAACCAGTCGCTGCAGGGCGTCCTCGCCCGGCTCGGCGAGCCGGACCGGCCGCTGTGGGCCGCGGCGGTCCTGGTGGTCCTGTGCGTGTGGGCGTGGCGGGCGAGCCGGGCGCTGGCGGCCGGCGACTGGACGGCGGCCTTCGCCCTCACCGGTGCCGCGGCCTGCCTGGTCAGCCCGATCACCTGGGTGCACCACCTGGTGTGGCTGCTGCCCTCCTTCGCGGTGCTCGCGCGCGCCGGGCACCCGCGGCTTGCGGGCGCCCTGTACGCGGTGCTGTGCACCAGCGTGGTCTGGCTGTGGTTCGACGACGCCTCCGGTATCGACGGTTTCCTCGGCAGCAACATCTACACCTGGATCACGCTGGGCCTGCTGCTGGGTCTGCCGGTCGGTCAGTCGCGCTCGGCCCGGTTGCCCTTGGCCCGCAGCGCCAGCGCCACGGCCCCCGCGCCGAGTCCGGCGAGACCGACGACCGCCGCGGGCGACCAGTTCAAGTCGTCGTCCGGCTCCGAGGACGTGGCCGCCGCGACGGGTGCGGTGGCGGAATCGGACTTCGACCCGACGCGCAGCCCGTCCAGCGAGCCCACCGGATCCACCCGCCCGGCGGCCGCGAAACCCCAGTCGAGCAATTCGCGGGCCTCCTCGTACACGGTCAACCCGCCGCCCGCCTGAGGGTTCATCACCGTCACCACGAGGGTGCGCCCGCCCCGGCGGGCCGCGGCGACGAGGGTGTTGCCCGCGTCGGTGGTGTAGCCGTTCTTGATGCCGATCAGACCCGGGTACGGCGCCACGCCGTCCTCGCCGGTCAGCAGGCGGTTGGTGTTCTCGATCGCGTACGGCCATCCGTCGCCGGGGAACTGGGCCTCGGCGGTGGAGCAGTACCGGGCGAAGTCGGGGTTGCGCAGCCCGTCCCGGCCGAACACCGCCAGGTCGTACGCAGAGGAGACCTGCCCGGGGGTGTCGTAGCCGTCCGGGGAGACGACGTTGGTGTCCAGGGCGCCCAGGGAGCGGGCCTTGGCCTGCATCCGGGTGGCCGTGGCGCGCCAGCCTCCGCCCAGTGAGGCGAGCACGTGGACGGCGTCGTTGCCGGAGCTGAGGAAGACTCCGCGCCACAGGTCGGAGACCTGGTAGCTGTGTCCCTCCTCGACGCCGACCAGGCTGCTGCCCTCTCCGACGTCCTTCAGCTCCTCGTACCGGACGGTGTGCTGCATGGTGGCCGGCAGTTTCGGCAGCAGCGTGAGCGCGAACAGGGTCTTCAGGGTGCTCGCGGGCGGCAGTCTGCGGTGCGCGTCGGAGGCGGCGAGGACATCGCCGCTGCCGGCGTCGGCCACCAGCCAGGACAGCGCGGAGACCTCCGGCACCTCGGGTGCGCCGAGGCGCGGTCTGACCTGCGTGCCGGAGCGGTAGAGCAGCGAGGGCCGCGGCACCGCCGCCCGTGGCCCGGGCGGTGCGGGATCCCCCGCACGGTGCGCGGTGGCGGCGGCGGTCGGCGCGAGGGCCAGTACGCCAGCGACGCACAGGGCACAGGCCGACGACACGGTCCGACAAGAGAATCCGGTAATCATATGATCAACGTAGGAACGGGAGCGGCATACGGCGCGGTGCCCGGGCCGGACGGTCTACGGGAGCACCCGGATGCCGCATTCCGGGGCGGCCGGCGTCGCTCAGGCCGGGGGCAGCGTCGGCTGGATGCGGCGCAGGAACGTGGCGTTGTCGGGGGTGTCCCGCATCCGCTCCAGCAGGGTCTCCAGGGCGGCCGGTCCGCCCTCCCGGGAGCGCAGGGCCCGGCGCAGGCCCCGAGTGGCGGTCAACTCGGCCGGGGTGAGCAGGAGTTCCTCGCGGCGGGTGCCCGTGGGGTCGATGTCCACGGCAGGGAAGACCCGGCGGCCGGCGAGTTCCCGGTCCAGCCGGAGCTCCATGTTGCCCGTGCTCTTGAGCTCCTCGAAGAAGTAGCCGTCGGCACGGGAGCCGGTGTCCACCAGGACGGTGGCGAGGACGGTGAGCGAGCCGCCCTCCTCGGCCTTGCGGGCGGCGCCGAAGAACCGCTTGGGGCCGAGCAGCGCGCCCGCGTCGACCCCGCCGCTCAGGGTGCGTCCGCCGGCGGCGGAGGCGTTGTTGTGGGCCCGGCACAGCCTGGTCAGGGAGTCCAGCAGGATGACGACGTCCTCGCCGGCCTCGACGAGCCGCTTGGCCCGCTCGACGACCAGTTCCGCGAGGGCGATGTGCTCCTTCGGCGCCCGGTCGAAGGTGGAGGCGTACACCTCGCCGCGCACCGAGCGGCGCATCTCGGTGACCTCCTCGGGACGCTCGTCCAGCAGGACGACCATCAGCCGGCATTCCGGGTGGTTGCCGGCCACGGCGGCGGCGATCTGCTGGAGCAGCACGGTCTTGCCGCTCTTCGGCGGGGCCACGATCAGCCCGCGCTGGCCCTTGCCGACCGGCGCGAACAGGTCGGTGACCCGCCCCGCGAGTCCGGAGGCCGGGTGTTCGAGTCGGATCCGCTCCTGCGGGTGGAGCGGGGTGAGGTCGCGGAAGTGGCGGCGGCCCCGGAGCTCGCCCGGAGCCAGCCCGTTGACCTGCGCGACGTCGGTCAGGGCGTGCTGTGCGCCGCGGACACCCTCGACGAGGTCGCCCTTGCGCAGGCCGTGCCGGCGGATCAGCGCGGCGGGGACCTGCGGATCGGCGGGGGAGGGCCGGCAGTTCACGGCCCGCAGGTGCCCCTTCCCGTGTGCGTCGATGTCCAGGACACCCGTGACGGGCCGGGCGGCCGGGGCCTGCTGCTGAACGTGAGGGGGTTCGAGTGTGGTGGTCATGGTGGTCCTTTCACGGACGGAAGACATGAGGAAGGGGGGGAGCCGCGAGACGGGAGGGCGTATGGGCCTCCGGGCGGCGGAAACGACACCTCGGACCGAGGTGGTGATGAGAATCTGACGCGCCTGGGCCGGAAAACGACCGGCGGATCAGCGTGAGAGGGGAAACTGGCACCGGCGCCCACTAGAGGGCGTACACAAGTGCTGACTGCACGGTACCACTCGATGGGAGGGTACCGCTGCGATGGCGTCAACACGCCGATGACGCGACCTGTTCCCGCGGTGGGTGGAGAGGCTGGCAGGTCCCTGAGTGCACTGGTCGTCGACCCCGGGGCACTGGGCAGGCTGCGGCGCGGGGAAGCCCCGGACGCCCGCTCCCGGCCCGGGCCAGATCCTCGTGGCGGTACGGCACCCTCCCGAAACGCGGCCGGCTGCCGTACGCCCGATCGGTCGCACCCGGCGTTGGGAGCCCGGCTTCGACGCGGCCGGTGTCGTGGTGGCCGTCGGGACCGCGCGTCCCCGTCGGCCGGCGCGGGCCGTGGGAGGAGATCGCCGACGCGGCAGGGACGCCGGCGAGCGGGAATCTGCGGGCGAAGGCCGTCCTGGACGTGAGTTGGCGCGCGACGCCGCTCCGCGGAGCGCCCACCGGCGCCTACGATCGGGCTCGTTCGCGTCCTACGGCCGTCAGGAGAACCCGGTGGAGTCCACTCCCGCCACTGCACCGCACCGCATGGATCCCTCCGGGGGATGCCCGCACGCCGACAACGCCCGGCTGCTGGCCCGTGGCGCCGTGGCCTCCGTGGTGCTGCCGGGCGGGATCGAGGGGATGGCCGTCCTCGGCCACGAGGCGCTCAGGGAGTTCCTCCAGCATCCCGAAGTCGCCAAGAACGCATGCCACTTCACGGCCCTGCGCGAGGGACGCATCGGCGCGGGCTGGCCCCTGCTGACCTTCGCCACCGTGCAGGGAATGACCACCGCCGACGGGGACGACCACCGTCGGCTGCGGTCGTTGGTGAGCCGGGCGTTCACACCCCGCCGGGTGGAGGAAATGCGGCCTCGCGTCGAGGAGTTGACAGCCACGCTGCTCGACGGCCTGGCGCGGGCGGCGGAGGCGGGCGGCGGGGTCGTCGATCTGCGGAAGCACTTCGCCCTGCCCCTGCCGATGGGTGTCATCAGCGAACTGCTCGGCGTCGACAGCGAGTTCCGCGACCGTCTGCACGATCTGTCCAACCAGGTCGTGGCCACCGACATCGAACCGGAGGAGGCGGTCGCCGCCAACCGGGAACTCGTCGCCGTCCTGGCCGAGATCGCCGCCGCGCGGGCCGAGCGCCCCGGCGCCGACCTCACCAGCGCCCTGATCGCCACTCGCGACGAGGACGGCGACCGCCTCAGCCAGCGGGAACTCATCGGCACCCTGGTGCTGATGATCATCGCCGGCCATGAGACCACGCTCAATCTGATCACCAACGCCGTACGCGCCCTGTGCGGCCATCGCGACCAACTGGAGCTGGTGCGCACGGGGAAGGCGAGCTGGGCCGACGTGGTCGAGGAGACCCTGCGCTGGGACGCGCCGGTCAGCTACTTCCCGTTCCGCTACCCGGTACGGGACCTCACCGTCGACGGCACGCTCGTACCGGCCGGCACCCCGGTCCTCGCCGGGTACTCCGCCGCCGGACGCGACCGGGCCGCGCACGGTCCGGACGCCGACCGATTCGACGTCACCCGGTCCGCCCGCCCCGACGCCGTACGCCATCTCTCCCTCGGACACGGCGCCCACTTCTGCCTGGGCGCCCCGCTGGCCCGGCTGGAGGCCACCGTCGCGCTGGAGCGGCTGTTCACCCGTTTCCCGGGACTGGACCTCACGGTGCCCGAGACCGAGATGTCCCGTCACTCCAGCTTCGTCGGCAACAGCGTCCGTGCGCTCCCCGTGAGCCTGGGCGCCTGAGCCGCGTTGCCGCTCGTCCCGTACCGCCCGAGTGCGGCGGTGATGCCGGAACTCGGCGCCTCTGCCGCGGCGTTGCGGCCGCGCCCCCCGAGACGCGGCGATGCCGGGGGCGTCCCTCCAAGCCCTGGTCCGGCCGTATGCCACCGACCCGCACCAGATGTCCCCACACCATAACGATGCCGGACGTCAGGGGACTTGACCCCTTACCATGCACTATCGTCACGACATGTCCACGCCACCGCAGCCCCCGCAGCCGGCCGATCAGCCCACGCCGCAGCCGGGACAGCCCGCACCGCAGCCCGCGGTCCCGCCGCAACCGACGGCCTACCCCTACCCGAACCCGCAGTCTCCCCCGGCGGGGAACTTCTACGCGCAGCCGACCATGGTCGGGCAGCCTGCCCCGCCACAGGCCGGGATGCCGGGTAACCCCTACGCACAGCCGCCTCAGTACGGACCCGTACCCGGCCCGCCGTCCGGTGGCGGTGGTGGTGCCGGCCGGGCAGTGCTGTGGCTCGCCGTCGGCGCGGTCGTCGCCTCCGCCGCGTGGGCGGCCGGTGTGTTCCTGATCGGCGGCAAGGGCGACAGCGCGGACCTGCGCGGCTACTCGGCGCCCTCCAACATGTGCTCGGGCGCGGACTACTCGTCGTTCAAGGACGAATATCCCGAGAGCGACTCGTCCCCGACGCACAACTCGCTCAAGGACGAGGCGCTGGACGAGAGCTACTGCAGCCTGAGCCTGAAGAAGACCGGCTCCACCTACGGGGACGCCTATCTGTCCATCCAGGTCGACCTGCACAAGAAGACGGACCCCGGCCCGGAGTTCACCGCCGCCTGGAAGAACTACGGCGACAGCCACACGGGTTACGACGTCAGCACGGTCAAGGGAATCGGCGACGAGGCCTATCTCGTCAGCCAGGACACCAGCAGCGGCTCCTCCAGCGGATCCCATTACGCCACTCTCGCCGTACGCGACGGCTGGGTGACGTACACGATGAGCTACAGCGCCTACCTCAGCTCGTACGACAAGGACAAGGACCCGCCCGTGCTCACCGACGTGTCCGACTGGCTGAAGACGGACACCAAGGCCACGATGGAGCAGCTCAAGGACTGACGCTCCCACCTGGTCCGGCGCATCCGGGATCGCACGCTCGCCGCCTCGGGCGGCACACCGGCCGTCGGCCATGCCCTGCGAGCCGTCGCGCGGACGGTCGGCCGAGCCATCGTGCGGACGGCCGACCGAGCCGCCCCGGGCGGAGCCCCGCCGCTCAGGCGGACCGCGCCTGGGCCTCCTTGGCGATCTGCTCGAACCGCGCGCCCATGGCCTCGGCGAGGGCCTGGGCGCCCGACAGCGGACGGACCATGACCATGAAGTCGTCGATCAGGCCGTCCTCGTTCACATGCAGGAAGTCGCAGCCGGTCAGCTCCCGGTCGCCCACCCGGGCCGTGAAGACCAGCGCCTGGTCGGCGGCGTCCGGGGCACCGATCTCACGGACGTACCGGAAGTCCTCGAACACCTGGGAGACCGCGCGCAGGATCGCCGCGGTGATCGCCTTGCCGGGGTACGGCTTGAAGACGACCGGGCTGGTGAAGACGACGTCGTCGGCGAGCAGCGCCTCGACGGCGTCCATGTCCCCGGCCTCCACCGCCTCGCGGAATGCACGCATCGGATCACCTCACATAGTCAACAAACTGAATAGCTGCGGATGAGAGTAATCGTCGGCGGTATACGTGTCCACTGCGGCCGGAGCCCCCTAGGCTGACGGAATGTTCAGCCCCGAAGGCCCCACGCTCCGCGAACTCACCGTGCAGGCACTGTCGTCCGTCGAGCGCGGATACGACCTGCTGGCCCCGAAGTTCGACCACACCCCCTTCCGGACGCCCGACGCGGTGCTGGACTCGGTGGCGAAGGCGCTCGGCCCGCTGGGTCCGTTCGAGGACGGTCTGGACCTGTGCTGCGGAACCGGCGCCGGGACGGACGTCCTGGCAGGGCTGTGCCGGCGCAGTGTCACCGGCCTGGACTTCAGCGCCGGCATGCTCGACGTCGCCCGGCGGCGGGCCGTGGCGCCGGGGGAGGGCCACCCGGCGGGTGCCCAGGGCCCGGACGTCGCCTGGGTGCGCGCCGACGCCCGGGCCCTGCCCTTCACGGCCGCCTTCGACCTCGTGGTCAGCTTCGGCGCGTTCGGTCACTTCCTGCCCCGGGAACTGCCCGGGCTGTTCACCCAGGTCCACTCGGTCCTGCGGCCGGGCGGCCGCTTCGTCTTCCCGGTTCTCGCCCCGCCCCGCCCGGCCGGCCCCGCGTTCTGGATGCTGCTCGGCTTCGACGCGGTGATGCGGGTGCGCAACGCCCTGTGGCGACCGCAGTTCGTCATGTACTACCGGGCCTTTCGGCTGGGTCATGTACGGGAGGAGCTGACGCGCGCAGGGTTCTCGGTCGAGCTGCACGCCCTGCCCGAGTTCGGGCGGCGCGGCGACGGCAGCCCCCGTGTCCGGCTGGTGTCGGCGCGCCGGAGCGGTGGCGCTACCCCGCCGCCGGCAGTGTGAACTCGTAGACCAGTGCGTCCCGTTCCGCGTTCACCACCAGGTCGGTGATCTCCAGCGGGCGCGCGTACTGGTCGTGCACCCGGCGGGTCACCCGGACCGAGGAGGCGTCGCCGACCTGGGTGATGGAGTCCCGGTGGTGCAGGGTCAGGCCGGCCTTGCGCATCCAGTCGTAGGCCCGGCGCAGCTGCGCGGGAGTGGCCCCGTCGGCCCGGTCGCGGTAGCGGCCAAGCTCGGCGACCTCGGTCAGCGCCACGGCCGAGAACGACGTCACCGCCGTACGCAACGAGCGGCCGTCGGGCGTGGCCGACCGGTAGCGGTGCACCAGCGTCGGGCGGTGCGGGGCCAGGCCCAGCGCCTGCGCGTGCTCGGGCGGCGGTGCCTCCCAGGTCACGGTCGCCCGGTCCACGGCGGACAGGTCGGCCGGCCGGGCGCCGACCGGGAAGGTGAGCGAGACCGGGTCCTCGACCGGACGGCCGGGCAGGGTGGCGTGGCTGCCCCGCCGGTCGGTGGTGACCAGACCACTGCGGCGCAGCGCCTCCAGTGCCTGCCGGACCGTCTCCCGGCTGACCCCGAAGTGCCGGGCCAGATCGCGCTCCGCGGGCAGGCGCTCACCGGGTGGGACGGTGCCGTCGCGCAGTTCGTCGAGCAGCAGCGACGCGACCTGCCAGTACAAGGGGCGGCCGTCGGTCTGCGGGGGATCGTGCGGGGTGGTGCGGGCCATGCCGCGCCTCCTGTTGGTGACAAGACGTAGCCGTGCGGGCTCATTGCGCGACCACATCTAGCATTGGTCTAAACCACAAGGGAAGGGCGGCCGGGCGGTTCGGCCGAAACCCACCCGCGCGATCCTGGGGTCACAGGGCGCTGTAGAGGGAAGCCACCAGCGCCATCTTGCGAGGGTCGTCCGCGATGCGTGGCCCCATCCGGTTCATCGCATAGCCCAGCGAGACCCCTGCCTCGGGGTCGGCGAGCCCGCAGGAGCCGCCGAACCCGTCATGTCCGAAAGCCCACGGATTGGGTCCGTACGAACCGTTGGGTCCGCTGAGCCACAGGCCGAGCCCGATCTCCGTCTCACTCTCGAAACCCGCTCCCAGGACCAGATCGCGGCAGCTGCCCTGGCCCTCGCGCACCCGCTCCGCCGCCTCGGGCGACAGGATCCGCCGGCCGCCGTAGGAGCCCCGGCCGGCGAAGACGCCGTACAGCGCCGCGATCGCCCGGGCGGTGCCGTGCCCGTTGGCCGCGGGGATCTCCGCAGCCCGCCACTCGGGCGTGTTCGCCTGCGTCGCGCCCACCACCGGGTTCGCCAGCGCGGCGATCGCGGCAGGTGACAGCTGGCTGAAAATGGCAGCCTGTTCGCTGGAGTCCGCCGCCCGGGGATGCACCAGCTCGGCCGCCCGGCCGGACTCCTTCTCGGGCAGGCCGATGGTGAAGTCACAGATCCCGAGGGGGCCGGTCACCTCGCGCTCCAGGAAGGCCCCGAGCCGCATTCCGGATACGCGCCGTACGACCTCGCCGACCAGGAAGCCGTAGGTCAGCGCGTGATACCCGGACCGCGTGCCCGGCTCCCACCACGGCTCGGCCGCCGCCAGCCGCTCGGTCGTCAGCTCCCAGTCGTAGAGCTGCTCGACCGAGTGCGGCTCGCGCAGACCGGCAAGTCCGGCCCGGTGCGACAGCAGATGCCGTACGAGGACCCGTTCCTTGCCTGCGGCCGCGAATTCCGGCCAGTACACGGACACCGGCCGGTCGAGGTCCAGCAGACCCCGGTCGGCGAGGAGATGCGCGCACAACGCCACCGGGCCCTTGGTGGTCGACCACACGTTGACCAGGGTGTCCCGCTCCCACGGCCGGGTGCCCGCCGCGTCCGCCCAGCCGCCCCACAGGTCCACGACGGTCTCGCCGTCGACGGTCACCGCCACCGCGGCCCCCAGCTCGCCCCGCTCCCGGAAGTTCTCCTCGAACGCCTCCCGCACGGCCGCGAAACGCGCGTCGCAGTGGCCGTGGACCTGTGCCTCGTGTGCGGACATCGGACCTCCGTCGTCGCCGGAAGCCGGGCCGCGGCGCTGCGACCCGGGCGTGCCCCGAACGTACCGACTGGTCGGACTGGAGGGAAGGAGGCGGACGGACCAGAGAATGATGGGTGGGCCAGGGGGTGATCAGCGGGCCCAGGGGATGATCAGAGGAAGAACAGCCGGCCCGCCGGCTCCTGTTGGCCCTCGGAGGTGTGCCAGTAGTCCCGGCTCTCCACGACCCGCCCCTCCCCGTCGAACCGCACGAACACACAGCCCGCCAGCGTGGCGTGGGCGCCGCCCTCCTCGCTCAGCACCCGGAACTCCGCCACCGCGACCCCGTCCGGCCCCACCAGGGGCGCGGAGAACCGCACATCGGCCACTCGCTCCTCGGCGAACGACCAGCGCAGATACGCGGCCAACTCGTCCCGGCCCCGGTGCGGCTCACGGAACGGCATCGACCGGTGCACACAGTCCCCGGCGTACAACTCGACCAGCGCATCCGCGTCGTGCGCGGCCCAGGAACGCTCCCAGACCCGCACGAACCGCTCGGCGGCCATGCGCGTGTCCATGTCCACGTCCTTCCCGTTCGTCCCCTCAGGCGTACGACCTCAGCCAGAGCAGCTTCCGCTGCTCATGGAACGGCCCGCCGCCCTCATGGTCGTTGAAGTCGTACACCTCGATCGCCTTGTCCCCGTGCGCCCAGGCGTTGAACGCCGCGAACACGGTCGACGGCGGGCAGGTCTGGTCCTCCAGGGCCGCCGAGAAGAGGGCCGGGGCCCGGCCGCGGGCCGCGAAGTGCACACCGTCGAAGTAGGAGAGGGTACGCAGCGCCTCCGCCGTGCGGCCGCGGTGCGTCTTGAGGAACAGGCCTATCTCCCGGTACGGGTGACGCTCCGTCAGCGTGGTCGCACGCGGGAAGTCGCACAGGAACGGCACGTCCGGGGCGACCGCGGTCACGTCGGGGATCAGCCCGCCGACGGCGAGCGTGATACCGCCGCCCTGGCTCTCACCCATCACCACGGTCCGCCCGGCGTCGGTGAGCGGGTGCGAACGGGCCGCCTCCACCGCGCGCACGGCATCCGTGAACACGCGGCGGTAGTAGTAGTTCTCGGGGGCGTCGATGCCCCGCGTCATGAAGCCGGGATAGGCGGGCGCGGCGCCCACCGGGTCCGCCGTGCCGCCCCCGCCGCCCCACACGCTGCCCTGTCCGCGCGTGTCCATCACGAAGTGTGCCCGGCCGGTCGACGCCCACAGCAGCTTCTCATGCGCAAGCCCGCGCCCGCCGCCGTAGCCGATGAACTCCACGACCAGCGGCAGCGGTTCGGTGGCGCCGGACGGCAGCCGCAGCCAGCCCTTGACCGGATGGCCACCGAACCCGGCGAACGTCACGTCGAACACGCGCACGGTGGACAATTCGGTGTCCACCGGCTCGAAGCGGGCGTCCAGGTCGTGCTCGCGCGCCTCCCGGAGCGTCTTGCCCCAGAAGGCGTCGAAATCCTCGGGCGCGCCGGACTCGCTGCGGTATGCGCGGAGTTCGTCGATCGGGAGGTCGAACAGGGCCATCGTCAACCGCCTTTGTGAAGATACGTGCAGCGGGACTGCGTGATCTCACCGTACGCGGATGGCCGGATGACTCGCCAGGCCCTGGTCAAGGGTGCGAAACCGCTTGCTGCGGTGGGTGCGGTCCGCCGTCGGTCACGTCCGTGGCTGCGTCCACTTCGGACCCGTGCGGGCCCATTCCCGCTCCCACTCGGCCAGCCGGTGGCGCAGCGCGATCCGGCGCTCCACGGCGTGCCCCAGCAGGACCACGGCCGCCGCGCCGGCCGCCGCACACACGCCGACGGTGACCGTGTGCTGCCAGACCGCGGCCTCGTCCGGCGGCGGGGCGACACTGCGGCCCCGGGCGTCGAACCACACGGTCACCACGTCACCGGCCCGGGTCCCCGGTTGGACGCGGGCCAGCGCGGTACGTGTCGCCTTGCCCGGCTCGGTCCACCGGACCCGGGCACGGTAGGCATGGTCTCGGTCGCCCTGCACCGTGGGCAGCTGCTCGGGCCTGTTGCCGATCACCACGGCCCGCACGGAGTGCCGTTCGGCCCGCTGCGCCACCGCGAGAGACCGCGCCCGGTCATGGGCGTACACGCCCGCCGCCACCCCGACCAGGGGCGCGACCACGAACAACAGGACGGCGACGATCAGGACCGTCCAGGCCTCCAAGAGGTCCGACCGGCGCCGCAGCGGATTGTGCCGCCAGCGCCAGCCCCGCACTTGGGTGCGCATGTCCACCTCCTCGCCGCCGGTCGAGCCGGAGTGCCGGGTGAGCCCGGCCACCGGTCGTCCGCCCCCGCTGCCGCACACGAGCGTCCACAGAGGTCTCGTACCCCGTACGGCGCGCCTCGCTCACGCCGCCGACCGCGACTTCAAGCCCTCATGGAGCACGGCACGAGGCATGCGCCCCATGACTGCGCGAGCGGTCGCGTGCGCGCGACCGCTCGCGCTGGGGCGTGCTTTGTGGATCATGTCGGCGACGCCGGAAGACCGCCTGGGCCCCGGCGTCAGATTCGCGCCCATCCTTCGGGCGGACGGCGGCAGTCCGACGGCGGGACTCAGCCGAAGCGTTCGATGCGGATCCGCTCGACCGGCTGGCCCGCCTCGACCAGCAGACGGGAGGCGTGCTCGGCGAACCCGTTCGAGCCGCACACATAGGCCTCCCACCCACCCGAAGGCTGCTCGGCCAGGAGGGGCGCCACATGCGCGGCCGCCATACGGCCCACCGGCACTCCCGTGGGGGCGCTGCGTGTGAAGACGGTCGTGGTCTCCGCGCCCAGCTCCCGGGCGTAGATCAGTTCCTCGGGGCGGCGCGCCGACACCAGCATCCGCAGCGGCACGGCAAGGCCCCGCGCCCGCTGGTGCCGCACCATCGACATCAGCGGTACCACCCCGGAACCGGCACCGAGCAGCAGGGCGGGCCGGTCGCCCGGCCAGGCGAAGAAGCCGCTCAGTGGCCCGCGCACCTCGACCGTGTCACCGGGCCGGGCCACCCTGTGGAACCAGCCCGAGATCTCGCCGTCCGGCACATGGTCCAGGGTCAGCTCGATGTGGCCGGAGTCGTCCGGTGCGGAGGCGATCGAGTAGTGGCGCTGGGCCACATAGCCGTCCTCGGCGGTCAGCCGCAGCATCAGGTGCTGTCCGGGCAGGTGCCCGGCCCAGTCCGGCACCGCGAGCCGGAACGTGGCGGCCTGCGGTGTCTCGCGCCGGATCTCGGTCAGGGTGGCCGTCTGCCACTCCGTCGCCGTCTGATTGCCGACGGCGATGCGCCCGGGAACGGCGAAACGGGTCCGCGGGACCGCCGGGGAAGAGGATGTCTTCGTCACCGTCTCAGTCACCGGAATACCGCTGTTCCTCCCAGGGATTGCCCCTGTGGTGGTAGCCGTTGCGCTCCCAGAACCCCGGCTCCTCGTGGTCGAGGAGGGTGATGCCGGCGATCCACTTGGCGCTCTTCCAGAAGTACAGGTGCGGCACCAGCAGCCGCGCCGGGCCGCCGTGCTCCGCCGCCAGCGGTTCGCCGTCGTACTCCCAGACGATCCAGGCCCGTCCGCCGGTGAGGTCCGCGAGCGGCAGGTTCGCGGTGTAACCCGTGTGCGCATAGGCGATCACGTGGGTCGCGGACCCATGGGGCCGCACCACATCGAAGAATGTGTCCAACGAGACACCGCCGAACCGCACCCCGAACTTCGACCAGCTCGTCACGCAGTGGATGGCGCCCTCGTACGAGGACGCCGGCAGGGCGTGCGCCGTCTCCCAGTCCCAGGTCCAGGGCCGCTCCACCAGTCCGTCGATGCGGAAGGACCAGTCGGCGGGGGCGAGGTCGGGGGTGACCTCGGCGGACAGGACGGGCCAGTCGTCCCCGGCGTCGTACTGCCCCGGTGGCAGCCCTGGATCGGTGACGCGCGGGCGACCCGTGAAGCCTCGGGTGACGTTCATGCTTCAACCGTACGTGCTCGGAGCGGGTGTTCCGTCCGGGGTCAGTGCCCCGATCATTGCGGTCGTACGAACTCCGGGCGGGGCCGGGAATAGCCGTCCGGCCCGCTTCCTTGGCGCTGAGTGCCGGACCATACGCCGGTGGCAGCACGACGGAAGCGAGGAAGCATCGTGATCGAGGTGGCCGCATGAGCGACCTGACCAGCGCCTGCGAGGCCCGTGACGAGGCGACCGCGGTCCCGCACGTCCTCGACAACCCCGCTCTGGCCTCCCTGACCGGCCCGCACGCCCACTTCGCCGAGCGGCGCGGCCGTGTGCTGCGCTACCCGGTCGACGTCTCCCCGTGGCTGGCCCTTCCCGCCGAGCCGGACGCGGACGACTGGGCGGACCTCGCCGCGCTGGCCGGCCCCGGCGCCGAGGTGCCGTTGCCCGGCTACCGCGGGGAGGTTCCGGACGGCTGGGAGGTGACCTTCCGGATCGAGGGAGTGCAGCTCGTGGACGACGGCGTGGCCGCCGCACCGGACGCGGAGGCGGTCCCGCTCGGCCCGGCTGACGTACCCGAGATGCTCGATCTCGTGGCACGCACTCAGCCGGGCCCGTTCGAGCCGCGCACCATCGAGCTCGGCAGCTACCTCGGCATCCGCCGCGAGGGCGCCCTGATCGCCATGGCGGGTGAGCGGCTGCACCCGCCCGGCTGGACCGAGATCAGCGCGGTCTGCACCGATCCGTCGTTCCGGGGCGAGGGCCTGGCCACCCGGCTGATCCTCGCGGTCGCGCACGGCATCCAGGAGCGTGGCGAGAGCCCGTTCCTGCACACCAGCGCCCGGAACACCAACGCCATCCGGCTGTACGAGTCCCTCGGCTTCCGGCTCCGCCGCCGCACGGCGTTCCTCGAGGCCCGGGCGCCGCAGCGGCGGGCGGACGGCCGGGAAGCCGTAGCGGTGTCGTAGGCGGGAGGCGCTCTCAGTCGGGGTCGGCGGCCGTCGCCGACCCCGCGTTGTACCGCTCCAGATACCGGGCGAACCGGATCAGGTCCTCCTCCGGCCAGTCGGCGAGCCGCTCCCGGAAGGCGGCCCGGCGGCTCCGGGTGACCTGGGCGAGGATCTCCTGGCCGGCCTCCGTCAGGTGCAGCACCTGGACGCGGTGGTCCTCCGGGTCCGTGCGGCGCTCGATGAGCCCGGACCGCTCCAGCGCGGCCACCTGGCGGCTGACCGTGGACTTGTCCAGGGCGTAGTGCGCGGCCAGGTCGGTGGCCCGGCAGCCACCGCACTCCTCCAGATGCCCGAGCAAGGTGAACGAGACCAGCGACAGCTCGGGGTGCATGCGTCCTGCCGACGCGCGGGCCCGCCGGGCGAAGATCGTCATCTCCCGCTGGATCGCCTCGACGGCCGTCGTCGCTGCTGTCACGGAATACCTCCTCCAGGGATCTAGTTGTATAGTACAACTTGAAGTGGAAGTTGTATAAGCCAACTATTGGAGGTTCGCGCCCGATGAGGTCACCAGCGCTCCGCCATGTGCTCACGCACCTGATCACCCCGCTGCTGATGTGCATAGGCATGGGGCTCGCGTACATGGGGGCCTTCGTGACCCCGGAACCCCACCACCTGCCGGTCGCCGTCGTCGGCTCCGGACCCCGGGCGAAGGTGTTCGCCCATACGGTCAAGGACACCGCGGGGGACAAGCTCGACGTCCGCACCGTGGCCACCCGCGCCGAGGCCGTCGACCAGCTCAAGTCCCGTGACATCACGGGCGCCTATGTGCCCGGTGCGAAGGCCCCGGAACTCCTGGTCGCCAGTGCCGCCTCCGACATGGGCGCCGTCGCGGTCGAGAAGGTCTTCACGCCCGTCGCCGAGGAGCAGAACCTCCCGCTGAAGGTCACCGACGTGGCAGCGCCGGTCGCCGACGACCCCACCGGACAGGGCCTGTTCTTCCTGCTGATCGCGCTCAGCATCGGCTCCTATGCCTCGGTCGCCGCCCTCGGCGCCGCCGGCAGCACGCTCCCGATGCGGGTCCGGGCCCTGCTCGCGCTCGGTGTCTCCGCCGTGGTCGGTGGCATCGGCGCACTGCTCGCCGGACCGGTGTTCCACCTCGCCCGGCATGGACTCGGGAGCCTGTGGGGCATGGCGTGGCTCTACTCCGCCGGCATCCTCTTCATCGGCGTCGGCCTGCACACCTTCCTCAAGCGGTGGACCACGCTGACCATGATGGTGCTGTTCGTGATGCTGAACTTCACCAGCTCCGGCGGCCTGTTCCGGCCCGAGCTGCAGAACGGCTTCTTCGGCACCCTGCACGCCTTCTGGAACGGCGCCGGCTTCGTCGAGGGCATCCGCAGCCTGCTGTACTTCGGCAGCGACGGCCTCGCGCGCAACGTGTGGACGCTCGTCGTCTGGCTGGTCCTCGGCCTGGCCGTGACCGCGATCGCGGCCGGGTACGAGCGGGCCCGGGTACCCGAGCAGGAGACCGCGCTTCCCGAGTCCGCACCGAGCAGGAAGCACGCCCGGCGGACCGCGGAGCCCGAGGCAGCGACCATGGCACCGGCCGAGGAAGAGGTCGAGGAGGCGGTCGGCGTCTGAGCGCCCGCCGCACCGGGGGAGGGGCTCCGCCCGTACGGCGGACGGAGCCCCTCCCAAGAGGATTCAGCCCACCGCCTACCCGATCGTCACCACCCGCGCCCACTCGGGCGGGGAGTCCGGCCGGTACTCGGGATTGTTCTCCGACCGCCGTCGCAGCTGCTGCCGGGGGAACAGGCCCACCACCGTCCGGCACGGTGGTCGCCGCTCCGGCCAGGGCGTCTGCCCGTCCGTCAGGACCACCACGACATCGGGCGCCGGCCGCGCCCGCAGCGCACGGGCGAATCCCGTCCGCAGATCCGTCCCGCCACCGCCCACCAGCTCGATCCCCCCGGCCCGGCACACCGGATGCACGGTCTGCGCCGCCGCGTCGCACGACACCACGGTGACCAGGTCGCGACGGCCGCCCACGGCACGGGAGATCGCGGCGACCTCCAGCAGCGCACTGCCCAGTTCGGCGTCGCTGACCGACCCGGAGGTGTCGACGACCACACAGACCCGAGGGGGCCTGCGCCGCAGGCTCGGCAGGATCGCACCGGGCACCCCGGCCGAGCGCCGCGCCGGGCGGCCGTAGCTGTAGTCGTCGCCCGAACCCGTCCCGCAGGCCGCCGAACGGACCGCCGCACCCAGCAGCTCCCGCCAGGGCTGCGGCGGATGGAACACCTCCTCGGCCCAGCGCTGCCATCCCTTGGGGGCGCCCCCCGGCCGGCCGTTGATGCCCTGTGCCACCCGGAAGCGCACCGCGTCCCGTTCCTGCTCGCTGAGCCCGTGGGCACCGTCCGGCCCGAGGTCCCACTCCCGTTCCAGCCCGTCGGCGCCACTGCCGCAGTCCAGCCAGGCCAGCGCCTGCAGCCGCGGTCCCAGCCGGAACTGCCGCAGGTAGTCCTCCATCAACTCGCCCTCGGGCAGCCCGAGATCATCCGGTGTGACGGCTCCCTCGGGCCGCACCAGCCCGTCGCCGTACACGTCGTCGTTGATCTCGAGGTCCGCGGCGATGTTCATCCGCAACCGTTCCCCGAGGCCGGTCAGGCCGCGCTGCCGGGCGACCCGGTCGCCGCGTCCGTGGTGGTCGCGCAGCAGGTGCGTCACCTCGTGCACCCACACCCCGGCGAGATCCTCCACGGGGGTCCGGTCCACGAACGCCGGCGAGACGTAGCACCGCCAGTGCCGGTCGACGGCCATCGTCGGCACCTGCCGCGATTCGACCGTGTGCAGCGCGAACAGGGCCGTCGCCAAGTAGGGCCGCGCCCTGGCGGCGTGCAGCCGGGCGGCGAAGAGCTTGCCGAGGTCCAGCGCCCCCGGAGCGCCGGCCGTCATCGGCCCGCCCCGGTCGCGACCGAGGCCCGGCGGGTGGCTTCGTCCGCACGCCGGGAAAGCGACACCACACCGGCCAGCCGCTCGATCGCGGCCGGTACGTCCCAGTCCTCCCGGCGCAGCGAGGCCAGCGTCGTCGCGGGGACGACCACCACGTCCGGGGCCCCGGTCTCCATCGCATGGACCAGCAGCGTCCACGCCGCGTCCCAGCGGGCCCGCTCCGGCCGCTTGCGGACCGCGTCCACCACGCCGTCCAGCACGGCCTGCCGAAGATCCCCGCGCCCGGGCAGCTCGGCACCGGCGGGATCGGCCAGCAGCACCTCGGGGTCCGGCAGGTCGAGCCGGTCCAGGCTCGCCTGCAGCTCAAGGCCCGGCCCGTCCCCGACGGCGCCCCGGACAAGGAGAGACAGCACCTCGCGGGAGGAGCCGGCGGCGGTCGCGAAGGCGATCAGACGCAGGGTCATCTCCCAGCTGCGGGGCGACGGCCAGGCACCGCCCCGGCGGGTCTCGCCGCTGGGCAGCCGGTGCACGAGCGCCGGTCGCGCGGTGAGGAAACCACAGACCGCGCGGCGCGCGAAGTCCACGGCCTCCGGCAGCTTCTGGGCGTCGAGCCGGGGCAGGGTGGCCCGGGGCCAGGTCCCGCCCAGGCCCCGTACGACGACGTCATGGTCGTGCGTCCACTGGAGGTGCACGAACCGGTTGGCCAGGGGCGGACTGAGTTCCCACCCGTCGGCGGCGGAGGACCGCGGATTCGCGGCGGCCACGATCCGCACGCCGGGCGGCAGCCGCAGCGCGCCGATCCGCCGCTCCAGCACCAGCCGGAGCAGGGCCGCCTGGACGGCCGGGGGCGCGGTGGACAGCTCGTCCAGGAACAGCAGCCCGCGCCCGGCCCGGACCAGCCGCACCGCCCAGTCCGGCGGTGCCATCGGGACCCCCTGTTCCGCGGGATCGTCCCCTACGACGGGCAGCCCCGAGAAGTCGGAGGGCTCGTGGACGCTGGCGATCACGGTGGTCAGCGGCAGGTCCAGGGCGGTCGCGAGCTGGGTCAGGGCCGCCGTCTTGCCGATGCCCGGCTCGCCCCACAGGAGCACCGGCAGGTCGGCGGCCACGGCCAGGGTCAGCGCCTCCAGCTGGGTGTCGGCACGGGGTTCGGTGCTCGCGTCCCGCAGCAGCGCCAACAGATCTGCGGCGACGTCGAGTTGAGAGGAATGAGCCGGAACGTTGGGCGCGACGAGGGAAGTGTGAGCAGACATATTGATCACCTGAGGGTGTGAAGTCAGCGGAAGAAGAAGGGAATTCAGCGCAGAACGGTCGCGTGACGCGGACGGCCACGGCGTTGCTGGCGGACGGCACGACGGTTCGGATGCGGATCGCACGGGGTACGGCCGGGGCCGACGAGACCTGCCCGGTAGAGCCCGTACGTGATCCTCCGTTCCGCGGCCCTCTCCAGCTCGTCCCGCAGGGAGCCGTCACGCAGCAGCGCGTCGGGTCCCAGCAGGCCCTCGACCACGGCCAGCGCGCCGGCGGTGTCGCCGTGGTCCAGCCGCTCGCGGACACCCGTCAGGCAGTCCGGACGCCGGTGCGCATCGTCGACGGCCTGCAGACAGGGGAGCGGCGGGCCGCCGAGCGCGACCAGCAGTTCCTCCCGCCGGATCTCCTCCGGGAGATGGTCCAGCGCGGCCAGTACGCCGTCGACCAGGCCGATCCGGTGCCGGGCTCCCCGGCACTCCACGAGCCGCGGTTCCCCCGCCCGGTCGGGACTCCGGGGCGCAGCGGACGGCACGTGGTCCGGTACGAGGGCGGAGGCGACCAGCGGATGCAACCGGCCGGCATCGAGCAGACCGGCCCGCAGCAGTTCCAGATCGGGCAGGATCCGGGTCGCCGCATCGGGCAGGACGGGCAGCCCGGACACGCCGCCCTCCGGGAGCGACGCCGCGACCCGAAGCGACGCCGCTGCCCCACCGTCGCCGTGCGGGACCAGGTCCAGCACGAGTCTGCGGCGACCGCCGAGCCGCACCACGAAGGCGCCGGCGGACCGCCCTTCGGCGCCGAGCAGAACGGCCGCCTCGGCCGCCCACCGCTCGACGGCACAGCCGGGTCCCGGCGGCACCAGGTCCGGCGGCCCAAGGTCCGGCACCGGCTCCTCGGCACCGGACCGCACCCGCAGCTCACCCGCCCTGCGCGCATCCCACAAGTGCCGGTGCAGATCGAACCGGTAGCGCCGGCTGGGGCGCGGATGCGGATGCCGAGCGGTGCCCGACGGGGACCCGTCCCACAGCGCGAGGCCGATCCGCTGACCGGCGTCCGCCCAGGCCGGCGGGGTCCGGGCCACCAGGTGCACCGGGCCGTCCCCGCCACGCCCCTGCCCGTCGTACCGGGCGAGTGTGAGGGTCAGCCCCGGGCGCAGCAGCCCGTCGGGCGCGATCCTCGGCATGTGCCAGCGCAGCAGGTCGGGAGCGAGATGGCGCAGGTCGGCGCGGACCCGGGTCGCGAGATCACGGCCGTGGGCGCGGGCGACGGAACGCAGATCGAGATCGACGTCGACACCGGCGGCGGCGCACGCCCCCGCCCAGTCCCCGGCACGGCGCCGGGCGGTCGCGGTCTTGATCATGGACGGCGGCACGGCGAACTCGCGCACGCGCAGCCACAAGGAAAGTCGGGAATCCCCGTACGCGGTCTGAGTGAGCATCAGCACTCACCTTGCGCGGACGGAACCCCCGATCTGTCAACAGAATGAGTCGTCATCGCGGCGATCGTAACGGGCCCCGTGCCCACCGCGCCAGGGGAATTCCTCGAACCCGGCGCGGACGACGGCCGATGCGGGCGCTGGGGTATTCTGGCCGTCCTGCCGCGGACGTCCGCGGCCCCGGGCTGTCGAGGAGGTGAGACCCATTACCGCTGTGTCAGCTGGGGTGCTCTCTCCTTGTGACAGCCATCTGTGACAGCGCGGACCACCGGCACCGGTGACCGCGAGAGCGCCCTTCGGCTCCAGGTTCCCGAAAGGCTCTCGGCCTCCATGCCCTCCACGCCCCCTCTCTCCCCTTCCGCCGTCGTCACCGCGCTGCGCACCGCCGGGTGTGTCTTTGCCGAGGACGAGGCGGAGTTGCTCCTCGCCACCGCTCGGACCCCCGCCGAACTGGCCGCGATGGTGGACCGGCGCGCCACCGGACTTCCGCTCGAACACGTCCTCGGCTGGGCCGAGTTCCACGGTCTGCGCGTCGCCGTGGAACCCGGTGTCTTCGTCCCCCGCCGCCGTACCGAGTTCCTGATCGACCAGGCACTGGTCCAGGCCCCGGACGCACGGGTCGTGGTCGATCTGTGCTGCGGCTCCGGAGCGCTCGGCGCGGCCCTGGCCGTCGCGCTCGGCACCGTCGAGGTGCACGCCGCCGACATCGACCCGGCCGCCGTACGCTGTGCCCGCCGCAATCTCACCCCCTACGCCGGCCGGGCCCACGTGGGCGACCTGTTCGATGCCCTGCCCGCCGGCCTGCGGGGCCGGATCGACATCCTCACGGCCAACGTGCCCTACGTCCCCAGCGCCGAGGTGGCACTCCTCCCGGCGGAGGCCCGCGACCACGAGCCGCACATGGCCCTCGACGGCGGCGCGGACGGTCTCGACGTCCTTCGCCGGGTGGCCGCGGCGGCACCCGAGTGGCTGGCGCCCGGCGGCTGTCTCCTGGCCGAGACCGGCGAACACCAGGCGCGGTCCGCTGTCGAGGCATGCAACGACGCCGGCCTGACGACCCGTCTGGCGGTGTCGGACGAGGCGTACGCACATGTGGTGATCGGCGTACGGGAGCAGCGGCCCGGGCCCTGACCGTGCGAAGGCGGGGTCGTCCCGTCGTCACCGGGTGACAGTGGTGATGTCGTCGAAGCAGCGGATGGAGATCGGCTCGGTGAGCAGCCGGCCGATCGCAATCCACACCAGGCCGGGAGGCCCTCACCCGTTTCAAGATCGATCAGCCGTGAACCCCATGACTGTCCACAACCTCTCCGGACAGAACACCTAGGGCAGCTCCTGCGCCCGGGCGATGAGCAGGGCCACGTCGTCGTGGTTGTCGGGGTGGTGCAGCGTGCGCAGGAGCAGGTCGCAGGCCTCCTCCAGCGGGCGGGCGGGGTCGTCGAGCAGGGACAGCAGGAAGTCCAGGCGTTCGTCCAGCGAATGGCGGCGGGTCTCGACCAGCCCGTCGGTGTAGAACACCAGCTCGTCGCCCGGCTCGAAGTCGACGGTCACGGTGGAGAACTCGACCCCGCCCACGCCCAGCGGCACCCCGGTGGGCAGGTCGAGCAGCTCCGGCGGGCGGCCGGGCCGGACCCGGGCCGGGGGCAGGTGGCCGGCGTTGGCGATCCGGCACTGGCGCAGATGCGGGTCGTGGACGGCGTACACACAGGTGGCGATGGAGTGGTCCAGGGCCGACGTCGTCTTGTCCAGGTGCTCCAGCAGCAGCGCCGGGTCGAGGCCCAGGGAGGCCAGTGTGGTGGTCGCGGTGCGCAGCCGGCCCATCGTGGCGGCGGCGCTGATACCGCTGCCCATCACGTCGCCGACCACCAGCGCCGTCCTGCCGCCGTCCAGCGGGATGACGTCGAACCAGTCGCCGCCGACCTCGCTGGTGGCGCCCGCCGGCTGGTACCGGGAGGCCACCTCCAGGCCGGTGGTCACCGGCGGATGACTGGGCAGCAGGCTGCGCTGCAGGGTGAGCGCGGTGTTCCGGGCGTTCTGGTACCAGCGGGCGTTGTCGATCTGTACGGCCGCGCGGGCCGCCAGCTCCCGGGCCAGCAGGACGTCGTCCTCGCCGAAGGGCGCGGGATTGCGGGTGCGCTTGAGGTCGAGGGCGCCCAGTACCTCGCCGCGCGCGATCAGCGGCACGGCCAGATACGAGTGCAGTCCGGCCCGGCCCAGCAGCACGGCCGCCTCGGGTGAGCGGGCGATGCGCGGCAGGTCCTCGTCCTTCACCTGCGGCACCAGCACCACCTCACCCGTACGGACGCACTCGGTGACCAGCCGGTCGGGAGCGTACCGGGCGATCTGGCCGGGCGGGTCGGCGGCCCGGACGGCCTCCGACTCCTGCTCGGCCCGCAGCGCCAGGGCCCGGATCACCGCGGCCTCCGCCGGGCCGAGCGTGCTGGGCCTGCCCTCCACCACCGCGTCCAGCAGATCCACGGCGGCCACGTCGGCCAGCTCGGGCACGGCGACCTCGGCCAGTTCGCACGCGGTGCGCTCCAGCTCCAGCGTCGTACCGATCCGGGCGGAGGCGTCGGCGATGACCGCGAGCCGGCGCCGTGCGGCCTCCGCCTCGACGGAGGCCCGGTGCTGCGCGGTGATGTCGGCCAGCGAGATGGCCACCCCGAGCACGTTGTCCATCGAGTCCTCGAGGCGGTACAGGGACAGCGACACGGTGCGGTCCTGATCCGTGTCGGCCGGGGTGCGGCCCACGACGGCCTGGTCGATCAGCGGGGTGCCGGTGGCGAGGACCCTGAGGGCGGCGCCCTCCAGAACGTCGGCGTTCAGCAGCGGCAGCACCTCGCGGAGCGTACGCCCCACGTGCTCGGCGGCCGGGACCCCGTCGATCTGCTCCAGCGCGGGGTTGACCGAGACGAACCGCAGCCGGGTGTCCAGGACGGCGAGCCCGATGGGGGACTGCTGCACCATCCGCTCGGACAGCGCCACGTCCTGTTCCAGCCGCCGTACGGTCGACTGGTCGGCGGCGAGCCCCAGCGCGTAGATGTGGCCCCGGTCGTCCAGCAGCCGCATGTTGCGGAACTCCACCACCCGGGTGCTGCCGTCCTTGTGGCGGACCGGGAAGCCGCCGGCCCAGCTCTGGCCGGTGCGCATGACGTCGGCGAACAGCTTGCCGACCAGCTGGATGTGCCGCTCGTGCACGATCAGCCGGGCCGCGAACTCGCCCAGCGCCTCCCGCGCGGTGTAGCCGAACAGCTCCTCGGCCTGTGGGCTCCACAGCACGATGCGGCCGTCGGTGTCCAGAACCACCGACGCCACACCCAGCACGTCGAGCAGCCCGCCCGGCCGCACCGGCCCGCGCGCGGGCTCGCCGCCCTCCGCCACGGGAGCCTCGGCTGCACTCATGCCACGCACCGCCTTCGCCCGTCCGCACGGCACGTTGTCCCCCGTGCCGACTCCCCTTGTTCTACCGCGCTCACACCCGACTCTCCGACGCCGTCGTCGCGTATCTCCACCATCTCTCAACACACCGGCGGTCGTCCGGCGAAGTCGCCAGGTCGACGGCACACAGGGTGCGGCGGTCGCCCGCGGTGTCCGCGCACCCCTGTGCCCGGGGCCGTGAGAGTTCACGCTCATGTTGCTCTATTGGTCTGTACATGACCACTCGATCGGGCCAGACTGTCCGCCGACCGAGTGCCCCCACCCCTCGTTCCAGGAGTCGGCCATGCCCGCGTCCCCGTCCGCCCGGCAACGTTGTCACCCTTTCCTCGCCGGACTCGTCACCCTGGCCAGTGCCGCCGTCGTGTCCCTCGCCGCACCCGCCCCTGCCTCGGCCGCCGACAACTGGACCGAGATCGGCTCCGACCGCGCCGACCCGCTGACCGAGAGCCAGGGGCTGACCTCGGTGGAGGTCCCGGCGAACAGCCCCAACCGGTACACCGGCATCGGCACCATCCCCATGAGTGTCTCCAGCCGCGGCTGGAACCACGTCGGCGACCCCGACGCCTCGTACAACGGCTACTACATCGAGCCCTACCAGCAGGACGCCGGCAACTCGAAGATGTTCCGCGTGCAGGCGCCGGGTGGCACCTGGTCGGAGTACGTGCACACGCTCAGCCCCGGCGAGGCCCTGAACAACTCCTGGGACGCGATCTCGCCCGACGGCCAGTGGATGCTGTCGGGAGAGTGGGGCACGATGAACCGCCTGCTGGTCTTCCCGACGCCGGGCGTGAACGCGAGCACCTCGCCCTCGGCGAACCTGCCGCACGTCTCCGACGTCAAGCTCGACCATGCCGTGCGTGACGTCCAGGGCTGCGACTTCTCCGGTCCGACGACCCTGCTGTGCTCCTCGGACGACCCGGACGGCTCCCTGTTCGGCATGACCAAGCCGCTGCTCCAGATCGACCTGTCGGCCGCCCCGGGCGGCTCGGGCGACGTCTCCGGTCATGTCACGGCCCTGCGCCGGCTGCCGCTGCGCAGTTCCTGCTCGGGCACCTTCGAGACGGAGGGCATCGACTACGACCGCCGGACCGGCGTCCTGCGGGTGATCGTCGTGTCGCCGGGGTTCTGTGTGCTCACGGACAGCAAGACGTACA
The DNA here is from genome assembly GCF_044768335.1 of Streptomyces sp. NPDC101151. Taxonomy (NCBI): domain Bacteria; kingdom Bacillati; phylum Actinomycetota; class Actinomycetes; order Kitasatosporales; family Streptomycetaceae; genus Streptomyces; species Streptomyces sp. NPDC101151. The sequence continues at coordinate 14,325 of NZ_JBIWPP010000031.1, read as the reverse complement.
AGTTCTCGCGCGGCTGATCCCCTGCCGTCCCGGGGTCGCGACAGGTGGTGCGTTTGCGGACAGTGGTGGTTTTCTGGGGAGGTGGCGCGGTTCGCGGGAACCCGCGAGTGCGCGCCACCGCCATGAGAGGAGCGATCACGATGGACCGTGAGCGATCGCACGAGGAGTCCGTCTCCGTCGAGATCAGCGGATGCAGCAAGGAAGACGCCCGGATCGTGTTCGACGCGCTGTGCGGGTGCTTCGAGTCCGACAGGTCCGCCGAGGACGTGCCTCAGCAGCTCCATGAGACACGCCCGATGGTATGGCTCGGCACCTTCGAGGTCACCGACACCCACACGTGCGCGCCGCCCGCCCGGCTCTCGTCAAGCGTCGAGGCCGACGCGCAGGGAAGCTACTGGGCGGTCAACCGGCTCCACACGACGCTGGACTCCCTGTTCGCCGTGCGCAATCTGTCCTCGGCTTCGGGGGACCAGGAGAGGGAACTGCACGTCCTGCTCGAAAGCCGGTGACGGCGGCTCCGCCGCACCGCCCCCGCCGCTACAGCGTCCCGGCCGCCTGCGCACCGCCCCCGGTGGCCGGGGCGTACTGCGCTTCGCCGTTGACGAGGGACCAGTCGATCGACTCGTTCTCGGTCACGGCGAAGAACACATTGCGCGGCTCGACGCCCGCGTACGCGTGCGCGAGCTCGGCGATCCGCCGGTACAGCGCCCGCTATGCCGTTCGTCCGCATTGACGCGCTGGGCGCCGACAGCGACCGCCTCGACGCTCTCGGCCGTGCCGTACAGGACGCCCTGACGGAAGCGATCGGCATTCCGCCCGACGACCGTTTCCAGGTCCTGGTGAGTCACGACGGCGCCGGCAGCACCCTGCGCCACGACGACTACCTGGGCGTCCACAGGGACGCAGAGTTCCCCTTCGGGGCTGCCCCATGGTCGATCGCATTGTACATACTAATAGGTACAGAGTGATCGGGCTCACCTCGACGGGTTTATGCAACTAGTTGCACAATGGGTTCGGGGTCCTCTACAAAAGAGGCGACCACACCGCGCACGGAGGGCACGATGAGCCGTTACCCGCACCTGATGTCCCCGCTCGACCTGGGATTCACCACGCTGCCCAACCGCGTGCTCATGGGCTCCATGCACGTCGGTCTCGAAGAGGCCGAGCGCGGCTTCGAGCGGATGGCGGCGTTCTACGGTGCCCGCGCGCGCGGGGGAGTGGGCCTCATCGTCACCGGCGGCATCGCGCCCAACGACGAGGGCCGTCCGTACGAGGGCGGCGCCAAGCTCACCACCGAGGCGGAGGCCGAGCAGCACCGCGCCATCACCGAGGCCGTGCACCGCGAGGGCGGCCGGATCGCGATGCAGATCCTGCACTTCGGCCGGTACGCCTACCACCAGGACCTCGTCGCCCCGAGCGCGCTGCAGGCCCCGATCAGTCCCTTTGCGCCCCGCGAACTCGGCGACGCCGACGTCGAGCGGACCATCGACGACTACGCCCGCGCCGCCCGCCTCGCCCGGCAGGCCGGCTACGACGGCGTCGAGATCATGGGCTCCGAGGGTTACCTCATCAACGAGTTCATCGCCGCCCGGACCAACCACCGGGAGGACCGCTGGGGCGGCTCCTACGAGAACCGGATGCGCTTCCCCGTGGAGATCGTCCGCCGGGTGCGCGAGGCCGTCGGCGAGGACTTCATCATCGTCTACCGGCTCTCCATGCTGGACCTGGTCCCGGGCGGCTCCTCGCTGGAGGAGGTCGTCACCCTCGCCAAGGCCGTCGAGGCCGCCGGAGCGACGATCATCAACACCGGCATCGGCTGGCACGAGGCGCGTATCCCCACCATCGCCACCTCCGTGCCGCGCGGCGCCTACACCTGGGTCACCAAGAAACTCATGGGCGAGGTGTCCGTCCCGCTGGTGACCACCAACCGCATCAACACCCCCGAACTGGCCGAGCAGTTGCTGGCCGAGGGCCACGCCGACATGGTCTCCATGGCCCGCCCGATGCTCGCCGACCCCGACTTCGTCGCCAAGGCCGCCGCCGGGAAGCCGGAGGCCATCAACACCTGCATCGGCTGCAACCAGGCCTGCCTGGACCACACCTTCAGCGGCCAGATCACCTCCTGCCTGGTCAACCCGCGCGCCTGCCACGAGACGGAACTGGTGCTCTCCCCGACCCGGCGGCGCAAGAACGTCGCCGTCGTGGGCGCCGGACCGGCCGGCCTCGCCTGCGCGGTCTCGGCCGCCGAACGCGGCCACCAGGTCACCCTGTTCGACGCCGCCGGCGAGATCGGCGGCCAGCTGAACGTGGCCCGCAAGGTCCCCGGCAAGCAGGAGTTCGACGAGACGCTGCGCTACTTCCGCCACCAGCTCGACGAGCACGGCGTGGACGTACGCCTCGACACCTGGGTCACCGCCGCGGACCTGGCCGACTACGACGAGGTCGTCGTCGCCACCGGCGTCACCCCCCGCACCCCTGACATCCCCGGCATCGACCACCCCCGCGTCCTCGGCTACCTCGACGTCCTGCGCGACGGCGCCGCCGTCGGCGAGCGCGTCGCCGTCCTCGGCGCCGGCGGCATCGGCTTCGACGTCGCCGAGTACCTCACCGACGGCGGCGACAAGGCGAGCGAGGACCCGGAGACGTACTTCCGCACCTGGGGCGTCGACATGGACTACGCGGCACCCGGCGGCCTCGCCGCACCGCAGCGGCCCGCCCCGCCGCGCACGGTCCACCTGCTCCAGCGCAAGACCAGCAAGGTCGGTGCCGGCCTCGGCAAGACCACCGGCTGGATCCACCGCGCCGAGCTGAAGCACCGCGGCGTGACCATGGTTCCGGGCGTGCGCTACGACCGGATCGACGACGCGGGCCTGCACATCACCGTCGGCGAGGAGAGCACGGTCCTGGAGGTCGACACCGTCGTGCTGTGCACCGGCCAGGAGCCGCGCCGCGACCTGTACGAGGAGCTGGTCGCCGCCGGCCGCAGCACACACCTGATCGGCGGTGCCGACATCGCGGCCGAGCTGGACGCCAAGCGGGCCATCAAGCAGGGCACCGAGCTGGCCGCGGCCCTGTAGGGGCCCTGCGAGCGTCCCTAGGATGAGTCCATGTCACTCCCGCACGCCATCCTCACCGCCCTGCTGGAGAAGCCGTCGTCGGGCCTTGAGCTGACCCGCCGGTTCGACAGGTCGATCGGCTACTTCTGGTCCGCGACGCACCAGCAGATCTATCGCGAGCTGGCGAAACTGGAGGCCGAGGGCTACATCCGCACCCTGCCCCCCGAGCAGCCGGCCCGCGGGCAGAAGAAGAGCTACGAGGTTCTGCCCGCGGGCCGCGCCGAGCTGGCCCGCTGGACCGCGGCCTCCCAGGATCCGAAGCCGCAACGCGACATCCTGCTGCTGCGGCTGCGCGCCGCGGCGGTCGTCGGCACGGCGGGCCTCGAATCCGACCTGCGCCGCCATCTGGAGCTGCACCAGCGGCAGTTGGCCGAGTACGAGAAGATCGAGCGGCGCGACTTCCCACCGGACCGGGACGCCCCTCAGGACCGCCTGCGTCACCTGGTCCTGCGGGCGGGCATCGACCTGGAGACCTTCTGGACCCAGTGGCTCACCCACGCCCTGAAGGAGTTCACCGAACTTCCCGCCGAGGAACCGGCGCAGGGTCCGGAACAGGCTGGGGGCACGCCCGGCTGAGGGCCGGGGACGGGCCGGAACCGGCGGTGCGTCACGTACGGCGGACGGCCGCCGTCCGGGCGATGTCGGCGGGTGGCACGGCGGGTTGGCGGCCGGCATCCGGTCGGCCTCGATGGGGTGGCATGTCCGGGGTGCCGGTGGCCGCTCGTTGCGATGCGGGGGCACGTCCGGCCGGTGGGTGCTGTCCGTTCGGCTGCGATGGCACGGCGCGGCACGCTCGGCCGGCGGAGGGCGCTCGGGCGGAAGCGGTGGGTGGTGTGTGCGCCCGGCCGCCGGGCGGTGCCGTCTCAGAGGCGGTAGGGCTTCGAGCGGCGGCGCAGGAACCAGGCCGTGGCGACCACGCCTGACGTCACCAGGGCCGCGCCGATACCGAGGGTGAGCGGACCGTAGTCCCGGGCCGCGCCGCCGATGCCGCCCATCACACCCCGCGAGGGCGCGGCCGGCGCGGCCGAGGACGTCGACGAGGTCGTGGGGGCGGCGGGGGAGGACACGATGACGGACTGGCTGCCGGCGGTCACGCCGTTCGAGCAGACCACCACGACCGTGTACGTCCCCGGGCTCACTCCCGACCAGGCAGCGGACTGGCTGATGGTCGTGCCTGACAGGGCCGCCTGCCGGCCCTGGGCGAAGTTCGCCTGACGGCTGCCGAGGAGCGAGGCGTTGCCCCAGCTGCCGTTGCTCAGGCTGCATGAGCTGGTGACGACCGAGACCGTGGAACCGGTGGTACTCACCGAGATTCCAGAGGCCGCGGCCGATGGCCCGGCGAGTGCGGTCGGGAGCGCGGCGGCGGCCGCCAGGGTCAGGCCGGAGCGGAGAAGGAGTCGGGAATTTCGCATTGGCTGGCCTCCGGCGGCACGGTTGGCGGTACGTCCCATGCGCCGCCGAGGGTCGGGAAACGTCCGTGCTGCCTCAAGGGCAGCAAACGCGGCGCCGCGCCCCGCCGCACGCGGACCGCGCCCGGTCAGGTGACGGGGCCCCGGCGCCCGGTACGGACCGAGGCGCCGCCGGCCGCCTCGCGCAGCCCCGTGTGCCTGCCGCCGGCCGTCTCGCAGAGCCCCGCACGGCCGGCCGCCTGCCGCCTCGTTCCGGTGGGCCGCCTCGCAGGGCCTCGTACCGTCGGCCGCCCGTCGTCTCGCAGACCCCCGCACGGTCGGCCGCGTGCCGTTCGGCGCCTCGTTCCGGGTCGGCCGTCCGCACTGCCTCGTACCGTCGGCGACTCGCACTGCCTCGTACCGTCGGCGACTCGCACTGCCTCGTACCGTCGGCGACTCGCATGGCCTCGTGCCGTCTACCGCCCGTACGGCCCCGTACCGTTGGCCGACTGTGTGGGCCGCCCGTACCCTCGGCCGCCAGCGCAGCCCGTGCCGTGCTGCGCGTAGAGCCCCTGCCGTCAGCCGTCCCCGCCCGTGGTCACCGTGCGCTGTGCCGAGAATCCGCCCCAGGTGCCGTCCGGCAGCCGTGCCCTCAGCCGTACCCGGTGCTCGGCCCCCGCGTCCCGTCCGGCGTAGAAGCTGTAGCGGGCCCGGCCGCGCGGCGGGTCGCCGCCCCACACCAGGGAGGTGGCCGTGGCGCCGTCCAGCTGGATCTGGTACTCGGTGATCACCCCGTCCGCGCGCGGTGGATCCCAGGACAGGTCGACGTAGTACGCCCCGGCGGACCGGTGGGTCGTGGCGGTGAAGCCGGTCGGCGCGGTGTCCCGGCCGTCGTCGGTGCCCGGCGTGCCGATCCGGACCGCGGCGCTCGCGAGCGAGAGGTTGTCGGCCGCGTCCCGCGCCCGCACGGTGAAGACGTACCGGGTGCCGGGGCGCAGTCCGGTGACCACGGTCGCGGTCTGGTTCCCGCCCACGCTGTGGATCTTCGCGCCGCTCTGGTAGACGTCGTACGACGCCACGCCCCGGTCGTCCCGGGAGGCAGCCCAGGACAGTTGGACCGCCCGGCTGCCGACCGCCCGGCCCGCCGGCCGCAGCGGGCGGGTCGGGGCCGAGCGGTCCGCCGCCACCACGGCGGGTGTCTTCGCGTGCACCTCGCGGCTGGGCGGCCCGAGGCGGCCGTCCTTGTCCCGGGCCCGCACGGTGAAGGCATACATGGTGGACGGCCTGAGCCTGGTGACGTCCACCATGTGTTGCGAGCCCGGTACTTCTGTGACCTTGGTGGAGCCGCGATACACCTCGTACGTACGGATCCCGGGACCGTCCGGCACCGTGTTCCACATCACGTGAACGCTGGTGGCGCTCCCGGCCGCGGCGGTGACGCCCGTCGGAGCGCCGGGCGCTCGCCCGCCGTCGCCGTCGGCCGCACCGCCCCAGCCGCAGGAGGCGACCAGGACCAAGGCTCCGCAGACCAGCACGGGTCGATGGCGAACGCGTCGCACGGCTCTGCCTCCCAGGGGACGGCATCACGGCAAAGGTCCGGACCAATATGCCCGGCGTGTGCGGCCGTAGCAAGGGGTCCGTGTTGGTGACCATGCGCGGGAGTTACGTATGCTGAGGCCTCTCTACGGCTGAACTGCCCGAGAGGCAAGGGCAGTTCGTGCCTGAGGCGCGGAAACGCTGTCGTCGCCGAACCCGCGCCGACGCGGGCGGCCGGGGGGTCTGGGTCGACACCGGCTCAGGTCCCCGGCCCCTGCCGTTCTCTCACGGGGCGTCAGGAGACTGCTCCATCCGGCCCCATGAGGGGTGGCTGTCTCGCCGACCGGCACCAGATTGGGCAAGGTGTCCGGAATGTCCCCTAAGAGAGGGTCTCTCAGAGTGCGTGTCCAGTCGCTGACGCTGGCCGCGGCCGGCGCCGCCCTGCTCGCCCCGACGGCGCTGCCCGCCGCCGTCCCACCCCGCGAGGATGTCGTGGCCCGCAAGGGCGCCGTGACCGCCGCCGACCTGCTGGACCGGGTGCGCAGATGCACCCAGGTCTCCAGGGGCCGGTACCGCCCCGACGGCGATGCCCGCGCGACCGTTCCCGTCTGCGGAACTCGTGGGGCGGTGTTCTGGAAGGCCGACCTGGACGTGGACTGCGACGGACGGCCCACCGCCCGCTGCAACCGTCGCACCGACCCGTACTTCTCCGCAGCCACCGCCTTCCAGCAGTCGGACGGCCGCCACCTGAACGCCGCCTCCCTGCCCTACATCGTGATCCCGGCCCCCAGCGGCATCTGGAACCCCTGGGCACAGGGCATTCGGGGCGGCGCCGTGGCGGCCGTGATCTACCGGGGCCGGGTGCGGTACGCGGTCGTCGGCGACACCGGCCCCCGCGACCTCATCGGCGAGGCCTCCTACGCCACCGCCCATGCCCTCGGCATCCACGCCGACCCACGCCACGGCGGAGCCCCCTCCGGGGTCACGTACATCGTCTTCAAGAACTCCCGGGTCACCCCCATCGAGGACCGCAGGGAGGCGACGGCGGTGGGGGAACGGCTGGCCCGGAAGTTCCTCCGGGGCAAGTGAGACCGGCCGGGCCGGGACGGGGCGTCCAAGGCGGGTCCCGAAGGCGGCCCGGCCGTTGTCCACGGCGCCGAGCCGGCGTGCTGCACGGGCAGGGGGCGGGGGACCGGGGGGCGGGGCCCCTGGGACGGCGGGCTCACGCCTTCCGGTAGCTGTACGCCTCCCCGGCGGCCGCCTCCACCGAGTCCAGGTCGGCTCCCGTGGCCGCCGTGACGACCGCGGCCACCGCTCCCTCGAGGAACGGCGCGTCCACCAGCCGTGCGCCGTCCGGGAGTTCGTCGCCCTCGGCGAGCAGCGCCTTCACGGTGAGCACCGCGCTGCCGAGGTCGGTGAGCACGGCCACCCCGACACCCCGGTCCACGGCCGCGGCCGCGGCGGAGATCAGCTCGGCGCTGGTGCCGACTCCGCCGCCCGCGGTACCGCCCGCCGGGGCGACCGGCACCGCGGTGTCCCCGCCCGCCAGGCTCTTCGCCAGCTCCGCGACGGAGGCCGCGACCTCCGCGCTGTGCGACACCAGCACGATCCCGACCAGTTTCCCGTCACTCATCGGACGCCTCCGAAGCCGCCTCTTCGAGTCCGGCGATCAGCAGCGCCGAGGACGTGGCGCCCGGATCCTGGTGGCCGATGCTGCGTTCGCCGAGATAGCTGGCCCGGCCCTTACGGGCCTGCAGCGGGATGGTCGCCTCCGCGCCCTCCTCGGCGGCCGACCGCGCCGCGGCGAAGCCGTTGCCGAGCGCGTCCACGGCCGGGACCAGGGCGTCGATCATGGTCTTGTCGCCGGGGGCGGCGCCGCCGAGCGCCATCACCCCGTCCACGCCGGCCCGGAGCGCCTCGGCCAGTTGCTGCACGCTCACCTCGGCCGCGTCCCCGAGCGCCTTGCCGGCCCTGCGCAGCAGGGTGCCGTACAGCGGCCCGGACGCCCCGCCGACCGTCGAGATCAGCCGGTGCCCGGCCAGGGTCAGCACGGTACCCGGGGTGTCCGGTGCCTCCTTGTCCAGGCTGTCCAGGACGGCCGTGAACCCGCGCTGCATATTGCTGCCGTGGTCGGCGTCCCCGATGGCCGAGTCGAGGGCGGTGAGCCGTTCCGCCTCCCGGTCGACGGATGCGGCGGTCGCCGTCATCCAACGGCGGAAGAAATCGGCGTCGAGCACTGGATCTCCTTGCGTGGTTGGGGTGTTGACCGTTTCCTTCCGCCGTATCACATTCCCCAGCGCAGTCCCGGGGTCTTCACCGGCGCGTCCCACAGCCGCAGCAGTTCCTCGTCGACCTGGCACAGGGTGACCGAGGCGCCCGCCATGTCCAGGGAGGTGACGTAGTTGCCGACGAGGACGCGGGCAACGGCCACGCCCCGCTCGGCGAGCACCCGCTGTACCTCGGCGTTGAAGCCGTACAGCTCCAGCAGCGGGGTGGCGCCCATGCCGTTGACCAGGACGAGCACGGGGTTGCGCGGGGGCATGTCCTCCAGGATGGCGTGCACCGCGAAGTCGGCGATCTCTCCGGAGGTCATCATCGCCCGCCGCTCCCGGCCCGGCTCGCCGTGGATGCCGATGCCCAACTCCAGCTCGCCGGAGGGCAGATCGAAGGTCGGGGTGCCTTTGGCCGGGGTGGTGACGGCACTCAGCGCGACGCCGAAGCTGCGGGAGTTCTCGTTGACCTGGCGCCCGATGGACTCCACCCGCTCCAGCGGCTGCCCCTCGGCCGCGGCAGCACCCGCGATCTTCTCCACGAACAGGGTCGCGCCGGTGCCGCGCCGGCCGGCCGTGAACAGGCTGTCGGTGACCGCCACATCATCGTTGACCAGCACCTTCGCGACCTGGATGCCCTCGTCCTCGGCTAGTTCGGCGGCCATGTCGAAGTTGAGCACGTCACCGGTGTAGTTCTTCACGATGAACAGCACACCGGCCCCGCTGTCGACGGCGGCCGCGGCCCGTGCCATCTGGTCGGGCACCGGAGAGGTGAACACCTCTCCGGGACAGGCCGCCGAGAGCATGCCCGGGCCGACGAACCCGCCGTGCAGTGGCTCGTGCCCCGACCCGCCACCCGAGATGAGCGCGACCTGTCCGGCCACGGGAGCGTCCAGGCGGGCGATCACCCGGTTCTCCACGTCCACGGCCAGCTCCGGATGAGCGGCCGCCATACCCCGCAGCGCATCCGCCACCACGGTTTCCGGGACGTTGATCAGCATCCTCATCTGTATCTCCTATGAAGACTAGCAGTGCGTCTCTGACCTGTGTTTTCCCTGGTCAGGATGGGTGAGGCTGGTTGTTGATGCCAACGGATCGGGTCGGTCCGCAGTGAGTTCCGGCGGTGCTCGGGCTGACCGAACGCTGACGTTGCTGACGGTGTACCAGATGACTCGAGGTGCGACTGGAGATGCGGCGGGGCGGTCCCGCCCTTCAGTATCGACCTTGCGGCAGCGAAGGTCATGTGCGCCGCGGGTGCAGCTTCCTGTCCGCCCGCGCCGTCGCCCCACTGTCACCGTGCGCGATCCGGCGGTCACTGCCCGCCTCGCGGGCGCCAGGGCATCAGCATCTGGGGACAGTCACCTGCGGGACGCCGGATCATGTCCGAAAAGCGCGGGCGACTTCCGTTGATTCATGGGGAAGGATTCGGCACGACATCCGAGTTCATGCGTGCCCGCGGCATTGGCCGGGAAGCAGGGTGCCGTAGTCACTGGCCGGAACGGTCGCGGATGCCGGGGCAGGCTTCGAGCAGCCGCGTGACGGCGGCCGCGGGTACCACGTCGTCGCCGGTCCACACTTCGCGGACCCCGGCGACGCGCGGTGCCCGGATCGGCCACCTCGTCTCCGCCGACCGGGACCCCCGCCGCTACGGCGACCCCGACCGCCTCGACATCACCGGCCGCCCCCCGGACGGCGCCGAAGGCCCAATCGGCTTCGGACACGGCATCCACTACTGCGTCGGCGCCACGCTGTCCCGGCTGCAGTGCGAGATCGCCCTGACCACCCTGGTCACAGGCCATCCCGGCATGCGCCTGGCAGACGGCCCCGAGAGCCTGCGCCGAACCGTCATTCCGTGGGCGCCACCGCGGTTGCCGCATCTGCGCGTACGCGTCTGACGGACCTTCAGGGATCTGCCGGTCACAGGAAGGAGGTCGGGAACGCGAACTCCTGCGGCAGGCCGCCCGCCGCCTCGCCGAACCCGAGTCGGCGACGGATCGGCGCCCGAACACCGGCCGATCGGGCCGGCAGCCGGTCACGAACGAAGCGGTCCATGTGGCGGCAGGCAGTGGCGCAATCCGGGGAGTCGTGGCCCGGACGGTCATGCACGCCGAACGCCGCGCACCTGCCCAGGGCGTCGGCGACCTCGGGCGGGCGCCCGGGTGATACGGCCGCTTCGACCGTGTCACCCAGGGGAACTCGGCCGCCCGGGAGGGGGAGCACGGAGGCCGCCGGCCGGCCGGAGGAGGTGCCGTTTCCGTGGACGACTGGGAGATCCCCGACGACGTATGGCTGTCGGAGGGTGAGCGCCTCGCGCTGCTGCGGATCGAGGCCGACCTGCGGCGGGACCGCCGCCTCGCACACCGGATGCGCTCGGCGCGCCGGATGGACCGGGCGCGCCGGAGCGCGTGGCTGCTCCTGGCGGTCCTGCTGCTCGCGGCAGCGTCCGTGTTCGTCGCCGTCATGGGCCTGCGCACCACGGACCCCGCGCTGCTGTGGTGCTTCGCCCTGCTGTGGCCGCTGACCCTGCTGCAGGCCTTCCGGCTGCTGCGCCGCGCGGCCCGTCGGCCCCGGCCGGGCGGCCGGGTCACCCCGTGGCTCTGACCGGGCGACGCGGCCGGCCGACCGGTGCGGCTCATCAGCGGCTAGGCTCCGAGGCATGCGGATCTCCGTCTCCTCCGACATGGACGAACCCGTGGCCCGGCTCCTCGCCGAGGAACTGCGCCGGCGAGGCCACGAGGTACGCGAGCACGGCGCCCTGCGGCCCGGCGCCGATCCGCAGTGGGCGGTCTGCTCGGAGGCGGCCGCCCGGGACGTCGCCGAGGGCGCGGCCGATCAGGCGGTCGTGTGCTGCTGGACCGGCACCGGCGCCTCCATCGCGGCGAACAAGGTGCCGGGCGTCCGCGCGGCCCTGTGTACGGACGCCGCCACGGCAGACGGCGCGCGCCGCTGGAACGACGCCAACGTCCTGGCGCTGAGCCTGCGGCTCACCTCCGCACCGGTGCTGACGGAGATCCTTGACGCCTGGTTCGCGGCCGAGCCGAGCCGGGACCCGGGGGACCTGCAGAACGTGGCCCGCGTCGGCCGCCTCGACGCCACCAGGAGGGACTCCTAGCGGCGCGGGCGGCCCGGCGCGGGCCGGTGGACGGGCGACGGGTCGTGCGTCGGATGCCGGGATGTTCGGTGCCGTGCGTCGGTGTTCGGTCGGATTCAGTGGGCGCCGAGGCCGCCGCCGCCGAACGAGCCGCTCGACCCCTTGCTCCAGCGCGGGCGATCCTTCGAGGCGCTCGGCCTGGTGTGCATGTTGGTCAGCTCGTACGGGGTGAGCGGACGACCGCCCTTGGGGGTCTGCGGAACCTCTTCAGGCTCCCTGTTCTCGCGGATCTCGCGTACCGCACCGTCCGGTGGCAGGTGTGGCTGCTCCTCGGGACGCGGCCGAGGGGGCTCGCGGTACTTGATGCGGGAGTTCATCCAGAAGCCGCCGGCGAGCAGAGCCAGGACGGCCAGAGCCACCAGGAAGAGCACGAGGCTCATCAGACCGCTCGCCGCGGCCAGCTGCATCTGTGCGGTACTCATAGGACAGGAATACCCCGCCCGGAACGGGACGAACCGGACACCTTGGGTGACCGCGGGTCCACGGACGGCGACCCGGCCCGGGTGTGGCACCTTCGTGGCCCCGTATCCGGGCTCGCGGTGCGCGGTTCTCGGTGTTTGCGATGCGACGGCTCGGCTACCCGTCCGCCGTGACCTCGCCGATTTCATCGCAGCAGCTCTACAGGTTCCTGGAGGACCGCTTCACCTGCGCCCAGGCCTGCACGGAGTGCGCCAGGGCGTGTGCGGTGCGTGCGAGCCTCCTCGACCCCGACAGTACCGAGCGCAAGGAGCGCGTACGCCGGCTGGCCATCATGTGCGCCGAGGTGTGCGACGCCACCTGCCGGATGCTGTCCGAGGAGGACCGGCAGGACGAGAAGGGGATCAGGATCCAGCTGGAGTGGTGCCGCTCGGTCTGCCTCGACTGCGCGTTCGCCTTCGAGGAGTACTCCGGCGCCGAATCGGCCGCGGACGCGTGCCGGACCTGTGCCGAGGCGTGCACGGATTTCATCGCGACGCTGAACTGAGCCCCGACGCGCCATTCCCAATTTCTGGAACACGTTCTACGGTGTGCGCCGTCAGGACCGCCCTTGGGGACCCTGGAGGCGCCGTGCACCTCGACCACACACCCGAGCAGCAGCGACTGCGCACCGAACTGCGTGCCTATTTCGCCGAGCTGGTGCCCGGCACCGCATACGCCCGGTACGCCGACCCGGCCGCGCAGAAGCGGTTCTACCGTGAGACCATCCGGCGGCTCGGCACGGACGGCTGGCTCGGCGTGGGCTGGCCCAAGGAGTACGGCGGCCGCGGTATGACGGCGATGGAGCAGTTCATCTTCTTCGACGAGGCCGCGCAGGCCGGTGTACCGCTGCCGCTGATGGCGCTGAACACCGTCGGCCCGACGATCATGCAGTTCGGCACCGAGGAGCAGAAGGCGTACTTCCTGCCGCGCATCCTCTCCGGCGAGATCGACTTCGCCATCGGCTACAGCGAGCCCGACGCCGGCACCGACCTCGCGTCCCTGAAGACACGCGCGGTACGGGACGGCGACGAGTACGTCGTGAACGGACAGAAGATCTGGACGACCAACGGCGACACCGCGGACTGGGTGTGGCTGGCCGTGCGCACCGACCCGGAGGCCCCGCCCCACAAGGGCATCACCATGCTCCTGGTGCCGACCTCCGACCCGGGCTACTCCTGCACCCTCATCAACACCCTCGCCTCGCACGACACCACGGCCAGCTACTACGAGAACATCCGTGTCCCCGTGTCCCGCCGGGTCGGCGAGGAGAACCAGGGCTGGCGGCTGATCACCAACCAGCTCAACCACGAACGCGTCACCCTCGCCGCCCACGGCACCATGGCGATCCGCGCCCTGCACGACGTGCAGCGCTGGGCGATGGAGACCAAGCTGGCCGACGGCCGCCGGGTGGTCGACCTCCCCTGGGTACGCCGTCTGCTCGCCCGGACCCACACCCGGCTCGACGCGATGAAGCTCCTCAACTGGCAGATGGTGACGGCCGTCCACGAGGGCACGCTCACCCCGCAGGACGCCTCCGCCGTCAAGGTCTACGGCTCCGAGGCCCGCCGGGACGCCTACGCCTGGCTCATGGAGGCCGTCGCCGCGGCGGGCCCGCTCAAGGAGGGCTCGGCGGGCGCGGTCCTGCACGGCGAGCTGGAGCGCGGCTACCGCTCGGCGGTCATCTTCACCTTCGGCGGCGGCAACAACGAGATCCAGCGCGAGATCATTTCGTGGATCGGGCTGGGCATGCCGCGCGTACGGCGGTGAGTGTGTTGTGACGAGGATTTTTAGTTGGCACAAAAGAGGGATAGTTGGCACCGGAATTGGCTGGGACCGAGACCGGCCGGCCGAGCCGTGACACGGCAATTGGCGCGGCAAGGGTGGCCCCAATTCACGCTCGAGTGGTTGCCGCCTGCCGGGCCGCGAGTTCTCCGTTGGCGCCGCGTCCGAGGTTCCCCGTGGACGTACACCAGCGGCAGCGGGCGTCCTGGCGGGGATCTTGGAGATGTCGTTCGCGAGTTCGAGGGCGGTGGATGACTGATCCGAGATCGTCGTCGTTCTCGTGCAGGCCGGCGGATGCGAGAAGGAAGTGGGTCACGGCCTCGCCGACGGCGAGTGTGTTGAAGGGCATCACGCTGGGTGCGGGTACACCGGGGACGTACCGGGCTTGCTCGCGCTCCGCCTCAGGGTGCATCTCGATAGCGAGTTCGGTCGGGTCGATGAGCCCGTTGCACCACATGCAGCCGATGCCGGGGGCGATCAAGCGAGTGGCGGTGTGGATCTGTCCGATGCTGCCATCTCGGGAGATGGGGTGGGCTTGATCCGCTTTGACGGACATCTGAGATCAGGGGTTCTGCCCCGGAAGGATGTCCATCATGGAGAGCATGGGGAAGAAGAAGCCTCGG
>NZ_JBIWPP010000030.1:0-102136 GCF_044768335.1 Streptomyces sp. NPDC101151 | reverse complement strand
CGCCCGGTTACATTCCGAACCCGGAAGCTAAGCCTCACAGCGCCGATGGTACTGCAGGGGGGACCCTGTGGGAGAGTAGGACGCCGCCGAACAAAACTTGAAAGGGTCGGACCCTGAACTTCGGTTCAGGGTCCGACCCTTTTTTGGTATGCGTAACTTCAAGTTCACGTTCCGCGCTCAGCATCCCTTACATGGGTACTGCTGCAATGCTCAGGGCCGCCGGCGTCGGAGTCGGTGACGAGGTCGTCGTACCGGCCTTCGGAAACGTCGAACTGGCCGAGGCCGTCACCCTGACGGGTGCGCTCCCGGTGTTCGCCGACATAGATCCGGTCACCTACTGTCTCGACGCGTCCGCCGTGGAGGCAGCCATAACCCCGCGTACAGTGGCCGTCGTTGTCGTCCACCGCTTCGGGCGGCGCGCCGACATCACGCGGTTGCACGAGGTCGGGCAGCGGCACGGACTGCTCGTGCTCGAACAGGGCGAGTCCGAGGCGCCGTACGACGAGATGGCGCAGCGCAGGGAGCGGGCCGCCTATCTCGACGCCAAACTGAAGGGCGTACGCACGCCGGACGGCGGGGACGCGCACACCTACCAGCAGTACGTGGTGCGGGTGCCGGGCAACGGCCGGCCGGACCGCGATGCCTTCGCCCGGGCCCTGCGTGCCAAGGGAGTCGAGTGCCGGGTTCCCGTGAAGACGCCCGTGCACCGGCTGCCCGAATTCCGGCGCTGCGTGGCGCTGCCGGAAACCGAGCGGGCCGCGGACGAGACTCTCGCGCTGCCCGTGGACGCCTCGCTGACGAAGCGTGAGATGCAGCGGATCGTCTCCGCCTGCAATGCCCTTGGTGGACTGCTCCAGCCCGCCTTCTGATCGGGCACGAACGAATTTGGGAAGTCGGGCCTCTTCGAGGTACTCTCTTCCTGTTGCCGCGAGGGAAACCTCAAAAGTGACAGGCCCCTATAGCTCAGTCGGTAGAGCGTCTCCATGGTAAGGAGAAGGTCAACGGTTCGATTCCGTTTGGGGGCTCCGAAGAAAAGGCCTCGCCCTATCGGGCGGGGCCTTCTTCGTGTGTCCGTGAGCCCGGGCGGGGCCCGGGAACCTCAGTCCTGCTGAAGTCCCGGGACCCGCATGGCCAGAATTGCCATGTCGTCGGACGGGGCGTCGGACGCGAAGCGCTCCACGGCCCGCATGATGCGTGCCGCGACGGCGCCCGCCGTGAGGCCCGTACACGTGGTGAGGACGTCGGTGAGGCCGTCGTCGCCCAGCATGCGGGTGCCCTCGCGACGCTCGGTGACGCCGTCCGTGACGCAGAGGAGGACGTCACCGGGGTCGAGGGTGACGGTCTCCTCGTACAGCTCCAGGTCCTCGATGACGCCGAGCAGCGGCTGGGGTTCGGCCGCCGCCACCACCGTGCCGTCCTGGCGCAGGCGCAGCGGGAGCGGGTGGCCGGCACAGACCACCTTCAGCTCGGCGCTGCCGTCCTCCTGCGGCCGCAACTCGCCGTAGAGCAGGGTGAGGAAGCGGCTGCGGTCGCCCTCGTCGAGGATCGCGGAGTTCAGGCGCTCCAGGACCGCAGGGCCGGACAGGCCCTCCCGGGCCAGCAGGCGCAGCGCGTGCCGGGCCAGGCCCGTCACGGCCGCCGCGTTCGGGCCGGTTCCGCAGACGTCGCCGATGGCGAAGCCGTAGGCGCCGTTTCCGATGGGGAAGAGGTCGTAGAAGTCGCCACCGACCTCGTTGCCCTCGCCGGCCGCGCGGTAGATGACCTCGACCTCGACGCCATTGATGTGCGGTGTGCCGGGCGGGAGCAGGCTGCGCTGGAGGGCCTGGCTGATGGCCGTGCGCTCCGAGTAGAGGCGGGCGTTGTCCAGGGCGAGGGCGGCCCGGCGGGACAAGTCTTCGGCCAGTTCCAGGATTTCCTGGCGGAAGTGTTCGTCGGTGGGCTTGCCGAGGACCAGCATGCCGATCACGCGGTTGCGGGCGACGAGCGGCAGGACGACTGTCTCGCCGCCGACCGCGGAGGCCGTCGCGAGCGTCGGCCCGATGGCCGAGGTGACCTGGTGGGTGGGGCCGCCCGCCAGGCCGAGGCTGCGCATCGAGGTGCGCAGGGCCGCCTGGTGGGCGACCTCGCCGGGAGCGGTCCACACCCGGGCGCCGGGCGTGGGTACCGGGTCGGGCGGGGAGACCTTCGACAGCAACGACTTGATGCCGTCGATGAGTTCTTCGTCCTCGTGCAGCACGTACGACAGGTACGGCTCTGAGGCCTGGTCGGCGATGGTGTAGACGGCACACCAGGTGGCCAGCGTCGGGACGGTCATCTGGGCCATCAGAGCCAGGGTCTGGTCGCGGTCCAGGGTGCCGGCCAGCAGGTCGGAGGCCTCGACCAGGAAGCTCAGGGAACCGCGGCGCAGTCGCTCCAGCTCGCCGAGGCGGGCCGATTCGACGGCCAGGGCGATGCGGTCGGCGGCGAACTGCAGGCGCAGGGCCTCCTCGTTGGAGTACCGGCCGGGTGCCTCGGCCGCCACGCCGAGAGAGCCCGTGAGGCGGCCCTCGACCTTGAGCGGGACGGTTACAACCGAGCGCATGCCGGTGCCGGACAGCAGCGGTACGGCGCCCGGTACGGCCGTGAGGTCGTCGTGGACGGCCGGCATGCGCGCGGAGCCGTAGCGGCCGGGGCCCGCCTCCACGGGGACGCGGGCGAAGCGCTGGCGGGCGGAGGGCAGGCCGGTGGAGGCGCGGACCTCCAGCTCCGTCTCGTCGTCGGTCGCGAGGAGCAGGAACGCGGAGTCGCCGTCGAGCATGTCGCGGGCCCGCTCCACGGTGCGCTGCAGCAGGCCGTCGAGGTCGTCCGGGGCGGGGGAGCCGATGAACACCTCGAACGGGTCGGTGCTCTGGCCGTCCGAGGAGGCCGACTGGTCGGTGGAGGGGACGCGCAGCGGTGTCTGCAGGACGGCTCTCTCGTGGTCCCGCACCAGGAGGCACACGGTGGAGGGCTCGCCGCCCGTGTCGCGGACCCTGAGGTGGGAGGCGTAGACCGGGGCGACCCGGCCGTCGGCGCCGCGGACGCCGTAGCTGCCCTCCCAGCGTGAGAGCTGGAGCGCCTCGGCGATACCGGTGCCGGTGCCCGGGGTGTGCGGCCAGGCGGCGAGGTCGGTCAGGGGCTTGCCGATGACCTCGCCCGCCGGGTAGCCGAACAGTTCCTCCGCGTCCTCGTTCCAGGCGCTGATGGAGCCCTTCCGGTCGATCTGGAGCACCGCGACCCGCACCCGGCCGTCGGCCAGCGGGAGAAGATCGGCGGGGAGGGACGGCCCGGCGGCGCGGGTGCCGACCGGCCGTTCGGGCAGGTCCAGGTGGAACCAGACGTTCTTGTGCGTAGGTGTGTAGTCCACCCCCCAGCGGGCGGCCAGGGCCGCGCACAGCTGCAGGCCGCGGCCGCCCTCGCGGTCGGGGCTGCCCATGGCGGCCGGCGAGCTCTGCAGGGGGACCTCGCGCTCCGGATAGCGGTCCGAGACCTCGATGCGCACGCCGTCCTCGGTGCGCAGGCACAGCACGTCCGCGTGGGTGCCCGCGTGCACCACCGCGTTGGTCACCAACTCGCTGGTGAGGACCACCGCATCGTCGACGATGTCGGCGAAGCCCCACCCCTGGAGGGTGTCGCGGACGAAGGACCGGGCGGTCGCGACCGACCGCCCGACGGGCTCGAAGCTGGCGGCCGCGCGCGCGGTGATCACAGAACTCCTCGGCCGGTTGTCGACGTGCAGGACAGCATGGCCGACCGGCTCGCGCCGCTGCTGCGGCATCCGCTCGCCCGTCGGCCGTTGCTCCGGGGGAGGTCCCCCGGGGATCAGTCCGGTGGTCATGGTCTGCGGCCGCCCCTCCGATGCCCGCTCGTTCTCGTGCCACCGCCCAGGCCGGTCGGGACCGGTGCGGCTGGACAGCCGCATGCAAGGTTACTTACCTTCGCCGTCCGAGCGGATGCCGGTTGCCGGTGTTTACGCCCCCAGGGTGTGCGGACGATGTGCGAAGCTGCCGAACTGTTATGGCCTGGTTCGGCCGGGGTGAAACACTGGGCAAGCTTCTGATGTAGGTCCGGTCATGCTGCGTGTGTTCCGTGTACAGCGGGCAGCAGCCCCTGGTGTGGCCGGATCTCGTCTGGCAGAAATACCGAGCAGTAGCGGGTACGCGGAAGTATCCGGTGAGCCGGGGGACCGGCAGGCCGGACCGACGCGGCCCGGCACGGCAGCAACGGTCTACCCCTTCGGGAGGGACACAGTGGAGTCTGGCGCAGCGACGCGGGGCACGAAGACGCGCGCGAAAGGCGGACCGTCCCTGGGCAGGAACGGCGGTACCACCCCCGTGGACACGGCTGCCCTGAACCGGCTCTTGGCGGCCCTCGTGTCGATGCGCGACGGGAACTTCCGCAAGCGGCTCACGGTGTCCGGGGACGGCGTGATGTCCGAGATTGCGGCGGTTTTCAATGAGGTGGCCGACCGCAATCTGCATCTGACCGGTGAGCTGTCCCGGGTGCGGCGCGTGGTGGGACGTGAGGGAAAACTCACGGAACGGCTGGAAGCAGGCGCCTGCGAGGGCTCCTGGGCGGCCGCCATCGACAATTCCAACGCGCTGGTCGACGACCTCGTCTGGCCCGTCTCGGAGGTCAGCCGGGTCCTGACGGGGGTCGCCGAGGGCGATCTCTCGCCGCGCATGGACCTGCGCACCCAGGCGCCCGACGGCACCGGGCATCCGCTGCGTGGCGAGTTCCTGAAGGTCGGCCGTACCGTCAACAATCTGGTGGACCAGCTGTCGACGTTCACCGACGAGGTCACACGTGTCGCCAGTGAGGTGGGTACCGAGGGCAAGCTCGGCGGCCAGGCCCGGGTGCGCGGTATGTCCGGTTCGTGGAAGGACCTGACGGAGTCCGTCAACACGATGGCGAACCGGCTGACCGCCCAGGTGCGGGACATCGCCCTGGTGACGACAGCGGTCGCCCGGGGTGATCTGTCCCGCAAGGTCACCGTTCACGTCGCCGGCGAGATGCTGGAGCTGAAGAACACCGTCAACACGATGGTGGAGCAGCTGTCCTCCTTCTCCTCCGAGGTGACCCGGGTCGCCCGCGAGGTGGGCACCGAGGGCATCCTGGGTGGACAGGCGCAGGTGCCCGGGGTGGCCGGTGTGTGGAAGGAGCTGACCGACTCCGTCAACACGATGGCGGGCAATCTGACCGCACAGGTGCGTGGGATCTCCCAGGTCACGACCGCTGTCGCGAACGGTGACCTGTCGCAGAAGGTGACGGTTCCGGCGCGTGGCGAGGTCGCACAGCTCGCCGAGACGATCAACCAGATGACCGAGACGCTGCGGATCTTCGCCGACGAGGTCACGCGCGTGGCCAACGAGGTCGGCGCGGAGGGCCAGCTGGGCGGTCAGGCGAACGTGCCGGGCGCTGCGGGCACCTGGAAGGACCTGACGGACTCGGTCAACACGGTGTTCCGCAACCTGACCACGCAGGTGCGGGACATCGCCGCGGTGACGACCGCGGTGGCCAGCGGTGACCTGTCGCAGAAGGTCACCGTGGATGTGGCCGGCGAGATGCTGGAGCTGAAGAACACCGTCAACGGCATGGTCGACCAGCTGTCGGCGTTCGGTGCCGAGGTGACCCGGGTCGCGCGCGAGATCGGTGTCGAGGGTGAGCTGGGCGGTCAGGCGCAGGTGCCGGGCGCGGCCGGTGCCTGGAAGGACCTGACGGACTCCGTCAACACCGCATTCCGCAACCTGACCGGACAGGTGCGCAATATCGCCCAGGTGACGACGGCGGTGGCCAACGGCGACCTGTCGCAGAAGGTCACTGTGGACGTCTCCGGCGAGATGCTCCAGCTGAAGAACACCGTGAACACGATGGTGGACCAGCTGTCGAGCTTCGCCGACCAGGTGACCCGCATGGCCCGGGACGTGGGTACGGAGGGCCGGCTGGGCGGCCAGGCCCGGGTGGACGGTGTCTCGGGCACCTGGAAGGAGTTGACGGACTCCGTCAACTTCATGGCCGGAAACCTCACTTCGCAGGTGCGGCAGATCGCCCAGGTGACGACGGCCGTGGCGCGTGGTGACCTGTCGCAGAAGATCGACGTGGACGCGCGCGGGGAGATCCTGGAGCTGAAGAACACCATCAACACGATGGTGGACCAGCTCTCGGCCTTCGCCGATCAGGTGACCCGGGTCGCCCGTGACGTGGGTACGGAGGGCCGGCTCGGCGGTCAGGCACAGGTGCCGGGCGTGGCCGGTGTGTGGCGCGACCTCACCGACTCCGTGAACGGCATGGCCGGCAACCTCACCGCCCAGGTGCGCAACATCGCCCAGGTGGCCACCGCCGTGGCCCGTGGTGACCTCTCCCAGAAGATCACCGTGGATGCGCGCGGGGAGATCCTGGAGCTGAAGAACACTCTGAACACGATGGTCGACCAGCTGTCGTCCTTCGCCCAGGAGGTCACGCGTGTGGCCCGTGAGGTGGGCACGGAGGGCATGCTGGGCGGCCAGGCTGAGGTCCAGGGCGTCTCCGGCACCTGGAAGGACCTCACGCAGTCCGTGAACTTCATGGCGAACAACCTGACCATCCAGGTGCGCAACATCGCCGAGGTCACGACCGCTGTCGCCAAGGGCGACCTGTCCAAGAAGATCACTGTTGACGCGAAGGGCGAGATTCTCGAGCTCGTCACGACGGTCAACACCATGGTCGACCAGCTGTCGAGCTTCGCGGAGCAGGTGACCCGGGTGGCCCGTGAGGTGGGTACCGAGGGCATGCTGGGCGGCCAGGCGAACGTTCCGGGTGTCACGGGCATCTGGAAGGACCTCAGCAACAACGTCAACCTGATGGCCAACAACCTGACCATGCAGGTGCGGAACATCTCCCAGGTGGCCGCGGCCGTCGCCAACGGTGACCTGACGCGTCAGGTGACCATCGAGGCGAGCGGTGAGGTGGCGCAGCTCGCCGACACCATCAACACCATGGTGAAGACGCTGAGTTCGTTCGCCGATCAGGTCACCAAGGTGGCCCGTGAGGTGGGCACGGACGGCATTCTGGGCGGCCAGGCGCACGTACCCGGTGTGGCGGGTACGTGGAAGGACCTCACCGAGTCCGTGAACCAGATGGCGTCCAACCTGACCGGTCAGGTGCGCAATATCGCCATGGTCACCACGGCCATCGCCAAGGGTGACCTGACAAAGAAGATCGACATCGACGCGCGCGGTGAGATCCTCGAACTGAAGACGACGATCAACACGATGGTCGATCAGCTGTCCAGCTTCGCGGAGGAGGTCACCCGAGTCGCCCGCGAGGTGGGCACCGAGGGGCAGCTCGGCGGTCAGGCGCGCGTGCGTGACGTCGACGGCACCTGGCGGGACCTCACCGAGTCGGTGAACGAGATGGCCGGGAACCTGACCCGGCAGGTGCGTGCCATCGCGCGCGTGGCGACCGCGGTGACCCGTGGCGATCTGAACCTGAAGATCGACGTCGACGCTTCCGGCGAGATCCAGGAACTGCAGGACTACATCAACAAGATGATCGCCAACCTGCGTGACACCACGATCGCCAACAAGGAGCAGGACTGGCTCAAGGGCAACCTCGCCCGTATCTCGGCGCTGATGCAGGGCCGCCGGGACCTGGCGGACGTGGCCTCGCTCATCATGAGCGAGCTGACCCCGGTGGTCTCCGCGCAGCACGGCGCCTTCTTCGTGACGATGCCGCTCATGGACCAGGACCTCAGTAGCGACGCCGAGGACCGCTACGAGCTGCGGATGCTCGGCTCGTACGGCTACTCGATGGGCTCCATGCCGACATCGTTCCGGCCGGGGGAGGGGCTGATCGGCACGGCCGCCCAGGAGAAGCGCACGATCCTGGTGGAGAACGCGCCGAGCGGCTATCTGAAGATCTCCTCCGGGCTCGGCGAGGCCCCGCCCGCGCAGGTGATCGTGCTGCCGGTCCTCTTCGAGGGCAAGGTGCTCGGAGTGATCGAGCTGGCGTCCTTCACGCCGTTCACGCAGATCCAGAAGGATTTCCTGAACCAGATCGCCGAGATGATCGCGACGAGCGTCAACACCATTTCGGTCAACACCAAGACCGAGCTGCTGCTGAAGCAGTCGCAGGAGCTGACCGAGCAGCTCCGCGAGCGGTCGGCCGAGTTGGAGAACCGGCAGAAGGCGCTGCAGGCCTCCAACGCCGAACTGGAGGAGAAGGCCGAGCTGCTGGCCCGGCAGAACCGGGACATCGAGGTGAAGAACACCGAGATCGAGGAGGCCCGGCAGGTCCTGGAGGAGCGTGCCGAGCAGCTCGCGGTGTCGATGCGCTACAAGAGCGAGTTCCTCGCCAACATGTCGCACGAACTGCGTACACCGCTCAACTCGCTGCTGATCCTGGCCAAGTTGCTCGCCGACAACGCCGAGGGCAACCTCTCCCCGAAGCAGGTCGAGTTCGCCGAGACCATCCACGGCGCGGGTTCCGACCTGCTCCAGCTGATCAACGACATCCTCGACCTGTCGAAGGTCGAGGCGGGCAAGATGGACGTCTCCCCGACGCGTATCGCCCTCGTGCAGCTCGTGGACTACGTGGAGGCCACCTTCCGGCCGCTGACCGCGGAGAAGGGCCTGGATCTGTCCGTGCGGGTCTCGCCGGAGCTGCCGGCGACCCTGCACACCGACGAGCAGCGGCTGCTCCAGGTGCTGCGGAACCTGCTGTCCAACGCGGTGAAGTTCACCGATTCGGGCTCCGTGGAGCTGGTGATCCGGCCTGCCGGTGCGGACGTTCCGCAGATCATCCGGGAGCAGCTGCTGGAGGCCGGGTCGCTCACCGATCCGCATGCCGACCTGATCGCGTTCTCGGTGACCGACACCGGCATCGGCATCGCGGCCAGCAAGATGCGGGTGATCTTCGAGGCGTTCAAGCAGGCGGACGGCACGACCAGCCGCAAGTACGGCGGCACCGGCCTGGGCCTGTCGATCTCGCGGGAGATCGCGCAGCTGCTCGGCGGTGAGATCCACGCGCAGAGCGAACCGGGCCGCGGCTCCACGTTCACGCTGTACCTGCCGATGCACCCGAGCGAACTCCCGCCGCAGGGCTACCAGCAGTCGGTGGCCCCGCTGGAGGCGGTCGAGCTGGTCGCCTCCGAGGCTCTGTCCTCGTCCTCGGAGCTGTCCGCCGTGGAGATCGAGACGCCGGCCGAGGTGAAGTCGTACCAGGAGACGCAGAACGGTCCCGCCGCGCTCTTCAGGCGCCGCCGCCGGAGCCTGCCGTCGTCCGAGCAGCGGTTCGAGCACTGGACGACCATCGCCGAGCAGGAGAGCGCACCGCACCCGGTCCGCCCGGTGCGGTTCGGCGGCGAGAAGGTGCTGATCGTCGACGACGACATCCGCAACGTGTTCGCGCTCACCAGCGTTCTGGAACAGCACGGGCTGTCGGTGCTGTACGCCGAGAACGGCCGTGAGGGCATCGAGGTGCTGGAGCAGCACGACGACGTGGCGGTCGTGCTGATGGACATCATGATGCCGGAGATGGACGGGTATGCGACGACCACGGCGATCCGCAGGATGCCGCAGTTCGCCGGGTTGCCGATCATCGCGCTGACCGCGAAGGCGATGAAGGGCGACCGGGAGAAGGCGATCGAGTCGGGCGCCTCCGACTATGTGACGAAGCCGGTCGACCCGGACCATCTGCTGGCGGTCATGCGGCAGTGGATGCGCGAGGACTGACGGGCGGCAGGAGCGGATGTGAACGCCGCGGGAACTCCGGGTGTGTACGGGGAGTTGTCGGATCGGTGGGACGGAGGACGTGTAGGAATCCCGGATTCCGGGAACCTTCCGGACTCCTGCCGCGTTTCCGTTGCGTGCACAGTGACATCGCGGTGACAGGGTGTGGCGACAGCCGGGGTGCGGCTACGATGACCGGCACAAGGACGGGCGGCGAAAGGGAGTCGTCCCCTGGGGCGGCGCCCGGTGTACCGCCGGGGCGAGGAGGGCGGGCCATGGTGCAGAAGGCCAAGATCCTCCTGGTCGATGACCGGCCGGAGAATCTGCTGGCGCTGGAGGCCATCCTCTCTGCGCTCGATCAGACACTGGTGCGGGCATCGTCCGGGGAGGAAGCGCTCAAAGCACTGCTCACGGACGATTTTGCGGTCATTCTGCTGGATGTCCAGATGCCGGGCATGGACGGTTTCGAGACCGCCGCGCACATCAAGCGGCGCGAGCGGACCCGAGACATTCCGATCATCTTCCTGACCGCGATCAATCACGGCCCCCACCACACCTTCCGGGG
Organism: Streptomyces sp. NPDC101151; assembly: GCF_044768335.1. NCBI lineage: Bacteria > Bacillati > Actinomycetota > Actinomycetes > Kitasatosporales > Streptomycetaceae > Streptomyces > Streptomyces sp. NPDC101151. The sequence continues at coordinate 91,846 of NZ_JBIWPP010000030.1, read as the reverse complement.
CTACGCGGCGGGCGCGGTCGACTACATCTCCAAACCGTTCGACCCATGGGTGCTGCGCGCGAAGGTGTCCGTCTTCGTCGAGCTGTACATGAAGAACTGCCAGCTGCGGGAGCAGGCGGCGCTGCTGCGGCTCCAGTTGGAGGGCGGCGGCAAGGGTGCGGTCGGCGGCAAGGAGTCGGCCGGACTGCTCGCCGAGCTGTCCGCGCGCCTCGCGGCCGTCGAGGAGCAGGCCGAGGCGCTGTCCAAGCAACTGGACGACGAGTCCGCCGACGCGGCCGCGGTGGCCACGGCCGCGCATCTGGAACGCAAACTCACGGGGTTGCGCCGCGCGCTCGACGCCCTGGAGCCGGGCACGGGCAGTGGCCCCGCGTCGGTGCCGACGCAGAACTGACGCCCGCCGGGAGCACTGTTGCCCATGAGCGAGCGTCAGTTCCGCGCCCCGACATGGGCGACACGAACGGGTGAAGCGGTGGGCACGCGTGTCCGCCGTCGTCTCTCCCGGTAATCTCACACCCATGGCCTCACGTCCCTCCGCAGCCAAGAAGCAGCCCGCGAAAAAGGCGGCCGCTCCGGCGCGGAAGGCCGCCGCGAAGAAGGCCCCGGCCAAGAAGGCGCCTGCCAAGAAGGCCACGACGAAGAAGGCTCCGGCGAAGAAGGCAGCGCCGGCCAAGCAGGCACCGAATCCCACCGGGGGCGTGTACCGGCTCGTGCGCGCCCTCTGGCTGGGCCTCGCGCACGCCGTCGGCGCCGTCTTCCGGGGCATAGGGCAGGGTGCGAAGAACCTCGACCCGGCCCACCGCAAGGACGGCATCGCACTGCTGCTGTTCGGCATCGCGCTGATCGTCGCCGCCGGTACCTGGGCCGATCTGCGCGGGCCCGTCGGCGACCTGGTGGAGATCCTGGTGACCGGTGCGTTCGGCCGGCTCGACCTGCTGGTGCCGATACTGCTCGCGGTGATCGCCGTACGGTTCATCCGGCACCCGGAACAGCCGGAGGCCAACGGCCGGATCGTGATCGGTCTGTCCGCGCTCGTCATCGGCGTGCTCGGCCAGGTTCACATCGCCTGCGGCTCGCCCGCCCGCAGCGACGGCATGCAGGCCATAAGGGACGCCGGCGGCCTGATCGGCTGGGGGGCGGCGACCCCGCTGACGTACACCATGAGCGAGGTGCTGGCCGTACCGCTGCTGGTGCTGCTGACGACCTTCGGGCTGCTCGTGGTGACCGCCACCCCGGTCAACGCCATCCCGCAGCGGTTGCGCGCGCTCGGCGTGCGCCTGGGCCTGCTGCCCGACCCGGAGGAGCACGAGCCCTCCGAGGAGGACGCGCGCTACGACGAGCAATGGCGCGAGGCGCTGCCCGCGCGCCCCCGCAGGCGCCGGAGCGCCCCCGAGGCGTTCGACCCCGAAAGCGCCGAGGAAGAAGCCCTGTCACAGCGCCGGGGCCGCCCGAGGCGCTCCGCGGTGCCCCAGCCCGATCTGCAGCGGCAGATGGACGCGGTGGACGTCGCGGCGGCCGCCGCGGCCGCGCTCGACGGTGCCGTCCTGCACGGCATGCCGCCGTCCCCGCTCGTCGCCGACCTCACCCAGGGCGTGAGCGTGGGCGACCGCGAGGAGACCACACCGGTACCCACGCCGGCGCCGCTGCCCACGCCGGCGCCGGTTCCGGCCGCCCGCCCCAAGCAGGAGCGGCTGAAGGTCGAGAGCGTTCCCGACCTCACGAAGTCGGCACCCGACGCGCCCCGCGACCTGCCCGCGCGCGCGGAGCAGCTCCAGCTCTCCGGCGACGTCACCTACGGGCTGCCGTCGCTCGACCTCCTCACCCGCGGAGGCCCCGGCAAGGCACGCAGCGCGGCGAACGACGTGATCGTCGACGCCCTGCGCAACGTCTTCTCCGAGTTCAAGGTGGACGCCGACGTCACCGGCTTCACCCGTGGCCCGACCGTGACCCGCTACGAGGTCCAGCTCGGCCCCGCCGTGAAGGTGGAGCGGATCACCGCGCTGACCAAGAACATCGCGTACGCCGTGGCCAGCCCGGATGTGCGGATCATCAGCCCGATCCCGGGCAAGTCCGCGGTCGGCATCGAGATCCCGAACACCGACCGCGAGATGGTCAACCTCGGCGATGTGCTGCGCCTCGCGGAGTCCGCCGAGGACGACGACCCGATGCTGGTCGCCTTCGGCAAGGACGTCGAAGGCGGGTATGTGATGCACTCGCTGGCGAAGATGCCGCACATGCTCGTCGCCGGTGCGACCGGTTCGGGCAAGTCCTCGTGCATCAACTGTCTGATCACCTCGGTCATGATGCGGGCGACTCCGGAGGACGTCCGGATGATCCTGGTCGACCCCAAGCGCGTCGAGCTGACCGCCTACGAGGGCATCCCGCACCTCATCACCCCGATCATCACCAATCCCAAGCGGGCCGCCGAGGCGCTGCAGTGGGTCGTACGCGAGATGGACCTGCGCTACGACGACCTCGCGGCATACGGCTACCGGCACATCGACGACTTCAACCGCGCGGTCCGTGAGGGCAAGGCCAAGACGCCGGAGGGCAGCGAGCGGGAGCTCCAGCCGTACCCGTACCTGCTGGTGATCGTGGACGAGCTGGCCGACCTGATGATGGTCGCCCCGCGGGACGTCGAGGACTCGATCGTGCGCATCACACAGCTCGCGCGCGCCGCCGGCATCCACCTGGTGCTCGCCACCCAGCGCCCGTCCGTCGACGTGGTCACCGGTCTGATCAAGGCCAACGTGCCCTCCCGGCTGGCCTTCGCCACCTCCTCGCTCGCCGACTCCCGGGTCATCCTCGACCAGCCCGGCGCCGAGAAGCTGATCGGCAAGGGCGACGGCCTGTTCCTGCCGATGGGCGCGAACAAACCGACGCGTATGCAGGGCGCGTTCGTGACCGAGGAGGAGGTCGCGGTCGTCGTCCAGCACTGCAAGGACCAGATGGCGCCCGTCTTCCGGGACGACGTCACCGTGGGCACCAAGCAGAAGAAGGAGATCGACGAGGACATCGGCGACGACCTCGACCTGCTGTGCCAGGCGGCCGAGCTGGTGGTCTCCACCCAGTTCGGGTCGACGTCCATGCTCCAGCGCAAGCTGCGCGTCGGCTTCGCCAAGGCCGGGCGGCTGATGGACCTGATGGAGTCCCGGAACATCGTCGGGCCCAGCGAGGGATCCAAGGCTCGTGACGTTCTTGTGAAGGCTGACGAGCTGGACGGCGTGCTCGCGGTGATTCGCGGGGAGTCTGACGGGTAAGGACGGCGAACTGCCCGGCGTGTCGGGTTTACGCCGGGTGGCGGCACCGTCGTGATCCACCCGTTAGAGAGCGGCGGGCAACCGTTTCCCTTTGTCGTACGTCAAGTTGAGCGAGAGGACAGATGCGAGGCCCATGCTGGGGTTCGTGCCTGCCCCGCCGTCAGGATGAGCGGCCATTCTGATGGCGTACAAATAGCACCGCCCGGTCGCCCCACCCTTTGGCACCCCCCTAGACTGAACCTCCAGCACAGGCGGCTTAAACGCTCGAAAGGCGCCCCCGTGTCCATCGGCAACTCCCCTGAAGACGAGCGTCCCTTCCAGGACGTCTCCGAGGAAGCCCGTCCCTCCGTGGGCCGCGCCCTGAAGCAGGCGCGCATCGCGGCCGGGCTCACCGTCGACGACGTCAGCAGCGCCACTCGTGTCCGTATCGCCATCGTGCACGCCATCGAGGCCGACGACTTCGCCCCCTGCGGCGGTGACGTCTACGCCCGCGGGCACATCCGCACGCTGGCCAGGGCCGTACGCCTCGACCCCGCATCGCTGATCGCGCAGTTCGACGCCGAGCACGGCGGGCGCCCCGCGCCCACCCCGGCCGCGCCCCTGTTCGAGGCGGAACGTATCCGCCCCGAGCGCCGCGGGCCCAACTGGACCGCGGCCATGGTCGCCGCGATCGTCGCCGTCGTCGGCTTCGTCGGGTTCACCGCGTTCAAGGGTGGCCACAGCGGGAACGACGCCAAGTCGCAGGTCGCCGAGGGCGCCACCACCACCCCCAGCAAGACCGCCTCGCCCGCACCCACGAAGGACAAGCCCGCTGCGCCGACGTCCGAGGCGTCCGACAGCGCCATCGCGGCCGCGCCGCAGGACAAGGTCACCGTCCAGGTCAGCGCGGCGGGCGGGCGCAGCTGGATCTCGGCCAAGGACCACAACGGCCGGATGCTCTTCGACGGGCTGCTGAAGCAGGGCGCGTCCAAGACCTTCCAGGACAGCTCCAAGATCAATCTGATCCTCGGCGACGCCGGCGCGATCCAGCTGTACGTCAACGGCAAGAAGATCGAGGACAACTTCCAGAAGGGCGCGGTGGAGCGCCTCACCTATACGAAGGGCGACCCCGAGGCCGGATGAGCGGCCCTTGGGGGAGCTGATGCGAAGGGGTTGGCCAAGATCGGCCAACCCCTTCGACATGGGGTGTCGGACAGACAAAGTAGTCTTGAGCCCATGCCTGAACGCCGTACCGTCGCACTAGTCACTCTCGGCTGCGCCCGTAACGAGGTGGACTCGGAGGAGCTCGCAGGCCGTTTGGAGGCGGACGGCTGGCAGCTCGTCGAGGACGCCGGGGACGCCGATGTCGCCGTGGTCAACACCTGTGGCTTCGTGGAAGCCGCCAAGAAGGACTCCGTCGACGCCCTGCTGGAGGCGAACGACCTCAAGGGTCATGGCAGAACCCAGGCCGTCGTGGCGGTGGGCTGCATGGCCGAGCGGTACGGCAAGGAACTGGCCGAGGCGCTGCCCGAGGCCGACGGCGTGCTGGGCTTCGACGACTACTCCGACATCTCCGACCGCCTGCAGACCATCCTGTCCGGCGGCGTCCACGCCTCCCACACCCCCCGCGACCGCCGCAAGCTGCTGCCGATCAGCCCGGCCGAGCGGCAGGAATCGGCCGCCTCCGTCGCGCTGCCCGGCCACGCCCCGGCCGACCTGCCGCAGGGGCTCGCGCCCGCCTCCGGCCCGCGCGCGCCCCTGCGCCGTCGCCTGGACGGCTCCCCGGTCGCCTCGGTGAAGCTCGCCTCCGGCTGTGACCGGCGCTGCTCCTTCTGCGCCATCCCCTCCTTCCGTGGCTCCTTCATCTCCCGCCGCCCGAGCGACGTGCTGAACGAGACGCGATGGCTGGCCGAGCAGGGTGTGAAGGAGATCATGCTGGTCTCCGAGAACAACACCTCCTACGGCAAGGACCTGGGCGACATCCGTCTGCTGGAGTCCCTGCTGCCGGATCTGGCCGAGGTCGACGGCATCGAGCGCGTGCGGGTGAGCTACCTGCAGCCGGCCGAGATGCGCCCGGGCCTGATCGACGTGCTGACGTCCACCCCGAAGGTCGTCCCCTACTTCGACCTGTCCTTCCAGCACTCCGCGCCCGACGTGCTGCGCGCCATGCGCCGCTTCGGCGACACCGACCGCTTCCTGGAGCTGCTGGACACCATCCGCGGCAAGGCCCCCGAGGCCGGCGTGCGCTCCAACTTCATCGTCGGCTTCCCCGGCGAGAGCGAGTCGGACCTGGCCGAGCTGGAGCGGTTCCTGAACGGCGCCCGTCTGGACGCCATCGGTGTCTTCGGCTACTCCGACGAGGAGGGCACGGAGGCGGCGACGTACGACACCAAGCTCGACGAGGACGTCGTCGCCGAGCGCCTGGCCCACATCTCCCGGCTCGCCGAGGAACTCGTCTCGCAGCGTGCCGAGGAGCGCGTCGGCCAGAGCGTGCACGTCCTCGTGGAGTCCGTGGACGAGGAGGAGGGTGTGTACGGCCGTGCCGCGCACCAGGCCCCGGAAACGGACGGCCAGGTGCTGCTCACGAGCGGCGAGGGTCTGAGCGTCGGACGTATGGTCGAGGCGAAGGTGGTCGGTACGGAAGGTGTCGACCTGGTTGCCGAGCCGCTGACGGGCTCGCTCGCGTGTAGTGAGGAGGCGGGCAGATGACCGGAGTCCCGGCATCCGCCGCGGGCGGCTCCTCCGGTGCGCAGAGCACCCGGAGGTCCGCCGCCGCTGCCGACGGCGCTGTTTCCGAGGTCTCCGGTACTGCTTCCGGCTCCGCTGCCGAGGGTTCCGGCTCCGCTGCCGAGGGTTCCGGCTCCGCTGCCGACGACGTGAAGCCCGCCCGCGGCGGGAAGTTGACGGCCGCCGCCGTCAACCAGGCGAGCGTGTGGAACGTCGCCAATCTGCTGACGATGCTCCGGCTGCTGCTGGTGCCCGGATTCGTGGCGCTGATGCTGGCGGGCGGTGGCTACGACCCGGCCTGGCGCTCGCTCGCCTGGGCGGCCTTCGCCGTCGCCATGATCACCGACTTGTTCGACGGGCATCTGGCGCGCACCTACAACCTGGTCACGGACTTCGGGAAGATCGCCGACCCCATCGCCGACAAGGCGATCATGGGGGCGGCGCTCATCTGTCTGTCCGCCCTGGGTGATCTCCCGTGGTGGGTGACGGCCGTGATCCTCGGCCGGGAACTCGGCATCACACTGATGCGTTTTCTGGTCATTCGCTACGGCGTGATCCCTGCGAGCCGGGGCGGCAAGCTCAAGACGCTCACCCAGGGCGTGGCCGTCGGGATGTACGTCCTGGCACTGACGGGGTGGCTGGCCACCCTGAGGTTCTGGGTGATGGCTGTGGCGGTCGTCCTCACGGTCGTCACCGGCCTCGACTACGTGAGACAGGCCATTGTGCTGCGCCGACGGGGAATCGCCGAGCGCGCGGCAGCGTTGGAGGAGAAGGAAGCGTGAGTTCCGCGGCCACCGAACTGGTGCGACTACTGACCGTGAGGGGCGAGAGCCTCGCCGTCGCGGAGTCGCTCACCGGTGGTCTGGTGGCGGCGGAGATCACAGCCGTCCCCGGGGCGTCCAAGGTCTTCCGCGGCTCGGTCACGGCCTATGCCACCGAGCTGAAGCACGAGCTGCTGGCGGTCGACATCACCCTGCTGGCGGAGCGAGGGGCGGTGGATCCGCAGGTCGCGGCCCAGATGGCGGCCGGGGTGCGCAAGGCCCTGGGAGCCGACTGGGGCATCGCGACGACGGGTGTCGCCGGGCCCGATCCGCAGGACGGCAAGCCCGTCGGGACGGTCTTCGTGGCCGTCGACGGACCCCTGACGCCCGGCTCGGGTTCTGCCGGTGGCGGAAAAGTGGAGGCCCTGCGGTTGAACGGCGGCCGTACGGAAATTCGTATGGAGAGTGTACGGAGCGTACTCGCACTGCTCCTGAGGGAGCTTGCGGGCGAACAGACCGGGAATGAGCGGGCACAGGATACGGAACGGAACGGGGGGTTTTGATGTTTGCAGCCCTGAGTGAACACGACATCGCTCCCCGCACGGCCGCGGCGCGAGGCGGTACGGTGGGGCGAGAAGGATGCGGCTACGCGGTCCGAGGAGGGAGCCACCGATGATTCTGCTCCGTCGCCTGCTTGGTGACGTGCTGCGTCGGCAGCGCCAACGCCAGGGCCGTACTCTGCGCGAAGTCTCCTCGTCCGCCCGAGTCTCACTCGGCTATCTCTCCGAGGTGGAGCGGGGGCAGAAGGAGGCTTCCTCCGAGCTGCTCTCCGCCATCTGCGACGCGCTGGACGTACGGATGTCGGAACTGATGCGAGAAGTGAGCGACGAGCTGGCGCTCGCCGAACTGGCCCAGTCCGCCAGGGCCACCGAGCCTGTGCCCACGCCGGTCCGTCCGATGCTGGGTTCCGTGTCGGTGTCCGGTGTGCCACCGGAACGGGTGACCATCAAGGCGCCTGCCGAAGCGGTGGACGTGGTCGCCGCGTGATGTCCGCGTACGCGGCCTAGCGACCCGATCGTGTGAAGCCCCGGCCGGGGTTCCCCAGGGAGACCTGGGGGCCCTGCCGGGGCTTTCGTGTTGTCCGTGCAGGTGACCTTCGTCTCTTTTGCGCCCATTTGCCGGTGTTCGATGCTGCGGTCATGGTGGAGGAACGTGACGACGCCGAACCACCGGAGGAAGCGGATGTACGTCGTGAAGAGCCCGTTGCCGGACGCGGATCTGAAGACCGTGTCCGAGGCGCTGCAGGGCGCCCTGCTCGACCTGGTGGACCTCTCGCTCGTCGCCAAGCAGATCCACTGGAATGTCGTCGGGCCCCGCTTCCGGTCCATCCACCTCCAGCTCGACGAGGTCGTCGCCTCCGCACGCACCCACTCCGACACGGTGGCCGAGCGGGCGTCCGCACTCGGCGTCCCGCCCGACGGCCGCGCGGCCACGGTGGCCTCCGGCAGCAGTATCGCGACCACCCCGGCCGGCTGGATCAAGGACACGGACGCGGTCCGGGCCATGGTGGACGCCCTCGGCGCGGTGATCACCCGGATGCGGGAGCGGGTCGAGGCCACCGGGGAGCCGGATCCGGTGTCCCAGGACATCTTCATCGGGATCACGGCGGACCTGGAGAAGCATCACTGGATGTTCCAGGCGGAGAACGCGTAGGAGAGTCGGCCCGGGATGGTTGCCCGGCACCGGGTTGGGGCAGTGCTCGTGGGCCTGCGTTGCATCGGTGAGCCCTTTGGTGCGCCTCCCGCGCGGGTCATGCGGCGTTCTAGCGTCCGGCTGGAGGTGGCGGCCATGGTGGGGCGGATACTGCGCTGGGGGGCCGTTCTCGGACTGGGGGCGGTGTGGTGGTGGGCCGTGCTGCGGATCGCCCTGGGGGCGGGTTCCGGGGTGATCGAAGGCGCCGTCGCGATCGGCGGGTGGGGGCTGAGCGTGCTGCCGGTGCACTGTGTGCCCAAGGGACGGGCCGTGGGGGCCGTCGAAGCGGGGCGCTGGGCGGCTGCATGGCAGGCGGCCGACGCTACCAGGGCATCGCCACGCCCCCGTTCGGGCGCAGGATCTGACCTGTCGTGAACGCCGACGCGTCCGACGCCAGGTACAGCACCGTGTGCGCGACGTCGTCCGGCTCTCCGACCCGGCCCAGTGGGGACATGCGAGCCATCACGGACTCGGTGTGCGCCTGTGCGTCCCGGTCGTGGCGGTCGGTCATGGGGGTCCGGATCCAGCCCGGGGCGACCGCGTTGACCCGGATGCCGTGCCGGCCGACCTCGGTGGCCAGTGTCTTCGTCAGCTGGACCACGGCCGCCTTCGCCGCGCCGTAGCAGAGCAGCCCGGGGCCTCCGGTGTCGACCGCGCCGGAGGCCATGGTGACGATGCTGCCCCGGGTGTCTTGGGCGAGCATCAGCCGGGCGGCCTCCTGGCAGGCGTACAGCACGCCCTTGAAGTTGACGTTCAGTACCCGGTCGAGGTCCTCGTCCCGGGTCTCGAGGACCGTGCTGCTGTGCATGATCCCGGCGATCGCCGCCATCACGTCCAGGCGGCCGCACGAGCGGACGGCCTCGCCGAGCCCCGCCCGGTCGGTGACGTCGAGGACGTGCGTACGGGCCGTGCCGCCGCGGTCCTCGACCAGCTTGGCGGTGCCGTGCAGGCCGTCCGGATCCCGGTCGGCGCAGTGCACCGTGGCTCCCGCCTGTGCGAGCAGGACGGCGGAGGCGCGGCCGATGCCGCCGGCGGCTCCGGTGACGAACGCGGTGCGTCCGGTGAGGTCGTACGCCGTGAGGGGCATGCAGCGACGGTACGAGCGTTTCTGACGGGTCGTCAATTAGTTGGACGGGGACGGCCTGCGGGCCTGGCGCTCACGCCACTTCTGCGGTGCATCCGGCGTCGGTGCGGGGCCCGTCTGGCAGGTCGGGCACCAGTAGGTGGGGCGCTCCTGGGATCCGTCGCCCTGGTCGGCCACCCGGACCGACGTGCGGCAGCGCAGGCAGGGGCGGGGTGCGCGGCCGTACACGAAGAGGTCCTGCCGGTGCAGGCCCGTGGTCTGGCGGACCGGGCGGTCGCGGTTGACCTCCAGGAGCTTCTTGGCGAGGGCGGGCAGCTTGGCGGCGCGGTCCGCGGGCAGGGCGCCGACGGGCAGCCAGGGCGTCACGCCGAGCAGGAAGCACAGCTCGCTCTTGTAGATGTTGCCGATGCCGGCGAGATTTCGCTGGTCGAGCAGGGCCTCGCCGAGGGGGCGGGCGGGGTCCGTGAGGAGATTGGCGAGGGCGCGCTCGGGGTCCCAGTCCGGGCCGAGCAGGTCGGGGCCGAGGTGGCCGACGACCCGCTCCTCCTCGCGGGTGCGCAGCAACTCCAGCACCTGGAGGCGATAGCCGACGGCTGTGCGATCGGCGGTGCCGAGGATGGCGCGGATCTGGTGCGCCGGGCCGCCCCGCCAGCGCTCGCCCGTGCCGTACACCTTCCAGGCGCCCTCCATGCGCAGGTGCGTGTGGAGGGTCAGACCGCCCTCGAAGCGGGTGAGCAGGTGCTTGCCGCGCGGGGTCGTGCCGAGGACCGTACGGCCCGTGAGATCGACCGTCGCGTACTTCGGCACCCTGAAGTCGCTGCGGGTCAGCACCTTGCCCGCGAGGGCCTCGTGCAGCCGCCGCGCGGCCTGCCAGACCGTGTCACCTTCGGGCATGCGTCAAGAGTGCCACGCAGGGGTGACATGCGGCCGTCGTGCCTGAGGCCGCCGTGTTCAGGCTCTGAGGCGCAGGCCGCGCGGGGTGGCGATGAAGCCCGCCGCTTCCAGGAGGGTGCCTATGGGGGAGGTCAGGGCCTGGGCGCCGTTGACCCGCTCCACCGTGACCGTGCCGAGGGAGCCCGCCCGGGCGGCCGCGGCCAGGGCCTCCGCGGCCGTGCGCAGACGTGGGTCGTCGGTGGCCGCGGCATCCGGGTCGGAAGGCCAGGCCAGGAGCGTCTTGCCGCCGCGCTCCATGTACAGCGTCAGCTCGCCCTCCACCAGCACGACCAGCGAGCCCGCCTTGCGGCCCGGCTTGTGCCCGGCCCCGGTCGGCGGCTCGGGCCAGGGGAGCGCCGCACCATAGGCGTTGGCGGGGTCGGCCGCGGCCAGGACCACGGCGCGGGGGTCGGGGGACGACGAGCGCGCACGACGGTCACCGAAACCTCGGGTCCCCGGTGAGCCGTAGGGGGAGGCGGAGCCGCCGCCCCGGGGGCCGCCGTAGCCGGGAGAGACGAAGGGGTCGGTGGGCGGGGCCAGGTCCCGGGGAGAGACGTACTCGCCCGGGCGCGGGTTCTCCGGGGGCCAGCTGAAGTCGCCGGGCGTGGCCGGGCGGTCGTCCGGCGGCCAGGTGAAGTCGCCGTCGAGGCCCGGGTGGGCGAATCCGCCGTCGGCCTGGTCGAAGGCGCTCGGAGTGGTGTGACCGCCGTCGACGAAGGACGTGGGGTTTCCGCCTCCGCTGCCGAAGCCGTTCGGGAGACCCGCGGGCAGGCCCTCGCTCCGGTCGCGGGCGTTGGACACGGCGCGCAGCCGGTCGACCGCCCCGTCCATTGCGAACTGTGCGGCGCCGAGGCCCTCGATCACGTAACCGCGCCTCGCCTGTCCGCTCTCCTCGAACGCCGACAGCACGCGGTACACCGCGGAAAACCCGCCCTCGACGCCCTCCGCTGCGACCGCTCCCCGGGTGACCACGCCGTGCCGGTCGAGCAGGGTACGAGCCAGCGCGTGCGCGCGCACCGTGGCGTCCGGTTCCGCCGCCGGGAGCAGGGACCAGCGGCCGGCCACCGTCGGCGGGCCGGTGCGGGAAGCGGTCCGGGCGGCAGCCGTCAGGGAGCCGTAACGGCCGCGCGGGACGGTGCGCTTGGCGCGGTGGGCCGTCGAGCCCGCCGTACGCCCCGAGCCCAGCAGGGAGCGCATCGGGGCGAGGGTGTCGTTCGTGAGCCGTCCCGACCAGGCCAGGTCCCACAGGGCGTCGGCCAGTTGGGGGTCGGTGACGTCGGGGTGCGTGGTGGCACGCACCTGGTCGGCGATCTGGCGGAAGAACAGGCCGTAGCCGCCGGAGAGGGCGTCCAGGACGGACCGGTGGAGCGCGGTCAGCTCCAGGGGGTGCGGCGGTGGCAGCAGCAGCGGGGCCGCGTCCGCCACATACAGCGAGACCCAGCCGTCCTTGCCGGGCAGGGCGCCCGCTCCGGCCCACACCACCTCGCCCGCGGCGGTGAGTTCGTCGAGCATCGACGGCGTGTAGTTCGCCACCCGGGAGGGCAGGACCAGCTTCTCCAGCGCGGAGGCCGGCACGGAGGCACCCTGCAACTGCTCGACGGCGCGCACCAGTCCGTCGATCCCCCGCAGCCCGTGGCCCTTGCCGATGTGCTGCCACTGCGGCAGGAACTGCGCAAGCGCGGCCGGCGGAACCGGCTCGAGCTCGTGCCGCAGCGCGGCCAGGGAGCGACGGCGCAGCCGACGCAGTACGGCCGCGTCGCACCACTCCTGGCCGATGCCCGCAGGATGGAACTCACCCTGTACGACACGGCCGTTCGCGGCGAGCCGCTGCAGGGCGCCCTCGGTGACCGCCACGCCTAGGCCGAAGCGGGCCGCCGCGGTGGCCGACGTGAACGGGCCGTGGGTGCGGGCGTGGCGCGCGAGGAGGTCGCCGAGCGGGTCCTTCACGGGCTCGGTGAAGGCCTCTGGGACGCCGACCGGCAGCGCCGTGCCGAGCGCGTCCCGCAGCCGGCCCGCATCCTCGACGGCCGCCCAGTGGTCCCCGCCTGCGATGCGGACCCGGATGGCGCGGCGGGCGGCGGACAGCTCCCGTGCCCACTGCGGGTCGGCGCCCCGCTCGGTCAGCTCGGCGTCGGTCAGCGGGCCGAGCAGGCGCAGGACGTCGGCCACGCCCTCCACGTCCTTGACGCGGCGGTCCTCCGTCAGCCACTGGAGCTCGCGCTCCAGCTCGGCCAGCACCTCCGCGTCGAGCAGCTCGCGCAGCTCCGCCTGGCCCAGCAGCTCGGCCAGCAGCCGGGAGTCCAGGGACAGCGCGGCCGCGCGCCGCTCGGCGAGCGGGGAGTCGCCCTCGTACAGGAACTGGGCGACGTACCCGAAGAGGAGTGAGCGGGCGAAGGGGGACGGCTCCGGTGTGGTGACCTCGACCAGACGGACCTTGCGGGACTCGATGTCGCCCATCAGCTCCACGAGGCCAGGGACGTCGAAGACGTCCTGGAGGCACTCGCGGACCGCTTCCAGGACGATCGGGAACGAGCCGAACTCGCTCGCCACCTGAAGCAGTTGCGCAGCCCGCTGGCGCTGCTGCCACAAGGGGGTGCGCTTGCCGGGGTTGCGGCGCGGCAGCAGCAGTGCGCGGGCGGCGCATTCGCGGAACCGGGAGGCGAACAGGGCGGAGCTGCCGACCTGGTCGGTGACGACTTGGTCGACCTCGCCCTTGTCGAAGGCGACGTCCCCCGCACCCACCGGCGCCTGCTCGCTGTCGTACTCGGTGCCGGCCTTCGTGGGTTCCTGGTCGAGCAGGTCCAGGCTCATCAGGCCGGCGTCGGGCAGGCGCAGCACGATGCCGTCGTCCGCGTGCATGACCTGCGCGTCCATGCCGTACCGCTCGGAGAGGCGGGCACCGAGCGCGAGGGCCCAGGGTGCGTGGACCTGGGCGCCGAAGGGGGAGTGGACGACGACCCGCCAGTCGCCCAGCTCGTCGCGGAAGCGCTCGACCACGATTGTGCGGTCGTCCGGGACATGGCCGCAGGCCTCGCGCTGCTCGTCCAGGTAGGACAGGACGTTGTCCGCCGCCCACGCGTCCAGGCCCGCCGCGAGCAGCCGAAGCCTGGCGTCGTCCTTGGACAGCGAGCCGACCTCGCGCAGGAACGCGCCCACCGCGCGCCCCAGTTCGAGCGGGCGGCCCAGCTGATCGCCCTTCCAGAAGGGCAGCCGGCCCGGCACGCCCGGCGCGGGGGAGACCAGGACACGGTCGCGCGTGATGTCCTCGATGCGCCAGGAACTCGTGCCCAGAGTGAAGACGTCCCCGACCCGGGACTCGTACACCATCTCCTCGTCCAGCTCGCCGACCCGGCCGCCGCCCTTCTTGGGGTCGGAACCGGCGAGGAAGACCCCGAAGAGGCCGCGGTCGGGGATCGTGCCGCCGGAGGTGACGGCGAGGCGCTGGGCGCCCGGCCGGCCGGTGATCGTGCCGGCCACGCGGTCCCACACCACGCGCGGGCGCAGCTCGGCGAACGCGTCGGACGGGTAGCGGCCGGCGAGCATGTCGAGGGTCGCCGTGAACGCCGACTCGGGCAGCGAGGCGAAGGGGGCGGCTCGGCGGACCGCGGCGAGCAGGTCGTCGAACTGCCAGGTGTCCAGCGCCGTCATGGCGACGAGCTGCTGGGCGAGCACGTCCAGCGGGTTCGCGGGGACCCTCAGGGACTCGATGGCCCCGGTGCGCATCCGCTCGGTGACCACGGCCGCCTGGACCAGGTCGCCGCGGTACTTGGGAAAGACCACGCCGGTGGAGACGGCGCCCACCTGGTGCCCCGCGCGGCCCACGCGCTGGAGCCCGGAGGCCACCGAGGGCGGGGACTCGACCTGCACGACGAGGTCGACGGCACCCATGTCGATACCCAGCTCCAGGCTGGACGTGGCCACCACGGCGGGCAGCCGGCCCGCCTTCAGGTCCTCCTCCACCAGAGCACGCTGCTCCTTGGAGACCGAGCCGTGGTGCGCGCGGGCGATCACCGGGGGCGCGCCCTGTGCCGCGCCCGAGCCGCCCATCAGCTCGGCCGGGGCGTGATGCTCCGCCAGGGGCTCGCCGGTCGCGCGCTCGTAGGCGATCTCGTTGAGCCGGTTGCACAGCCGCTCGGCCAGGCGCCGCGAGTTGGCGAACACGATCGTGGAGCGGTGCGCCTGGACCAGGTCGGCGATCCGCTCCTCCACATGCGGCCAGATCGACGGCCGCTCCGCCCCCTCGTTGCCGTCCGCCGCCGGGGAGCCGCCCAGCTCGCCCATGTCCTCGACCGGGACGACGACGGAGAGGTCGAACTCCTTGCCGGAGTCCGGCTGGACGATCTCCACCTTGCGGCGCGGCGAGAGATAGCGGGCCACCTCGTCCACCGGGCGCACGGTGGCCGACAGACCGATCCGGCGGGCCGGCCTCGGCAGCAGCTCGTCCAGCCGCTCCAGGGACAGCGCGAGGTGCGCGCCGCGCTTGGTGCCCGCGACCGCGTGCACCTCGTCCAGGATCACCGTCTCCACGCCCGTCAGCGCGTCCCGCGTGGCCGACGTCAGCATCAGGAACAGCGACTCGGGGGTGGTGATCAGGATGTCCGGCGGGCGCGTGGACAGAGCGCGCCGCTCGGCGGCCGGGGTGTCGCCGGAACGGATGCCCACCTTCACCTCGGGCTCGGGCAGACCCAGGCGCACGGACTCCTGGCGGATACCGGTGAGCGGGCTGCGCAGGTTTCGCTCGACGTCGACGGCGAGAGCCTTCAGCGGTGACACGTACAGCACCCGGCAGCGCTTCTTCGGGTCGGCCGGGGGAGGGGACGAGGCCAGCTGGTCCAGCGCGGCGAGGAACGAGGCCAGCGTCTTGCCCGAGCCGGTGGGGGCCACCACCAGCACGTCCGAACCCTCCCGGATGGCCTGCCACGCGCCCGACTGGGCCGCGGTGGGCGCGGAGAACGCCCCCGTGAACCAGCCGCGGGTCGCGGGGGAGAAGCCGTCGAGGGCTCGATGTGCGGAGCTGACCATGCGTCCATCCTGCACCCGGCCACTGAC
Organism: Streptomyces sp. NPDC101151; assembly: GCF_044768335.1. NCBI lineage: Bacteria > Bacillati > Actinomycetota > Actinomycetes > Kitasatosporales > Streptomycetaceae > Streptomyces > Streptomyces sp. NPDC101151. The sequence goes on along the minus strand of NZ_JBIWPP010000030.1, from coordinate 76,304 downwards.
AATCACGCCGACCTGCGCAAACGGGACCGGCGTGGTCCTGGGCCGCGGTGGGCAGCGGGTCCTGCCCGAGGCGGGCGACGGGCCCTGCGCCCGCGGCGGGCAGGTGGCCTGGCGGAGAATGGGCGTATGGCGGGTTCGGCGGAGCGGGCGCGGCACTGGCGGTACGAGGAGCTGCCAGGCGTCGACCTGCTGCGCGCCCACTACATCAGCAAGACCTTCGTCCGGCACACCCACGAGAACTTCGTGATCGCGGCCATCGCCGACGGTGTCGAGGTCTTCCACCACCGCGGCTCCGACGTGTCCGCCGGCGCGGGAGCCCTCGCGCTGGTCAATCCGGACACCCCGCACACGGGCCGGGCCGGAGTTCCCGAGGGCTGGCGGTACGGCGCGGTCTACCCGTCGCCCGAGGTGGTGGCCGAGATCGCGGCCGAGACCACCACGATCCGCGGCACGCCCGGCTTCGTCAGCCCGGTCCTCGACGATCCGTACACCGTGCGTCTGGTCCACCGGGTGCTCCGTGCCGCGGAGGAGGGCAACGCATTGGCCGCAGACACCCTGCTGCGTGTGGCCGTGACCAGGCTGCTGCGGCTCAACGGCGGTCCGCTTCCGCGGCGGCCGACGCGGACGGCCGGGGCGCGGATTGCCGCACGCGCGCGTGCCGTGCTGGAAGAGCGGATGGCCGAGCCGCCGACCCTGGAGCGCCTCGCCACCGACCTCGGGACCAGCCCGTTCGCCCTGCTGCGGGCGTTCCGCGACGCCTATGGCATGCCGCCGCACACCTGGCTGACCGACACCCGGGTGCGCCGCGCACGGCTCCTGCTGGACGCGGGGTCGGCACCCGCCGAGGCCGCCGTCGCCGTCGGCTTCACCGACCAGCCGCACCTCAACCGGCACTTCACCCGGATCGTCGGCGTGCCCCCGGGCGCCTACCAGCGCGAGCGCAAGAACGTACAAGACCCGGGCTGACGTCCGGCCGTAGCGTCCGGGGCGTGGCACAACAGACAGCACTCGTGGACCAGGCCGCCGACGGCACTGAAAAGCCCGATGCCGCGGTCGTACGGGACGCCCTGGGCGTCGGCGTCGCCGTCGGCCTGTCCGGGTTCGCCTTCGGGGTGACCTCGGTCGGCAGCGGACTCGGGCTCCTCCAGACCTGCGCGCTCAGCCTCCTGGTGTTCACCGGCGCCTCCCAGTTCGCCCTCGTGGGGGCGCTCGCCGCCGGGGGCAACCCGCTCGCGGCCGCCGCCGGCGCGTTCTTCCTGGGGGTGCGCAACGCCTTCTACGCGCTGCGTCTGTCGCACCTGCTGGCCCTCCCGCGCGCGGTGCGGCCGTTCGCCGCCCAGTGGGTGATCGACGAGACCACGGCGGTGACCCTGGCCCAGCCGGGCCGGCGTGCCGCGCGGATCGGTTTCACCGTCACCGGGCTCAGCCTGTACCTGCTGTGGAACCTCACCACGCTGCTCGGCGCGTTGGGCGCGAAAGCCGTCGGGGACACCGACGCGTGGGGCCTGGACGCGGCTGGGCCCGCCGTCTTCCTGGCCCTGCTCGCCCCGATGCTGAAGACGCCCACCGAGCGGGCGGTCGCGGGCCTCGCGATCCTGCTGGGCCTCGGCCTGCTGCCCGTCCTGCCGGCCGGTGTGCCCGTCCTGGTGGCGGCGCTGGCGGCGCCGGCCGCCCTGCTCGCCGAGGGCCGGCGCAGCGGTCGTGCCCGACAGGACGCACCGGGCGGACGGGACGGAACGGATGCACCGGGCGGACGGAACGGAACCGATGCACCGGCCGGACGGAACGGAACCGATGCACCGGCCGGACGGGACGGAACCGATGCACCGGGCGAATCGCAGGAGGACCGATGAACACGTGGATCGCGATCGGCGTGACCGCGCTCGGCTGCTACGCCTTCAAGCTCGCCGGGCTGCTGGTGCCCGCGGGCGCCGTGGAGCGGCCGCTCGTGCGGCGGCTCGCCGCCCTGCTGCCCGTCGCCCTCCTCGCCGCGCTCACCGCCCAGCAGACGTTCGCCGACGGGCACGCGCTCGTGCTGGACGCCCGGGCCGCGGGGCTCGGCGCAGCCGCCCTCGCGCTGGTGCTGCGTGCACCGTTCCTGCTGGTCGTCGCGGCGGCCGTGGTGGTGACGGCGGGGGTGCGGGCGATCGGTGGGTGAGCGCGGCCGGGCTCAGCCCACGAAACGGCCGTACGCCCTGAGGGTGCGCAGCGCCTCGATCGTCACGACGGGGCGCGCCTCCAGAGCGGGAGCAGGCGCCCACTGGCGCCAGCGGACGGGCCAGCCGCCGTCCTCCTGCTGCTCGGCACCGAGGAAGTCCAGGGAGCGCGCCATCTCCTCGTCCGTGAACCACGCGCGCGCGAGCGACTGAGGGTTCTTCGCGAAGTCGTGCGGGAAGTGGTGCTCGCCCGGGGCGTATCCGGGAGCGACCGGGTGGGCGTCGAGATGTTCCGGGTCCAGGGCCGCCAGCCGCTGCTCGCGGACCAGCCGGCCGAGACGGTCGGCGGCGGCCTGCGCGCGCGGGCGGTCGGGGACGGAGTCCAGGAAGGCCACGGCGGCCTCCACCTCGTAGGGGTGGGACTTCTCCAAGGACTCCACCGTCTGCCAGCAGAAGTCGGTGGCCCGGAACAGCCAGGCGTGCCACACCTCGTTGCGGTGCAGCAGGCCCACCACGGGACCGGTGGCCAGAAGTGCGCTGGGCGGGTCGTCCACGACCGGCACGAACGGCGCCGCCGGATAGCCGCGCTGGCTGGGATGGATCGCCGGCAGGGCGCCGTCGGCGGTGGAGACGGAGGTCAGATATCGGCACACCCGCTCCACCCGCTGCCCGCCGCAGCGTTCGACGGCGTCCAGCACGCGCAGCGCGTGACCGGTGTGCAGGGGCTGGCTGACGGGGCCGCGCAGATCGGGTTCCAGCGCGTGACCGTATCCGCCGTCCTCGTTGCGGTAGGCGTCCAGCGCCGCCTCCACCGGACCGGCGGCGCCGTTCAGGAAGTGGTACGCGAAGAGGCGCTGCTCCAGAACGCGCGCGGAGAGCCAGACGAACTGTTCGGCGAGGAAGAGCGGGGAGTGCGCCGGGGGCGTAGGGGGGAGTGGGGAAGCTCCTGTTTCGGCCATGCGACAGACCGTAGGGCGGAAAGCGGTCTCGGCAAGCGGTCCCGGGCGGGCCCCACCCCCAGGGGCGGGATACTGGAGGCATGCGGTTGACGGTCTTCTGGCAGCGGATGGCGGAACACTTCGGTCCGGGGTACGCCGACACCTTCGCGCGTGATCATGTGATGACGGATCTGGGCGGACGCACGGTGAACGAGGCGCTGGACGCCGGCTGGGCGGCCAAGGACGTGTGGCGCGTGGTCTGCTCGGTCATGGACGTGCCCGGGGAAAGGCACTGACCGGGCACGAAGACCCCGGGCGGGCAGCGGGCTGTCGGTGGCGTGGGCGAGACTTGGCGCGTGGCACCCACTGACGACAACGAGCCGGCCGACCGGCACGCAGCATCCCCGACCGCTACGACGCCGCCCGCCGGGCCCACGGCCGACGGCGCCACCGCTCCGGCCGGCCGCATGCCGCGCTGGCTGCCGCGCGCCATGGTGCTCGCGCTGGCGCTCATAGCCTCCTTCCAGCTGGGCAGTTGGGCCTTCCACCAGCTGACCGGGCTGCTCATCAACATATTGATCGCGTTCTTCCTGGCCCTCGCCATAGAGCCTGCGGTGAGCTGGATGGCCGCTCACGGCATGCGCAGGGGATTCGCCACCTTCCTGGTGTTCCTCGGCCTGATGATCCTCACCGCGGGCTTCATCACCTTGCTCGGCTCGATGCTGGCCGGCCAGATCATCAAGATGGTCGAGGGCTTCCCCGGCTACCTGGACTCGGTCATCAACTGGATCAACCAGACGTTCCACACGGACCTCCGGCGCGTGGACATCCAGGAGGGTCTGCTGCACTCCGACTTCCTGCGCAAGTACGCGCAGAACAGCGCGGCCGGAGTGCTCGACGTGTCCGCCCAGGTGCTCGGCGGTCTCTTCCAGCTGCTGACGGTCGTGCTGTTCTCGTTCTACTTCGCCGCCGACGGCCCCCGGCTGCGCCGCGGACTGTGCTCCGTCCTGCCGCCCGCGCGCCAGGCTGAGGTGCTGCGCGCCTGGGAGATCGCCGTCGACAAGACCGGCGGCTACCTCTACTCGCGCGGCCTCATGGCGCTCATCTCCGGGATCGCGCACTACATCCTGCTGCAGGCGCTGGGTGTGCCGTACGCGCCCGTGCTCGGTGTCTGGGTGGGCCTTGTCTCGCAGTTCATCCCGACCATCGGCACCTATCTCGCGGGCGCGCTGCCGATGCTGATCGCATTCACCGTGAACCCCTGGTACGCGCTGTGGGTGCTGATCTTCGTCGTGGTCTACCAGCAGTTCGAGAACTACATGCTGCAGCCCAAGCTGACCTCCAAGACGGTCGACATCCACCCGGCCGTCGCCTTCGGCTCGGTGATCGCGGGCACCGCGCTGCTGGGCGCGGTCGGCGCGCTGATCGCCATCCCGGCGGTCGCCACGCTGCAGGCCTTCCTGGGGGCGTATGTGAAGCGGTACGCCGTCACGGACGATCCCCGGGTGCACGGACACCGTCGGCGGGGGCCGGGCGGCTCAGGGGTGGGCACCCGCATGCGACGGCTGTGGGAGCGGCGGCCCGGTACGGAGGAAACCTCCTAGGGGGTCGCGTCCGGGGCCGTCGTCAGTACGTCAGGACCGCCCACACCCCGGCGCCTGCGACGGCCGCCGCGTAGCAGCCCACCGCCGTGGCCACGATCCGCCGGCGCACCCGCTCGTTCCAGGAGGTGCGGGACAGCAGCCGGGCGAGCAGCGGCAGGACCAGGACCGCGTGCAGGCTCACTCCGTGCAGCGGTTTGAGCGGGGCCGTCGAGTGATAGGCGGCCTCCTGGTGGCCGGTCCGGGTGAGCACGACCCCGCGCGCGATCATCGCCGCGCCCGAGGCCAGCGCCACGAGCAGGATCGCGAACCCGGAGCGCACCGCGAGCGGCATGCCGGCGGGGCCTGCCGGCCGGTGTCGGAAGGACGCGACGGCGAAGACGGTGAGCAGCGCCATCAGGACACCGCCGCCCACCGCGAGCGTCATGGACACCGCCGTGTCGAAGGGGGTCTCCATGTTCAGGTGCGAGGGCACCCGGCGCCATGCCTGAAGGGTGATGCCGCCGACCTCCACCACGCAGTCCACGGCGAACACGACGAGCAGGACGGTGCGCAGCCGCGCCGCGATCCGCAGGTACGACGTGACCCAGGTGAGCGCGATCAGCGTCACCCCGAAGGAGAGCCCGAACGTGACGGGCTTGCGCCAGGAGACCGGGCCGTCCCAGGGGCCGCCGTCGACCGCGAACACCACCAGGTGGGCGAGACCGGAGAGGGCGAGGAGCAGACCGGTCAGGTGGCACAGGCGCTCGGCGGGGCGCGGAATCGTCATGGCCCCAGGCTCCCGGGAGCGCCCTGCGCGGTCGTCGTCCGGCCGAAGACACCCGGCGTACGACGCCGGGAGTAGCGGTCTGCGCCGCGGTGGGCAGGGGGCTCCGGACACCGCGTGGTGCGCTTGACACGAAAATCGAACATCCATTCTCATGGAGGCTCGGGCGAGGCTTTCGACGGGTATTTCGACCTGGTTCGGTCGGAGATGTCCCCTTGTTATCCACAGGCCGGGCCGACGTCGGGGCGCATTGTCAGTGGCAGGCGTTAGCGTCTTTGACGTGAAGCGATCGACTCAAGCAAACCGGGTGGAACCCATGGCAGGAACCGACCGCGAGAAGGCGCTCGACGCCGCGCTCGCACAGATTGAACGGCAATTCGGCAAGGGTGCCGTCATGCGCCTCGGCGAGCGGCCGAACGAGCCCATCGAGGTCATCCCCACCGGGTCGACCGCACTCGACGTCGCCCTCGGCGTCGGCGGCCTGCCGCGTGGCCGTGTGGTGGAGGTGTACGGCCCGGAGTCCTCCGGTAAGACGACCCTGACCCTGCACGCGGTGGCGAACGCGCAGAAGGCCGGCGGCCAGGTCGCGTTCGTGGACGCGGAGCACGCCCTCGACCCCGAGTACGCGAAGAAGCTCGGCGTCGACATCGACAACCTGATCCTCTCCCAGCCGGACAACGGCGAGCAGGCGCTGGAGATCGTGGACATGCTGGTCCGCTCCGGTGCGCTCGACCTCATCGTCATCGACTCCGTCGCCGCGCTCGTCCCGCGTGCGGAGATCGAGGGCGAGATGGGCGACAGCCACGTCGGTCTGCAGGCCCGGCTCATGAGCCAGGCGCTGCGGAAGATCACCAGCGCGCTCAACCAGTCCAAGACCACCGCGATCTTCATCAACCAGCTCCGCGAGAAGATCGGCGTGATGTTCGGCTCCCCGGAGACCACGACCGGTGGCCGGGCGCTGAAGTTCTACGCCTCGGTGCGCATCGACATCCGCCGCATCGAGACCCTGAAGGACGGCACGGAGGCGGTCGGCAACCGCACCCGCTGCAAGGTCGTCAAGAACAAGGTCGCGCCGCCCTTCAAGCAGGCCGAGTTCGACATCCTCTATGGCCAGGGCATCAGCCGTGAGGGCGGCCTGATCGACATGGGCGTGGAGCACGGCTTCGTCCGCAAGGCCGGCGCCTGGTACACCTACGAGGGCGACCAGCTCGGCCAGGGCAAGGAGAACGCGCGCAACTTCCTCAAGGACAACCCGGACCTGGCCAACGAGATCGAGAAGAAGATCAAGGAGAAGCTGGGCGTGGGTGTCCGGCCGGAGGAGCCCGCCACCGAGCCGGGCGCGGACGCGGCGGTGACCACCGCTGCCGGCGACGACGTCAAGGCGGCGCCCGCCAAGGCCACCAAGCCCAAGGCCGCCACCGCCAAGAGCTGACCCGTGACACGACGAACCGACTGGGCCGAGTACGAGTACGCCACCCCCGGTGCCCCACGGGGGAGGGGCACCGGCGGTGACACCGGCTCGGGCACGGCCGGTGACGACGGGTACGGGGACACGGAGCACGGCGGGTACGGCGGCGGCACGCACCCGGGCGACGAGCCTCACGGGGGAGGCTCACCCGGGCGCGGTTCGCGGGGCGCCGCAGGATCGCGGGGCGGCCGGGGACGCGGCCGTCGGCGGGGCGGCTTCGGGGAGCCGCCGGGTGAGGACGAAGGCACCCCTTCCTCGTCGAGGGCCGAGCAGGGGGAGTCTTCAGGGGACCCGGTCGAGCGGGCGCGGGCGATCTGTCTGCGCCTGCTCACCGGGACCCCGCGCACCCGCAAGCAGCTCGGGGACGCCCTGCGCAAGCGGGACATCCCCGAGGAGGCGGCCGAGGAGGTGCTGTCCCGGTTCGAGGAGGTCGGGCTCATCGACGACGGCGCGTTCGCGGACGCCTGGGTGGAGTCCCGGCACCACGGCCGGGGGCTCGCCCGGCGCGCACTCGCCCAGGAGCTGCGCACCAAGGGCGTCGACTCCGCCCTGATCGACGAGGCCGTCGGTCAGTTGGACTCCGAGCAGGAGGAGACGACCGCCCGCGAACTGGTCGCCCGCAAGCTGCGGGCCACCCGCGGTCTCGACCGCGACAAGCGGCTGAGGCGTCTGGCCGGAATGCTCGCCCGCAAGGGCTACCCCGAGGGCATGGCCCTCCGTGTCGTCCGCCAGGCCCTGGAGGAAGAGGGCGAGGACACGGAGTTCCTGGAGGACGAGGGCTTCTGACAGCCGGGCGCCCGGCGGTCGGTGGGGATAACCCCCGCTCAAGACGCCGGGCCACCGCAGTGCTTCCGGACCCGTGGACGGGCGAGTCTGTATCCACGCCCAGGACCACGGCCCAAGCCGAGACCGTCGGGCGCATGGACTCCGGACGCACAACAGAAGAGAGCCCGCCCCGATGATGCTGCGTTACGCCCTCCAGACCGTTCGCGCCCGCAAGGCGGGCTTCCTCGGCGCCTTTCTCGCCCTGATGTGCGCGGCCGCTCTGATCACCGCCTGCGGCACCCTCCTCGACACCGGCCTGCGCGGTTCGATCCGCACCGAGCGCTACGCCGCCGCTCCCGTCGTGGTCTCCGCCGACCAGTACGTCCACCGGACGACGGTCAAGCGAAAGAAGGGCAAGACCAAGGTCAAACACAAGGCGAAACCCATCGCCGAACGCGCCTGGCTCTCCGCGGACCTGGGAGCAACCCTCGCCCGCACCCCCGGCGTCGCCCGTGTCGTCCCCGAACTGACCTTCCTCGCACAGCCGTCGACCCCGGCAGGCACCGGTGGCCGTACCGCCTACGGGCACGCCTGGGACTCCGCCGCGCTGACGCCGTACCGGCTGAGCGCGGGCAGCGCACCCAAGGCCGCCGGCGACCTCGTCATCGACCACGACCTCGCCGCACGCGCCCACCTCCGGCCCGGCGACCGCCTCACCGTGCAGTCGACGCAGTCCCCGCGCACCTACCGGATCACCGGAATCGCCACCCCGGCCACCGCCGTACGCCACCAGACGTCCCTGTTCTTCTCCGCTCCGGAGGCCGAGCGGCTGGCCGCGCACCCCGGGCAGGTCACCGCGTTCGGCGTGCTCCCGGTCAAGGGCGCCGACCCGGAGGCGGTACGGCAGGCCGTGACGCGAGTGCTGCACGGCAGCACCGCGCAGGTCAGCACCGGCGACGCCCGCGGGCCCGTCGAGTTCCTGGACGCGGCCGCCGCCCGCACCCGGCTGGTCAGCATGGGCGGCGCGATGGGCGGCACCTCACTGCTGGTGGCGGTGCTCGTGGTCGTCGGAACCTTCGGGCTCAGCGTCCAGCAGCGGCACCGCGAACTCGCCCTGCTCCGCGCCATCGCCGCCACACCCGGCCAGATCCGCAGGCTGCTGGGCCGGGAGGCCCTGATCATCGGGGCGGCGGCGGGCACCACCGGCGCGCTGCTCGGGCTGCCGCTGGGTGCCTGGCTGCACTCCAGGTTCGTCGCCCTGGGCGCCGTACCCGCCACGCTCCAGCACACCGTGGGCGTCTTCCCGCCGTTCGCCGCCCTCGCCGCCACCCTGCTCGGGGCCTGGACGGCGGCCCGGATCGCCTCCCGCAGGATCGTCCGGATCCGCCCGGCGGAGGCCCTGGCGGAGGCCAGAAGCGAGCGCGGCCGGCCGGCCTGGGGCCGTATCGCCGCCGGTCTGTTGCTTCTGGCCGGCGGGGTCGTCCTCGTCGTCGTGCTCAGCTCCCTGCGCACCGAGCCCGCCTCTACTCCCGTGACCTTCCTCGCCGTCGTCGTCCTGTCCGGATCCGTCGCCCTGCTCGGCCCGCTGCTGGTCAAGGCGGCCACGCTGCTGCTCGCCGGTCCGCTGCGGCTCACCGGTCACGGCGGCCGCCTCGCCACCGCCAACCTGCGTGGCAACGCCACCCGGATGGCCTCCGTCGTCACCCCCCTCACCCTGCTCATCGGCATGACCTGCACCGTCCTGTTCGTCCAGTCGACCCTCGGCGACGCCGCCCGGGCCCAGGCGCGCGAGGGTGCCACGGCCGACTGGGTCGTCGCCGCCCAGGGGCCCGGCGTCCCGGGCGAGGCCGCACGGCGGCTGCGCGCGCAGCACGACACCGTCACCGAGGTGGTCCGCACGACCGTCCGTGTCGGCCTCGACAAATACCCGGCCCAGGGCGTCACGCCCGCCGGACTGACCCGCACCTGGGACCCGAACGTCACCGCCGGTTCCCTCGGCGATCTAGCCCACGGCACCGTCGCCGTCAGTGAACTGACCGCGGATCAGCACCACTTGAAGCCCGGGAGCACTCTCCAACTCACCCTCGGCGACGGCACGCCCGCCAAGCTCACCGTCGCCGCCGTCTACGCCCGGGGTCTCGGCTTCGGCGATCTCACCTTCGCCCACGACCTCGTGGCCCAGCACGTCGACAACCCGCTCGCCTCCTCCGTCCTGGTCAGCACGACCCGTACAAAGACACAACTCGCGACTACGCTGCGTGAGTTCCCGGGTCTGCGGATTCTTTCGCCGGCCGCCGCGGACTCTCTCCAGGCCGACCGGCAGCAGACGAACGCCGAGGTCAACTATCTGGCCATGGGACTCGTACTGGCCTTCACCGCCATCGCGGTCGTCAACACCCTCGCCATGTCGGTCGCGGAGCGTGTCCGGGAGTTCGCGCTGCTCCGCCTCGCCGGGGCGACCCGCCGCCAGGTGCTGCGCGTGCTGCGCACCGAGGTGCTGTCGGTGCTGCTCCTCGCCACCTCGCTCGGCAGCGGCATCTCCCTCGCCGTCCTCACCGCCTTCAGCGTCGGCATGACCGGCCGGGCGGCCCCGTCCGTCACCCCTCTGCTCTACGTCAGCGTGGTCGCGATCGCCGCCCTGCTCGCGCTCGTCTCCAGTGCGCTTCCCGGGCGCGCCGCACTCCGCGTACGGGCGGTGACAGTGGCCACGGCGAGGGAGTAGGCCGTCGGACGAGGGCTGCCGCCCGGTGTGCGGCCCCGTCAGCCCGTGACCGGCTCGACCGGCAGCCCTTCGGTCCGCCACGCCTGGAAGCCGCCCACCAGATCCGTCGCCCGGTGCAGGCCCAGGTGATGGAGGGAGGCGGCGGCCAGGCTGGAGGCGTAGCCCTCGTTGCAGATGACGACGATGCGCAGGCCGTGGCCGGTCGCCTCGGGGACCCGATGGCTGCCCAGGGGGTCGAGGCGCCACTCCAGTTCGTTGCGCTCGATGACGAGAGCGCCGGGGATCAGCCCGTCCCGCTCGCGCAGAGCCGCGTACCGGATGTCGACCAGCAGGGCCTCACCGGTGCGCGCCGCCTCGTGCGCCTCCCGCGCTTCGATGCGCCGATAGCCCGCGCGGACCTCCTCCAGCAGGTCGTCGATGCCGACGGGCCGTCTGTTCGTGCCGCCGCTCACTGCCAGTCCTCCGGGCGCTCGACCTGCTCCAGGCGCAGCACCTGGCCCGTGCGACTGTAGCGACGGATCCTTGGCAGGGGCGGGTAGTAGGCGTGTACGGAGATGGCGTGCAGGTCGCGGGACTCGTTGAGCACCTCGTGCACATGATGGCGGCCGAAGGAGCGGCCCTCCCCGGCGGGCAGCCGGCGCTCGCGGTCCACGTCCTCGGCGAGTTCCAGGGTCTTCCAGCCGTCGGTGGGCAGCCGGGCGGCCAGCGAGTACTCCCTCAGCTCACCCGAGGCGGTGAGGAAAGCGCCGGCCGAGTCGGCATGGTCGTGCCAGCCGGTGCCGGTGCCGGGCGGCCAGCCGATCATCCAGGCCTCGCTGCCGCCGGGGCCCTTCAGCCGCACCCAGGTGCGGCCTTCCGGGTCGAGCGGGAGCGAGGCGATCAGCGCGGTGTCGGCGGCCGTGCGCCGGACGAAGTCGAGGAGGTCCGCCTGGGTCGGAGCCGCGCCGGCGGCACCGCCGGTGGCCGCAGGGGACACGGAAGGGGATACAGACACGTACACCGTCCTGAAGAGGGTTCGCCGAACGGGCGCACGATGGCGCCCGGAGAAGGTGGGGGAGCGAATTCAGCAGGACGGGCGACACACGCAACCCGCATAGCGGACGAGGTCCATATGGACCCTCCGCCACAGGTGCACACAGGTGTCGGTCACGATCCGGAGTACAGCACGCTGCCGCACGCCGGTCAACTGACCGTCACGATGTGGACAGGGGGCGCCGGGCGCACGGTCAGCGCGCGCCGGAGCCGGCCTGCACCTCCTCCTTCACGGCGCCGCCCAGCGTCGCCTCGGCCGCGGCGTACAGATCGGCCGGGCGGACCCCGCTCAGCGCGGTGACCAGGTGGCCGTCGGGGCGCACGAGCAGCACGCTGTGGGCCGGGGCACCCGGGTAGCTCTCGGCGACCAGCAGCTCGGCCGGGTGCGGGAGTGCCGTCACCGCGGCCGCGAGCCGGGGCATGACGCCCGCGGACACCCAGTGCTTGCGCTCCCACACCCCTGTGCCCGGCGCGATCAGCACGACGAGCAGCGCGTCACGGCCCATCCGGTCGCGCAGTTGAACGAAGGAACCATCCTCCGCCGTGACCCGCACATCGATGACCGGTGCGCCGAACGGGGTGTCGACCGGGATCTCCGCCTCCAGGTGCCGGGGTGCGAGCGGCGAGTCGGCGTACGACCCCGGGGCACCCACGGGGCCGCGCCCCAGGTGACCGTCCGTGAGCAGCGCGTCGTGGCCCCGGGCCGTTCCGGGGACGTAGTGGCGCAGCCCGGCTCCGCCGCGGAGCACCGGAAGTACCTGGTCGGCGGCGCGCAGCCGGGCGGCGACCACCGCCCGCCGCTCGGCCTGGTAGCTGTCGAGCAGTGCCTCGTAGGGGCCGTGGTGCCACGCCGTGGCCAGCTTCCAGGCCAGGTTGTCGGCGTCCCGGAGGCCCTCGTCGAGCCCCTGGGCGCCGAGCGCCCCGAGCAGATGGGCCGCGTCCCCGGCGAGGAAGACCCGGCCGGCACGCCAGCGCCGGGCCAGCCGGTGGTGCACCGTGTGGACACCGGTGTCGAGCAGGTCGTACGCCGGAGTGGCGCCGTCCGTCCAGCCCGCGAGGGTCTCGCGGATCCCGGCCACCAGGATCTCGGGCGTGACCAGGTCCTTGCCCGGCGGCAGCAGCCAGTCCAGACGCCACACGCCGTCCGGGAGGGGGCGGGCGGTCACCTCCCCGGCCGTGGGCCCGGACGACCGCCAGGGCGGCATCCGATGGAGCAACGCCTGACGCTCCCACGGAAGTTCCGTGCGCAGCGCGGCGACCGCATGCCGCTCCACCGCCGTACGGCCCGGGAAACGGATGTCCTGCAGCTTGCGCACGGTCGAGCGGGGCCCGTCGCAGCCGACCAGGTAGCTGCCGCGCCACCAGGTGCCCGTGGGGCCGCGGGTGTGGGCGGCGACGCCGGAACGCTCCTGCTCGATCGAGTCGAGCCGGCTGTCCACGGCGACCTTGACCAGTGGTTCGTCCGCGATGGCGGTGCGCAGGGCGCCCGTGATGACGTGCTGCGCGATGTGCAGCGGTGCGAGATCGCCCTCGTCGAAGGTGATCTCGCTCATCACCTGCTTGCGCCGCACCGACCGCCATCCGGCCCATCTGACGCCGTGGTCGTCGAGCGCGACCGAGGTCAGCCGCTCCAGCAGGGCGGCCGTGTCCTCGCGCAGCACGGCCGTGCGCGCCGGGCGCGCTTCCTCTTTGCCGGGGCCCTCGTCCAGGACGACGGCCGGCACCTCCTGACGGGCCAGGGCCAGGGCGAGCGTGAGCCCGACGGGCCCGGCTCCGACGATGATCACCGGTTCCACGGCGCAGCGCCTCCTGCCCGCAGCGGTGCCCTGACGGACATGGTGGAACAGGAAGGTGAAGCGGGGTGCACGATCACAGAACGTATGCAACCCATTGGCAGAGTTTGCGTCAAGTGACCAGAGGCAGTGGCGATCATGCCACTGCCTCTGGGGGGTTCATGCTATTTGAATGATCGTCATCTTTCGGTGCCGGTCGCTGCCGTCCCCGCGATCGCCGCCGCGTCCTGGAACCCGAGTACCACGCCGGTCGACTTCTTGCGCCGCCGCAGCCGTCCCTCGAGCCAGCTCGCGAACGAGGTCAGCGAGAAGTTGATGGCCACGAAGATCACGGCGACGACCGTGAACGAGGCGATGGTGTTGGCTCCGTAGTAGCCGCTCATGGTGTTGGCCGAGGACAGGAGCTCGGGAAAGGTCAGGACCGCGCCGCCGAGTGCGGTGTCCTTCACGATCACGACGATCTGGCTGACGATCGCCGGGAGCATCGCGGTGACCGACTGCGGCAGCAGGATGATCCGCATCACCTGGTTCTTGCGCAGACCGATCGCCATGGCGGCCTCGGACTGGCCCTTCGGCAGGGCGAGGATGCCCGCGCGGACGATCTCCGCGAGCACCGACGCGTTGTACAGCACCAGGCCGGTGACGACCGCGTACAGAGGGCGGTCGTCCGAACTGACGTCGGTGTACTCGGCGAACAGGGCGAGCCCGAAGATCATCAGGACCAGTACCGGGATCGCGCGGAAGAACTCGACGACCGTCGCGACCGGGACACGTATCCATGCGTGGTCCGAGAGGCGGGCGATGCCGAGCACGGCGCCCAGCGGGAGGGCGATGACCATGGACAGGGCCGCGGCCTTCAGGGTGTTCTGCAGACCCGGCCATATGTACGTCGAGTAGGCCTCCGGGCCGTCGAAGAACGGCTTCCAGAGCACCCAGTCCAGCTGGTGCTTGTCGTCGAGGGCCTTGTACACCCACCACAGGACGGCCGCGAGGACGACCAGGAAGCCCGCCGTGTAAAGGATGTTGCGCCGCTTGGCCCGGGGGCCCTGGGCGTCGTACAGGACCGAACTCATCGCTTCACCGCCACCTTCTTGCCCACCCAGCCGAGGATCAGACCGGTCGGCAGGGTCAGACAGCAGAACCCGAAGGCGATGACCGCGGAGATCAGCAGCAGCTGCGCCTCGTTCTCCACCATCTCCTTCATCAGGAGTGCCGCTTCCGCCACACCGATCGCGGCCGCCACCGTCGTGTTCTTCGTCAACGCGATCAGCACGTTGGTCAGCGGGAGGACGGCCGCGCGGAAGGCCTGCGGCAGCACTATCAGGCCCAGCACCTGCGTGAAGCTCAGACCGAGGGCCCGGGCCGCCTCCGCCTGGCCGACCGGCACCGTGTTGATGCCGGCGCGGATCGCCTCGCAGACGAAGGCCGACGTGTAGACGATCAGACCGAGCACGGCCAGCCGGAAGTTGGTCGTGTCGACCTGGTCCGAGCCGAGGTCGATGCGCAGCGTCTGGTTCAGCCCGAGCGAGGCGAACAGGATGATCACCGTGAGCGGGATGTTCCGCACGATGTTCACGTAGGCGGTGCCGAAACCGCGCATCAGCGGCACCGGGCCCACCCGCATGGCGGCCAGCAGGGTGCCCCAGATCAGGGAGCCCACGGCGGACAGCAGCGTGAGCTGCACCGTCGTCCAGAAGGCTCCCAGCACGTCGTACTTGTCAAGAAAGTCGAACACGATCTCCCGCGCTTTCGCGTATAGGGATGCCCGGATGCGCCGCCGTCAGGGACGGCGCATCCGCCGGGCGTTGCCTCAGCTCTTGATGTCGCCGATCTTCGGAGCGGGCTCGTTCTTGTAGCCGGCCGGACCGAAGTTCTTGTCCACGGCCTTCTGCCACGAACCGTCGGAGACCATCTCCTCAAGGGCCTTGTTGATCTTGGCCTTGAGGTCGCTGCCCTTCTTGACGCCGATGCCGTAGTTCTCGTTGGTCATCTTGAAGCCGCCGAGCTTGAACTTGCCCTTGAACTGGGACTGGGCGGCGTAACCGGCGAGGATCGAGTCGTCCGTGGTCAGGGCGTCGATCGCCTTGCTCTGCAGACCGGTCAGGCAGGCCGAGTACGCCGGGTACTGCTGGAGCTGCGCCTTGGGAGCCAGCTTGTCCTTGACGTTCTGCGCCGAGGTCGACCCGGTCACCGAGCACAGCTTCTTGCTGTTGAGGTCCGCCGGGGACTTGATGGTGCTGTCGTCCGCGCGGACGAGCACGTCCTGGTGGGCCAGCAGGTACGGGCCGGCGAAGTCGACCTTCTTCTGACGCTCCGGGTTGATCGAGTAGGAAGCGGCGATGAACTCGACGTCACCACGCTGCAGCATGGTCTCGCGGTCGGCGCTCTTCGACTCCTTCCACTCGATCTGGTCCGGCTTGTAGCCGAGCTTGCCGGCGACGTAGGTGGCGACGTCGACGTCGAAGCCCGAGTAGCCCTGCGGGGTCTTCTGGCCGATGCCGGGCTGGTCGAACTTGATGCCGATGGTGATCTTCTTGCCGCCGCCGGAACCGTTGTCGTCCTTCTTGTCACCGCCGCACGCGGTGGCGGACACGGCGAGGGCGAGTACGACGGCCGAGGCGGCGGTGACCTTGCGGAGCTTCATCGTGAACTTCCTTTGAGTGGTGAGGACCGAGGTCCGTGAGAGACGGGTGACTCAGGTCGTCCGGAGGGCCGGGCGGATCAGTGGTGCAGGATCTTCGACAGGAAGTCCTTGGCCCGGTCGCTGCGCGGATTGCTGAAGAACTGGTCGGGCGCAGCCTGTTCGACGATGCGGCCGTCCGCCATGAAGACCACCCGGTTTGCAGCCGATCGTGCGAAGCCCATCTCATGGGTGACGACGATCATCGTCATGCCCTCGCGGGCGAGCTGCTGCATGACCTCGAGGACCTCGTTGATCATCTCGGGGTCGAGCGCCGAGGTCGGCTCGTCGAAGAGCATGACCTTCGGGCCCATCGCCAGCGCGCGGGCGATGGCCACGCGCTGCTGCTGGCCGCCGGACAGCTGCGCCGGGTACTTGTCGGCCTGGGTGCCCACCCCGACCCGGTCGAGCAGGGCGCGGGCCTTCTCCGTGGCCTGCTTCTTGTCCGTCCTGCGGACCTTGACCTGGCCCAGCATCACGTTCTCGAGCACGGTCTTGTGCGCGAAGAGGTTGAAGGACTGGAAGACCATCCCGACGTCGGCGCGCAGCCGGGCCAGCTCCCTGCCCTCGTGGGGCAGCGGCTTTCCGTCGATCGTGATGGTGCCCGAGTCGATCGTCTCCAGCCGGTTGATGGTGCGGCACAGGGTCGACTTTCCGGACCCGGAGGGCCCGATGACCACGACGACCTCACCACGGGTGATCGTCAGATCGATGTCCTGGAGTACGTGCAACGCGCCGAAGTGCTTGTTGACGCTCTTCAGGACGACCAGTTCGCCGGATGCGGCCACATCTTCCTTGGCCACCGATACTTCGGTCATCGCTCTCAGGCTCCGTCCTCCTCGGTTTCGGTGGACAGTAGTGATGGCCGGTGACCTGCGTCATCACATCTGAGGGGAATCTGAGCATCACGATCCGATAGCAATCGGACACGTGTCGTAGCACTTGAGGCCTGTGCGCGTATCGGGGGGGTAACGGAAGCGGCAGGCAACCGGAACCCTCTTGACGCCGTCCTTGTCCATCGGCGTGACTTCCATGGTGCACGCGCGCGAGCACGTGATCTACACGGCGGACGAAAACCGTAACTGTATGAACGTTGAACCGAAGGGGGCCGGAATGAGACTGCTGCTCGTCGAGGACGACAACCACGTCGCCGCCGCCCTGTCCGCGGTCCTCGCGCGGCACGGCTTCGACGTCACCCACGCGCGAAGCGGCGAGGAGGCCCTTCAGGCGCTCGTGCCCGAGGGCGCCGGATTCGGTGTGGTCCTGCTCGACCTGGGCCTGCCCGACCAGGACGGATACGAGGTCTGCGGCAAGATCCGCAAGCGCACCAGCATCCCGGTGATCATGGTCACCGCGCGCTCCGACGTCCGCTCCCGCATCCACGGACTCAACCTGGGCGCCGACGACTACGTGGTGAAGCCGTACGACACCGGCGAGCTGCTCGCCCGGATCCACGCGGTCAGCCGGCGCACCACCCACGAGGACGTCACGGCGGGTGCCGAGACCGCGCTGCGGCTGGGGTCCGTGCACATCGAACTGCCCACCCGCCAGGTCAGCGTGGACGGTTCGGTGATCCAGCTGACCCGCAAGGAGTTCGATCTGCTCGCACTGCTCGCCCAGCGGCCCGGAGTCGTCTTCCGGCGGGAGCAGATCATCAGCGAGGTCTGGCGCACCAGCTGGGAGGGCACGGGCCGCACCCTGGAGGTGCACGTCGCCTCCCTGCGAGCCAAGCTGCGCATGCCCGCGCTGATCGAGACCGTGCGCGGGGTCGGCTACCGGCTCGTCGCCCCGGCCGCGTAGCGGGGTCGGGTGCGCACACGGCTCCTGCCGCTGCTCATCGTCCTGATGGCGGCCGTACTTCTCGCCCTCGGCTTCCCGCTCGCCGTCAGCGTGGCCGCCGCCCAGCAGCAGAAGGTGGTCGTCGACCGGATCGACGACACCGCGCGCTTCGCCGCGCTCGCCCAGTTCGTCACGGATGCGCCCAGCGGACCCCGCCGTACCGCCCCGGACGAGCGCCAGGAGACGCTGCGCCGGGAACTGGACAGCTACTACGGCGTCTACGGCATCCGCGCGGGTGTCTTCTACCGCAACGGTTCGGCCATGGCCAACTCCCCGGGCGACTGGTTCGTCCCACGGACGGGCGAGGTCAGGGACGCGTTCGGCGAGGCGCTGCTCAGCCGTCGCAGCCACGATCCCCAGCAGGTGTGGCCCTGGCAGCGCAGCCGGCTGATCGTCGCCTCGCCGGTGATCCGGGACGGGGACGTGGTGGCGGTCGTCGTCACCGATTCGCCCACCGGGCAGATGCGTTCGCTGATCCTGCGCGGCTGGCTGTTCATCGGGGCCGGCGAGATCGCCGCGATGCTGCTCGCCGTCGGCGCCGCGCTGCGGCTGACGGGCTGGGTGCTCAGGCCGGTGCGGGTCCTGGACGCCACCACCCACGACATCGCCACCGGACGGCTCAAGTCCCGGGTCGCGGCCGCCGGCGGGCCGCCGGAACTGAGACGGCTGGCCCGCTCGTTCAACGAAATGGCGGACAACGTCGAGGATGTGCTGGAGCAGCAGCGCGCTTTCGTCGCGGACGCCTCGCACCAGCTGCGCAACCCGCTCTCGGCGCTGCTGCTGCGCATCGAGCTGCTCGCCCTCGAACTCCCGGAGGGCAACGAGGAGATCGCCTCGGTCCGCACCGAGGGCAAGCGTCTGGCGCAGGTCCTGGACGACCTGCTCGATCTGGCGCTGGCCGAGCACGCCGAGGCCGACCTCAGGCTGACCGACGTCGGCGCGATGGCCGAGGAGCGGGTGGCCGCCTGGTCACCGACCGCCGGCGCCAAGGGCGTACGACTCGTCGGCGACTGCCCCCCCACCACCGCCTGGGCCGACCCGATCACCCTGTCCAGCGCCCTGGACGCGGTGATCGACAACGCCGTGAAGTTCACCCCCGACGGCGGCACGGTCGAGGTCACCGTCTCCTCGAACGGCGCGACCTCGACGGTCGTGGTCACCGACACCGGCCCCGGCCTCACCGAAGAGGAACTCGCGCGCGTGGGCGACCGTTTCTGGCGCAGCGGCCGCCATCAGAACGTCAAGGGCTCGGGGCTGGGCCTGTCCATCAGCCGCGCCCTGCTCGCGGCGGGCGGCGGCTCGATCACCTACGCCCACCACGAGCCGCGGGGACTCCGGGTGACCGTGACGGTGCCCAGGCACGCGGACACCGCCAAGGTGTGACGACCCGCGTGAACAACCCTGCGGGTCGGTACACCTAGGGGGGCTCGTTCGGATCATCCCGGCGTCGCGGGGTCTGGCACGCGCATCTGCCGCGTCGTCGTCACTCGCCGACGCTCCGCGTCGAATCCCTCCGCCGCCTTGCAGCTGCACGCACCAGACACCGCTCGGGTCGGCCGGTCCGCGCCGTTCGTCACGGCCGGCCTGAGCCGAACGACACCCCTAGGGCTTGACCGACCGGTAGTAGCGCCGTGCGCCCTCCTGCAGGGGCAGCGGGTCGGTGTAGATCGCGGTGCGCAGGTCGACCAGCTGTGCGGAGTGGACGTGCGCGCCGATGCCGTCGCGGCTCTTGATCACCGTGCGGGTCACCCACTCGGTCAGCCGGGGATCCATGTCCTTCCGGGTGATCAGCAGGTTCGACACCGCGATGGTGGGCACGGTGGAACCCTGCCGGAAGGACGAGTAGGCGGCCTGGGGCATGTTCGTGGTGCGGTAGTAGCGGCTGGCCTGCTCCCCGGAGTGCAGTTCGGCGACGAGATCACTGTCGATGGGCACGAACTTGAAGCCGGACTTCCGGGCCAGTGTCTCCAGTCCCTTGGTGGGCAGCCCGCCCGACCAGAAGAAGGCGTCGATCCTGCCCTTCTGCAGCCGGTCGGGCCCGGTGTCTATGCCGTCCGCGACCGGTGTGATGTCCTTCCGCGGGTCGATGCCCGCGGCCCTGAGCACCCGGTTCGCGATCAGCCGCACCCCGGAGTCGGGCAGCCCGGTGGCCACGCGCTTGTGCCGCAGGTCCGTGACGCTGTTGACCTCCGAGTCGCGCGGCACGATGAGCTGCACGTAGTCGTCGTAGAGCCGGGCCACCCCGCGCAGCCGGTCCGCGCCGCTGCCGTGCCGCAGCTCGTACGTCTCCACCGCGTCGGCCGCCGCGATGGTGAAGTCGGCCTTTCCGGTCGCGACCCGCTCGACGTTCTCCTGCGAACCGGCGCTGTTCAGCAGCTTCACCTGCAGGTCCGGCATGTCGCTGCCCAGCTCGGTGCGCAGCCGCTCGCCGTACTCCTGGTAGACCCCGCGGGGCGTGCCGGTACTGAAGACGATCGTCCCGCTCGGCGGGGTCTCGCCCAATGGCAGCAGCCACCACAGCAGCAGCCCGAGGGCCACGACGCCGACGGTCGCACCCTCGAGCGCCCGGCGCCTGCTGATACGGGGGAACACCTTGGACATGCGGGCGATCCTGCCAGGCCGTGCGCGCAGCTGACCAGGGCCGGGGTCACTCCGGGGCCCCGGGGAAGCGCGACGGGCCGGTCAGTGGCGGCCACTAGAGTCGCCGTATGAGCTCTTCGCCCGCCCGCCTCGTCCGCGAGTTCCACCACGCCTTCGGCCTCGACGCCCGCACCACGCCGACGGAGGTGGCACCCGAACTGGCCACGCACCGTGGGGAACTGCTCGCCGAGGAAGCGGCGGAGGTCGCCGAGGTGTCGGTCGAGGGTCCGCTGGACAGGCTCGCGCACGAGCTGGCGGATGTGGTGTACGTGGCGTACGGCACAGCTCTGGTCCACGGGATCGATCTCGACGCGGTGATCGCCGAGATCCACCGCGCCAACATGAGCAAGCTGGGCCCCGACGGCCAGGTCGCCCGCCGCGCCGACGGCAAGGTCCTCAAGGGCGAGCACTACCTGGCACCGGACGTGTCGGCGGTGCTGCGCCGTCAGGGCTGGACACCCGGCGGCGCAGCCTGACGCCTACGACGGCAGGGAGCCGCCGGCCAGCTTCCACTCGCGGTGCAGCGAGCCCAGCGGGACGCTGCGCTGGAACACCGGCGTACCGAAGATGGACAACTGGATGCGCAGGGTGCCCGACAGGTCGACACCGCCGTACACCCCCCAGGTGCCCTCGGCCTTCGCCCCGGGCGTGTCCGAGGAGGCGGTGACCGTCCCGGAGGCCTCGCCGCGCACGTACGGCGCGAGGTCGGCGCTGACGCCGACGGTGCCGTAGAGGCCGACGGACGCCTCCGCGCCGAGAGCCGTTTTCGCGCTCCCGGCGGCGGCCAGGGAGGCCCGTACGGGCGTGCTCGTCATGTTCGCGGAGCTGACCGGGGTCCACCCCTTGGCCGCCCCGAAGGTGCCGCCCGCCTTGAAGTCGCCCTTGAGGCTCTGCTCGACGTCGACGGTGATGTGTCCGTCGCCGCTGATCTGGACGTAGCAGGTCAGGTCGAGGTTGACGACGACGGGCACCGGGCCGACCTGTAGGACGGGGTCGGCGTGCAGCTTGGCGAACGGGATCCGCAGCGGGGTGCCGGTGGCCGCGGCGGCGCGGCCCTTCACGGCCCACCCGGACGTCCAGTCTCCGGAGACGCCCAGGTACGCCGAGCCCGGTGCCGCGTCGGAGCCCGTGCCGCCGTAGGTGAAGTCGACCTGCGGGGCCACCTGGACGAACCCGGACACCGAGGCGGAGGCCGAGGCCGGGGCGCCTTCGGCCGTGGGCACCTTCGCGCCGACGTCGAGACGGAGGCTGCCGAGCGGCACGGTCGTGCCCTTGGGGCCGACGTGCACGTCTCCGGTCTTGGACCAGGAGACCTTGACGTCGGGCAGCAGCTTGTCGACGGAGAAGGAGGCCGGGTCGACCGGCACGGTGCCCTTCGCCGTGTCGTCGCCCAGCAGCGCGTTGAGCGCCGCCGGTTCGGTCTGCACCTCCGTGCCCCGGCCGCTCTCGCCGATCACCTTGGTGACCTTGGCGAGCAGGCCGTGCGGGGCCCCGGGCGCCGGGGCGCTGGCGATGACGTCCCCCACGGCGGCCTGGTGCGGGGCCGCCGAGGCGCTGGGGGAGGGGGTCGCCGGGGGCTGCGAGGGCCCGCTCTTCGCGGGGGCCTTGGAGATGACGGCGCGCCGCGTCCGGCTGTCGTACGAGCTGACGGCGAGCGTGGTCTTGTGCGCCCGCCGGCCGGTACCGGACGGGCCGGCCGTGGCGGTCGCGGTGGCGGCGGGGGCCGCGGCGACGGTGAGCGAGTGGTCCGTGCTGTCGGTGGGGCCGTCGGAGGCCCGCACGTCCTGGCCGTGGCCCGCTGCCGGCTGCTCGGCCCGGGGCGCGGGCGAGGAGCACGCGGCGGACAGGAAGAGGGCGGTCACGGCGAAGGCGGGCAGGAGGGCACGCCGGTGCCCCATGCGTCTGCGCAAGGTCGGTCCTGTGGGGAGTGGGGGGTGGCAAGGAAGGCAGCACCGACAGACGGCTACCGACGGGTAGAACCGGCTGGTAACTCGGTGATGAACCATGAGCATGCCATGGCCGCGCACGCGGGCTTCTCACAATCCGCCCACATTCCAACGTGAGCTGGCACACGCTGAGTTCAGGCCGCGCGGTGGCCGGATCCCGGCCCGCCGGGGGCCGGTCGCACCGGCCGGTCCCCGGCGGGGAACGAGGTCAGCCCGGGAGTCCCGTGCCGCCGAGGCGGGTCAGCAGGGCGGAGAGCGCTCCGAGGTCCTGCTCGTTCCAGGCGGACCCGCCGAAGATCTCGGCGGCGGTCTCCTCGGCCGTGGCCCGCATCTCCTTCAGCCGCTGCCGGCCGGTCCCGGTCAGCGAGGCGTAGGCCACGCGCGCGTCGCGGGCGTCCGGCTCGCGGGTCACCAGTCCGATCCGCTCCAGGGGAGCCAGCCCGCGGGTCACTCCGGAGGCGGTCAGGCCCAGTGCATCGGCCAGGTCCACCCGGCGCATCCGGCCGCCGGGTGCCTGCCCCAGGCGCAGCAGCATCGTGAAGTCGGCCAGGCTCACCCCGTGCAGTCCGCCCAGCCGGGCGTCGAAACGCCGCACGAGCGCCGTCTGGGCCCGCACCAGCCGCAGCGATGCGTCCAGGGCGTCACTCATCGCTCACCCCCGTCCAATCATTGCTATCTCCTTGACTGCTCAAGTTTATGCACCGCTCGTACGCGCGGCGCGCCGCTGCCGCTTCCCCAAGGGCGCCTGGGAGAGGTCCTCCGCGCTGGACCGGAGGTGCTTGAAGCCGTAGCCGCGCTCCGTCAGCCAGGCCTTCGCCGCAGCCTCGGCCCGCTCGGTCGCCTCCAGGATGTCCTCCTCTTCCTCCCCGGTGTCGGAGAAGCGGAAGACGAAGGCCGGCCGGGCGGCGATGTCGTAACTGAGGTGTCCCTCGGGCGTGTAGGCGGCGTGCAGCACATCGTGCCGGGCGGCGTCGGCGAGCAGCTCGGCCCGCTGGGCCGCGCCGAGTCCGTCGAAGGCGCCGCGGACGGTGATACGGAAGGTTCGGGTACTCATTCGGCGACCTTAGGCACAGCGGGCGCTGTGCCTCCACCGGGTTTCGGGGGCCGGGTGTGGGCGCGCATCGCCGCGGCGAGCGCTTCGTCGGCGGCCCGGCCGCGGGCCCCGAGGCCCGCCGTGACGCCCTCGACGTTCTCCCGCGGCTGGTTCTGGCTGAGCTTGGACTTGGCCTCGACGCGGCTGATGACCACCTCGATGCCGACGACGGCGCGCAGTCGCCCCTCGATGAACTTCGCCGGGGCCTGGTCGACCGACCAGGGCTCGGCGCCGTCGGCCTCGTGACGGTCGGTCAGACGGCGTATCCGGGCCGCGATCCAGGCCGGGTCGTCGTGCACGACGAGCCGGCCGTACACGTGCGCGGTCACGTAGTTCCAGGTCGGCACGACACGATGGTGCTCGGCCTTGGTCGCGTACCAGGAAGGTGTCACGTACCCGTCGGGCCCGCGGACGATCACCAGGGCCTCGCCCTGCACCGGCTGCCGCCACTGGTCGTTGGCGCGTGCCATGTGACCGACGAGTGCGCCGTGCTCTCCGGTGTCCGGGTCGTGGTCGAAGGGCAGCAGGGTGGCCAGAAGGCCCTGCGGGGTCATGGTGATCAGGTCGGAGGCGCCGGAGCCTGTCAGCAGGTCGCGGACGGCGGCCTCGTCGGGCACGAAGTGTTCGGGGAGGTACATGGCCGGCCTTTCGGGCGGATCGTCACAGGGGGTTCTCGCGCAGCCAGGTCAGGACCTGCTGGGCGTGCTCGTTCGGCGGGAAGACCGGATGGAAGACGTGCTCGATCACGCCGTCGCGGACGACCAGCGTCAGCCGCTTGAACAGCCGCATCCCGCCGGCCTCGAACGTCGGCAGGCCCAGCGCGTCGGCCAGGCTGAGGGCCGGGTCCGAGAGCATGTCGAACGGCAGCCCCAGCCGCTCCACGACCTCGCCCTGGTAGTCGGTGTCCTGGCTGGACAGCCCGAACACCCGGCCCGCACCGGCTTCGAGGAGGTCCCGGAAGTGGTCACGGAAGCCACAGGTCTCCGGGGTGCAGCCGCGGGCTCCGGGGATGGAGTTCCAGCCCTCCGGCAGGTCGGTGCCCGGGCGGCCGGTGAGGGGGTAGACGTAGATCACCGTGCGGCGGGGTCCGAGCGCGTCCAGTCGGATCGTCCTGCCCGCCGTGTCGAGCAGCGCGATCTGTGGCACGTTCATGCCGGGCAGGTGGTCCGCGGCCCCGTCGTCCTCGGGGGCGGGCAGGCCGGCGGGCAGCGTCAGATACTCCCGGCCGCCCGTTCCGGTCTTCCCGGGCGGTACGGTCTTGCTGCCCCGGCGGGCCGCGGCGTCGAGGTTGGCGATCAGCGTCGCGCGGCGCGCGGACAGTGCCTCGATGCGCCCGGTGAGCTGATCGATGGCCTCCCGGTAACTCGCCAGCGACGCCGGGCAGTCGTCGGCGTACGGACGCCCGGTCGCCAGGCACTCCAGAAAGGGCCGGGTGCGCTCGACGGGGATGCCCAGCCGGTGCAGCGTCCTGATCTCGGACACGAGGCGTACGTCGTACTCGGAATAGTTCCGGTAGCCGTTGACGAGGCGCTCGGGTGTGATCAACCCCAGCGATTCGTAGTAGCGCACCGCCTTGGCCGTCACGCCGGCCCGGCGGGCGAGCTCACTGATCCTCATACCGTTCACCTCACCCAAACGCTAAACCTTGCCCCCCGGGGCAAGGTCAAGCGCCGGTGATCGGTTACTAGACTTGGGGTGGCAGCCCGGCCTCCGGCCGGGTGCCGGGTACGGGAAGGCGGTGGCGTTCCATGGCGTACGTGGCTGTGACCGCGCTGAGCCATCCCGGGCTGCTCCGGGAGCGGAACGAGGACAGCCTCGTCGTAGGGCCCTGGACCCTGTGCGCCACCGTGACCGAGAGCCCGCAGACCCTGTTCTTCCCGCTCGGCGCGCCCCTCGTCGTCGCCGTCGCGGACGGGCTCGGCGGACATCCCGGGGGCGACGTGGCCAGCGCGCTGGTCGTGCGCCGGATCGCGTCGGCCGGTCCGGCCCTGAGCAGCGAGGACGCCGTCCGCGACACCCTGAGCGCCTGCAACCGCGCCGTGTACCAGGCCGCCGGTGGCGACGAGGGAAGCGAGCTGGCCGCCATGGGGACGACGGTCGCCGGCATCGTCGTACAGCCCGGCTCGCTGCTGGTGTTCAACGTGGGCGACAGCCGGGTCCTCGAGGCCTCCCCGGACGGGCTGCGCCAGCTGAGCGTCGACGACAGCCCCCCGCTGGAACCCGGGCAGCGCACCACCTCCATCGTCACCCAGTGCCTAGGCGGAAGCCCCACCTACCGCCCGATCCGCCCCCATGTGGCGGCCGCGCCCCTGGCGCCCGGCGACCGCTACCTCATCTGCACCGACGGACTGACCGACCCCGTGCTGACGGAGGTGCTGGAGGAGGTGCTGCGGGAGAGCGACGACAACCGGGCGGCCTTCGAGCTGTGGAAGGCCGCCATCGCGGCGGGCGGTCCCGACAACATCACGCTGGCGGTCGTGCGCGTCGTGGACGAGTAGGCGCGTCGCCGGCCGGGCCGGGACGGCCCTGGTGGACGAAGGCGGCCCAGGTCGCCGGGCGGTCCGGCTTCGGGTGCTTGTTCAGCTCGTCCAGGAGGCTGCCGCCGAGCGACCCCGGGTTGCGGCGGTGCGGGTCGAGCATCCACATCTGGGCGGCCCTGAGGGCGTCGGCCGGGCTGTGCCCCTCGACCGACAGACAGTGGTGGGAGACGGCCATCATCAACGCCGAGGCGCAGTCCTGGGTGGCCCACCGCGACCCCACCGCATCGCGTGCGCCGCCCGCCAGGAAGGCGGTCGTCAGCGTGAGCGCCTCGTCGTGGTCGCGGTTGCCCAGGTCCGTCTCACAGGCACTGGGCACGACCAACGGACCGTCGGCTGCGTCCTGTTCGGGATTCCGGAGGTCGAGCAGCCGGGCCACCGTCAGCCTGCCCCCGTCAGGTCGCGCACCGGGCTCGGTCCCGTCCGGCGGCGGATCCGCCGAGTCGCCGGGGAGCGCCGGTTGCAGCGCGGACGCCGTCGGACGGGTGCCCGCAGAGCCGTGGCAGGCCACGTGGAGCAGGGACGGGGTGCCGCCGGGCACGTCGAGAAGGTCGTCGGGCGTGCCGGGCGCCTCCGGTTCGACGGGCGGCTCGTACGACTCGCCGTAGAGCCGCGACTGCGGGTAGAAGGCCCGATGGAGCGCCGTCACCTCCAGTTCCGCGTGCGGCAGGCTCATGCCGGGGTCCGCCACCAGCACGGGACCGGCGCCCGCGGAGGACACCGACCCGCTGCCCACCCGGCCGACCAACTCGCCCGCACGCCGGCTCGCCTCTACGGCCTACGACCGCAGCCCACGGACTTCGCCGCTCTCCTCGCCGCTCACCATGTCCACCGTCCCCCCATCGCCCGTTCCGCTGGCCTGCTCGACCGGTCTGTTCTGCCGACTCGCGGTCCTGCAGATCTGCCGGCTCGCCAACCACCTTTCGGTCAACTCCATTACAAGCAACCGGAATTCGACCGAAGGGCGCCCGGATCGGCGCCAGGACTGGCCGCGCGGTCGGCCGCGGGGCGAACACCGGGCGACGTCCGGGCAGGGTGTTCACCCGGCAAGGCGCCCTCTGCTTCGCTGACGTCATGACGCGACGACGGACGGAGGCAGCGTGGACGTCGGTGGAGCCACCGCGCCCGTGGTCGCGGTCGGCGGAGTGGTCGGGACGCTGCTGTCCGCGCTGCTGACCCAGCGCGCCGCCGACCGCAGCCGCCGGCGCGAGCGTGAGCGCGCCGAGGAACTGCAGGAGCGGCGCAGCCAGGCACGGGAACTGCGCTCGTGCTACGTGGCCCTGAACACCTCCGCCCGGCAGTACCTGGCCGCGCTCACCGACCACCTGCACGCCGTGGGCCGCGACGAGGACCTCAGGGCCGTGCGGCAGCGGCTGACCGATGCCCGTGACCAGTACCGGGACGTGTACGCGGAGGTCCAGATGCGGGTGCCGGAGCGCGTGCTCGAACTCGCGGGCGACCTCAGCCGTGACCTGGGCACGGTGTACGGAATGCTCCGGCGGTTGGACGGCGGCGTGCTGCGCGCCGGGGACTCACCCGCCGCCGTGCAGGCGAACATCGACGTGCTGTGGGGCCGGCTGCGGCGGATGCGGGGCGCGATGAGGGACGAACTGGGCGCTTCCTGGTCGGATTTCGGGCATTGAGCAGGCGATGCGTGGGATCTTGTCGCCTCAGGTCCGGCGGATCGGCATAGTGGCGATCGTTCCGAGAGCTGTCGAGGACCCGGAAAGGCAGGACGCCGGTGAGCGACGAGGACGGGGGCGGCGTACAGGGGCTGCGGGTCTGGGCGGCGGACGCCGCGGAGCGGGTCAAGCGGCTGATCCCCGCCATGGGGGCCGGTTCGGTGCCGCTGTCGGCCTACGACGCCTCGGTCGCCGAACTCGACGCACTGGCACCGCTGTTGGACCATGATCCCGCTCTGCGCAGTGCGGTGAACGTCTGGCTCGCGGGTGCGCTGGCCATGCGGCTGGTCGCCGGGGGCGGTGGGCCCGCGGACCGGGAGCGCGCGGAGGCGCTGCTGCGCGAGGTGCGGGATCCCGGGACGGCGCTGGGGGCGCCGGCGGCCGAGGAGGACCGGCGGTGGGCGGCGTTGTTCCTGCTGCCGCTCGTCTCGCCGTTGCAGCCGCAGCAGGGCGGGTTCGGCGGGGCGCCCGACTTCTCGGCCTTCACCGCATGGGTCTCGCGGGTGGGGCCCGCCGGGATGATGGGCGTCGCGGCGGAGATCCAGGCGCTGACCGCGGAGGTGGCGGAGCTGCCGCTGCCGCCGGAGTACCACCGCCAAGTCCGGCAGATGCAGGGACTCCTGACAACTCCCCCGGGGCCGGAGTTCTCCGACGCGATGATGAACATGATGCCCCGCGGGGCTCCCGGCGCGGATCAGCTGCGGCAGATCCTGGACCGTCTGTCCGCGATGGCCGGACCTGCCCCGGACGGGCGGGCGGATGCCGCGGGACCCGCGGCGGCGGATGCCCCGGAACCTCCGGCGGCGGATGCCCCGGAACCTCCGCCGGCGGATGCCCCGGGACCCCCGCCGCCGGACACCGACCCGCCCGCGGACCCGACGTCCATGGTCACGCCCGACGACATCCGCCGGCTCGCCGCCGCCCTGGACGCCGTGAACGCGACCACGGACGGCCTCGACCACGCGCTGAAGAGCGAGGACCCCGCCCGGGCGATCAATGAGCTGCTCCGCCGGCTGAAGTCCGTGCAGGACATGCCACCCCCCGGGCCGGATCCGTCCTCCGCCCTGGAGGCCCTGCGGGCTCTTCTGCTCAACATCGGTCACGGCGCCGGCGGCTCGCTCCAGGACCGGTCGGCCGGCCGTGCCCATATCGAGACGATCCTCCGCCACTTCCGGAAGCTCTCGGGATCGCTCCCTTCGGGCGTGGGGGATCCTGCCGTCCTGGGCCGCGCGTTCGCGCTGTACAGCCGGGTCATGGATGCCGGGGAGACGGAGGACGTCCAGGTGCTCCGCACCCTGGTGGACGAGGCCGAAGCGCTGGAGAAGGACGTACCCGAAGGTCACTCGTTCCGTGGTCCGGTCCTCCTGGCCCTGGGCGCGGCCTACGGCAGGCTCGGCATCGTCACCCGCGACGAAGAGATGCTCCTGCGGGCCCTGCCGTACTACGAGAAGGGGAGGTCCGGTATCAGGGACAGCGGGCTCCCGTTCGCCGCCGACATCCCCCTGCCGAACATCCCGGACCTCGATCTGCTGCGCGCGGGCCTCACCGGCGGCGGCACGGAGCCGGTGCCCGATCACGTTCCCCCGCCTCCGCAGGCCTCCACGGAGGAGCTGCACACCTCCGCCCTCTCCCTGCGCGTGCGCTATGCCCTCACCCACGACCCCGCACTCCTCGACACGCTGATCGACGAGCTGGAGCGCGTCCGAGACGGCGTCCGGGAGGGGAGGGCACCGCGGATCGCCGCCGAGGCGCTGTGGCACCTGGCCGAGGCCTACCGCGAGCGCGGTGTCGCCCACGACGACGTGAAGGACATCGCGGCCCTGGAAGCCGCCAAGGAGGCGCTGACGGCGCTCGGTGCGGACGTCCTCCTCCAGGCCGGCGCGGAACACGGACTCCTCGCGGCCCGTGCCGGGGCGAGCAGGGGCGTGCAGGCCGCGCTGTGGGCGGCCTCGCAGGGACGGCTGCACGAGGCGGTGGCCGCGCTGGAACTGGGCCGGGCCCTGGTGCTGCACGCGGCGTCCGCCTCCTCGGCCGTGCCCGAACTCCTCGACGCCGGCGGGTATCACGAACTGGCCGAGGCCTGGCGGGCGGTCGGCGCGGCCCGGGGCCACGGGACCGCCGACGACGGCGGAGTCCCCGGCGAACTGCCCAGCACACTGCGCCGTCAGGCCCTCGAAGCCCTCGGCTACCGCCGGGAGGGCAGCCTGGTCCACACGCCCACACTGAGCGAACTCGCCGACGGGGTCGCCGAGAGCGGTGCGGACGCGCTCGTCTATCTGGTTCCCGGCGAGACCGGCGACGCCGGCGTGGTGATCGTCGTGGGCCCGCAGCTCGGCGCAGGGATGGCGGTACGGCCGCCTCTGTCCGGCGCCGGGAGCGGCCCGTTGGAGCGCTACCTCGACGCCGTCGCCGTACGGGATGCCGGGACAGGCGAGGGTGGCCGACGCGATCCGGCCGTCGAACAGGCCTGGGAGGAGGCCCTCACGGAGCTCTGCGACTGGGCCTTCCAGGTGCTCGGCCCCGTCCTCGCCGGTATGGAGGATCGGCTCGCGGCCGAAGGCGACCGGGACGACCGCCCGCTCCGGCTCGTCCTGGTGCCCTGCGGGCGGCTCGGCATCGTCCCCTGGCACGCCGCGCGTTTCCCGGACGAGGCACCCCACGACCACCTCTGCCGGACCGCCGTGATCAGCTACGCGGCGTCCGGCAGCCAGTTCCTGCGCACGCTCGGGCGCGCGCCGCGCGAACCGGCGGCCGCTCCCGTCCTGTTGGCCGACCCGACCATGGACCTGACGCATGCGGAGGTCGAGGTCATGGCTCTGCGGAACGCCTTCTACCGGCAGGCCCGGATGTGCGGAGGCCTCTTCGAGGTGCCCGACGAGGAGCTGGCCCCCGGCACGCCCGACGACGTCCTCGCCTTCCTCGCCGACGGGGCCTCGCTGCTCCATGTGGCCTCGCACGGATCGGCGGGGACACGTCCCACGGTCTCGGCCCTGCATCTCGCTGCCTCCGGGGGCACCGGGCACGCGCGCGCCGACGACGGCGCACCCGGGTCCGAGGCGGGCCCGGGCATGCTGACCGTGACCCGGCTCCTCGACCGGCCGGAGGCACACCATGCGCCCGAGGACGGACCGTTGGTCGTCCTCAGTGCCTGCCAGACCGACCTGAGCACCCGCGACCACGACGAGGCGCTGACCCTCACCACGGCGTTCGTCGCGGGTGGCGCACGCGATGTCGTCGGATCACGGTGGACCACCCAGGACAGCGCGTCGGCGCTGCTGATGGCGGTGTTCCACCACCACCTGACCGTCGACGGACTCGGCCCCGTAGACGCGCTCAGGGCCGCCCAGCTGTGGATGCTCGACCCCGGCCGTGCCAACCCGGGTTCGCTCCACGGCGAGCTGCTGCGGCAGTTGGAACGACCGGATCTCCACCGGATCCCGCTCTGGGCCGCCTTCATCCACCAGGGGCATCCGGGCCCGGGAGAGGCACGGACCGGATGCACGGGAGAAGCAACGACAGACACGGAAGGGGGGAACGCATGAACGACGGTGGTACGGGTGACGGCCCCGGCGGCCGGGCGGAGCGGCTGCTCGCCCTGGTCGGCGAGCACCGGGACTCCATCCGCGAGGCGTTCGACGACGAGCAGTACGCGCTGCTGCTCGCCCGGCTGCAAGGCCTCGCCGCGGTGGCTCCGCAGGACGACAGAGCGGTCCGCAGGGCGGTCCAGGGCGTCAGACTGGCTCTGCTCCCGTTGCCGCTCGACCATCCGGTGCATATCGCGCTGGACACCGTACGGCTGGTCGGGGCGCCGCCCGGGCCGACGACCGTGGCGGGGGCACGGGAGCTGATCGACCTGCTGGCGAGCCCCCGGCCGTCCCCGCAGACGGCCGGCGACACCGCACCGGACGACTTGCTCCAGGCACCGGCCGTCTCCGCCGGTGAGGCCCGGGCCCGCTGCGGCGGCGCACCACCCCCCGAGCTGATCAGACTGCCGGATTCCGCAGACGGCGACCGCTACCCGGAGTTCCAGTTCGCCGCGGGCGACGGCACCCCGCACCAGGTCGTCCTCGAGGTCAACCGTCTGCTCCTCGCGGAGATCGATCCCTGGGGCGCCGCGGCCTGGTGGCTCAGCGGCAACACCTGGCTGGGCGGGACACCCGCGTCGCTCCTCGGCCGGCTGCCGGACCATCGGCTGGTCGGCGCGGCCGTCGCACTGGTGGAGGGAGACTGATGAGCGACTTCTTCCCCATGATCGAGCTGGAGCTGCGCCCCAACCGTCATGTGATCCCGGCGGACACGGAGCTGTGGCGGGTGCACCACTCCAAGTACGGGGCGGGCCAGTTCAACCCGAAGCTCGCGGACATCCACTTCGACGGGGGCCGCTTCGAGGGCACGCTGCTGGATCCGTACCACAGCCTGTATCTGGCGAACACCTCGATCACGGCCCTCGCGGAGAGCGTGCTGCGCTCCCGGACCTTCGAACCGCCGGCCGGCATGCGGCGGATCCCCTACCGGACGGTCTGGCAACGGTCGCTCAGCGTCCTGCGCACCCGGTGCGAGCTGAATCTGGTCTCCCTGATCGAGGGGAAGGATCTGGCCGCCGTCTGCCAGGACTCCACGCTCCTGGAGGACGAGAGCAACTATGCGAAGGCCCGGCGCTGGGCGAGTGAGATCAGGGCGCAGGCTCCGGACGCCATGGGACTGATCTGGGAGTCCCGGCGGAACCGCTCGCAGCTCGCCCTGGTGCTCTTCCACGACCGTTTCGAGCAGTGCGACGGCGGGCCGCTGGAGGTGCTGCAGGGCGGAGGGATCCCGGACCTCGGCTCCCAGGAGGGCATGAAGAAGGCCAACGACATCCTCGAACCGCTGCGGGCGATGATTTCGGAGCCCGTGTGGCAGTGACATCCTGAGGGACCGGCCAGTACCGCTTGTCCGCGGTTGACGCGTGATGCGATCGTGGCCGCATGGCATCGTCGCTTCCTGATCGTGTGTCACTTCTGGCTGAACTCAAGGAAGTCAGACGGGCGGGACTGGTCAGGCTGCGCGGACGCACGCTGCCCGCCGTGGGTTCGGCGGCGGAGGCGGTGTCCGCGACCGCCGCCCGGACTCAGGGCGCGGCTGTCGAGACACTGCTGCGGCTCGCCGTGTCGCGTCTGGACGCCGGCACCCTGCGCACCGCCGCCGAGTACACCCTGGGGCTGGCCCAGGGCACCCGGGACTGGCCGGCGTCCTCCCGCCGCGCCAGGGCGGCCTCGGTGTACGGGGTGAGCGTCGAGCGGTTCCGCAAGGACCACGAGGTGATGGTCCTCGAACAGGTCGCCGAGCAGATCGTGCGGCTGGTGGCGGAGGCGGGCGCGCCGTCCGGTGCCGCCGCAGCGGCCGAGGAGGGCGCCGGCACCCACCGGACCGTGCGGGTCAGGGCCGCGGACCGGCCCGTGACGCTCACCCTTCATGTGCACCCCGTGGACCTGCTGCGCGACGTGGACGTGGTCGTCTCCCCGTCCAATGTCCATTTCGCGCTGCCCGAGCAGTACAAGTCGTCGGTCGCCGCATCGCTGCGCCGGGCGGCCTCCGTGTGCGGAGTCACCGGTGACGTCCTGGACGACCCGGTCCAGGACGAGCTGCGCAAGTGGACGGCACGGCACGGCACGTCGGGACGCGCCGTGCGCCCCGGCACCGTGGCCGCCACCGGTGCGGGGGCACTGGCCGAACAGGGCGTACGCCGGATCTACCACGCGGCGGTCGCCGTTCCGCGGGCCGGCACCAACGACTACGACGTGCTGCCCTCCGATGTCACCCGGGCCGCGTCCCGGGCTCTCGCGGTCCTGGCGGACGAACACGACCGCTTCGCCCCGCCGCTGCGCTCGGTGTGCTTCCCGCTGCTCGGCTCGGGGCGCGGCGGACTCCCGTACGACATCAGCCTGGCCGCCGTATGGGCCGCCGTGGAGGCGGAGTTGGCACGCGGCGCGGGGTGGGACGTCCACTTCGTGGTGCGCACGCCCGAGGCGGCGGCGCTCGTGGAGCGCATACCAGCCGGAATCCGCCCGGCGCACGACCGGCGGGCGACCGGCCGGCCCGGTGGAATGGAAGCAGACCCCCGCTCGGCGTGAGCCGGAGCGAGGGCAGGGCGAGCGGGTTCGTGGGGGGAGGCCCGCTCGCCCTGATTTCCGTGGTGGCAAGGACAGTTGACAAACAGTCACATACTGTTGGCGCATGGGTGGCGGGATGGAAGAGTGGGCTCGTGGGGCGCATGGCCGGACCGTGACCTGGCCGGCGCCCGACACATTCGTACTGGTCGAGGGCGTGCTGCTGCGCATGCTCCCGGACTCCCCGGACACCCCTGTGGGAACGGAGGTCGTCGTGGGATACGACGCGATACGGCGGCGGCTCGTCGCCCGCACGGCCACCGGGGAGAAGCCGTCGGCGCCGCACGAGGACGGGGCGGCCCGCGGATGAGCACGCCCGACTTCGGCCCCGCACAGGGCTACGACGAACAGCAGCCCGTCGTGCTGCTCCTCGACACCTCGGACTCCATGGGACGGCCCGCCGAAAGCCCGCGGATCGACGAGCTCAACGACGCGCTGGCCCGCTGGTTCGACGGGGAGCAGACGACGCCGCGGCTTCGTGCACGGGTGGAGGTCTGTCTCATCACCTTCGACTCGCGGGTGCGTGTCTTCGATCCCGGCCAGGGCCTGCTGGTGCCGGTCGAACAGGCCACGGCGGACCGGCTCTTCGTGCCGGTGCACCGGATGCGCCCGCCTCGGCTGCGGGCGTCCGGGCTCACCCGGATGACGGAGGCCGTGGAGACGGCCCTCGACCTGGCCCGCGACCGGTATCGGACCTTGCAGGACCGGCGGGTCCCGGTGCGGCGGCCGTTCCTGTGGGTGCTGACGGACGGCGCGCCGAGCGACGCCCACGGGCACCGCATGGACCCCGCCGCCCTGGCCGGCACGGCCCGGAAGGTGCGCCTCGGCGAGGAGCAGGGGCACTTCGTCCTGCAGGCGATCGGGGTGCGCGGCGCCGACCTGGAACTGCTCCAGGCCCTGGCGCCCAAGGCGGCGCTGATGCTGGAACACCTGAACTTCGGGCAGATCCTGGACATCCTGTTCCAGAGCTCGGACCGGGTCACGCCCGACAAGGCCGCCGCCGACATCCACCGGGAGATGGCCGACCAGGTGAAGCGGCAGGAGCGGCTGCGGCTGCTCGAGGAGAAGTACCAGTGATCGTCGCGGGCGCCGCCGTACAGGGAACCGGGCACCTGGCCGCGGCACAGGGATGCCAGGACGCGTTCAAGGCGGCCGACCTGGGCGACACGGTGGTCCTCGCGGTGGCGGACGGCGCGGGCGGCCGGGAGCGCAGCGCGCTAGGCGCCCACATCGCCGTGGACACGGCCTGCCGGGTGCTGGCCGAGGACGTACCGGACGTGCTGGAGCCCCCGGAGGCATGGACACGATGGATCGCTGCCGGCGGGGCCCGGCTGGTCGCCGGCTACCTGGGCGCCGTCGAAGGCCTGCTGCGGGCGGCCGGCCCACCGACAGCCGCAGGCCCGCCGATACCCGCCGGGCAGCCGGTGGACACCGGTGCACTGGCCGCCACGGTCGCCGCGGCGGTCGTACGTCCGCCCTGGGCCGCCTTCGTCTCGGTCGGCGACTGCTTCGGCACGGTGCTCACCCGCGAGGCGGCCGGCGGCGGACCGGCGCCGGACGTCGTCGAGCGGTGCCATCTCGTGCTCCCGCCGCCCGGCCCGGGCGCACCGGAGCCGGTGTTCCTCTCCTCGCCCGGGGCCGCGCTGCGCGTCAGGTCGTTCGTCGTGTGGGAACCACGGCTCAGCGGGGTCGTCCTCGCCACCGACGGGTGTGCGGCACTGGCCCTCGACCATCCCTCGGTCCGCGAACTCCCGCCGCAGGCAGGCCCGTTGCCATCCGCGCGGTTCTTCTGCGGCCTCGCCGCGACGCTCCGCGCGGGCGGCGGCGACGCCGAACCCCTCAGGGCCCTGCTCTCCGGACCCGAAGCGGCCCGCACCGGCGACGACCTGACGGTGCTGTGCGCCCTGGTGGACGGGGGCTGACCATGGCCCTCACCGTGGTGTCCGGCACCGGACGCGAATGGCGCCTCACCGAGCGGATCGGCAGCGGTTCGGAAGGCATCGTGTACGGCGTCGACGACGCCCGCCCCCTGGTGGCCAAGCTCGTCCCCGACCCGCCCGCCCCCGCCGCCTACCGGCGCCGCATCGCCCGTCTGGTCCGTCAGCGCCGCGAGCCGCGCACCGTCCGGCTGCTCGCCGGGGCGCCGGTGCGGGTCGCCTGGCCGATGGTGGTGGTGCGCACCGGAGGCCCGGGGGCGGACGGGGTCGACGGCTATCTGATGACCGACATGCGCCACGCCTACCAGCCGTTCGCGCACATGCTGACCCCGGCGGCCCGCCGCGTCTTCCTGCCGGGCGCGACCTGGGCCACCACGCTCGGTGCCGCCCGCTCGCTCGCCCGCCTCCTCGCGGACCTGCACGCCGAGGGGTACACGGTGGGCGACCTCAAACCCGACAACCTCTGGGTGGACGAGCGGGGCGGGGTCGGTATCGCGGACGTCGACTCCTGGCAGTTCACGGACGGCGGCGAGACGTTCCCCGGACGGATGGGTACCCCCGGCCACACGGCCCCCGAACGGATCGGCGCACCCCGCGGCACACCGCCGGACGGCGCGTCGGACCGCTTCGTCCTCGCCGTCCTGGTCCATCAGCTGCTGACGGACGGTCTGCATCCCTTCGCCGGGCATCCAGCGGACGGCCGCGACTACCTCTCCTACGACGACAACATCCTGCACGGACGCTGCCGCCTGCTGGACCGTACGTCGGTGGTCCTGCCCCGCTCCGCGCCGCCCGCCGACCTGCTGCCACGGCGGCTCAGGGACCTGTTCCGGGCCGCGTTCGGCGGGGTGAGGCCCCCGGCGTCGGCCTGGGCCGAGGCGCTGGCCGCGGAGTCGGCTCCGGGACGACTGAGGACCTGCGCGGCCGACGCCCGGCACGTGCACACGGTGGAGCGGCCCTGGTGTCCCTGGTGCGACCTCGCCGAGACCGGCCGTAAGCACAGCAGGAAGGCCGGCCCGGAAGGCGTCGGGCAGCACGGCGGGAAGGCCGCCGGGCGGGACGGCGGGAAGGCCGCCGGGCGGGACGACGGGAAGGCCGCCGGGCAGGACGACGGGAAGGACGACCCATGGCAGAAGTGACCCGTCTCTCCGTGGCCAGAAAGCTGGACCACTGCACCGTCCTCGGCCCGGGCACCCGCGCCGTGCTCTGGGTACAGGGCTGCCCGCTGCGCTGCCGGGGCTGCGTCGCCGCCGAGACACTGCCCTTCGAGGGCGGCACCGCGTACACCGTGGCCGAACTCACCGACTGGCTCTGCGGGTTGCCCGACGTGGAGGGTGTCACCCTGTCCGGCGGCGAGCCCTTCAGTCAGGCGGCCGGGCTGGCCGCGCTGCTCGACGCCGTACGGGTGCGGCGCCCGGACTTCGGCGCGATGGCCTACTCGGGGTTCCGGTACGAGGCCCTGTGCAAGGGCGGCCCGGACCGGCGCGCCCTGCTGCGGCGCCTCGACCTCCTGGTCGACGGCCCGTACGTGGCCGCGCGCCACGCCGGTCTGCGCTGGCGCGGCTCGGCCAACCAGCGCATCCTCGCCCTCACCGACCGCTACGCGCACATCCGGTCCGAACCCGACACCGGCGCCGGCGTCGAGGTCTCGATGGAGCCCGACGGATCGCTCTCCTGGGCCGGAGTACCGCCGACTCCCGGCTTCCGGGAGGGACTTGAGGCACAACTCGCGGCGCGGGGCTTCGTCCTGCACGCCCAGGCCCGGAGGGAAGCATGAGCGGATCACCGAAGTACAGCACCGTCGCGGTCGCCTCCGCCTACGCGCTGCGCGAGGCGCAGCGGCGTCGGCAACGCGAGGAGGAACGCCGCAGGCAGCAGAAACAACGCGCCGATCAGCGTGCCGAACTCGCCGCGCGGCGGGCCCAGGAGGCGGCGGCCCGCCGGGAGCGGGCGAAGGTCGAGGCCGCGCGCAGGAAGAACGAGTTGGCGACCCGACGGGCCGCCGAGCAGGAGGCGCATGCCTCCCGGATCCATCAGGAGCAGGCCGGCGCCGACACCCGTCGTCTCGGCGAGGTACGGAACCTGCTCGCACAGGCGCGGGCCGCCCAGCCCGGCGCCCCGGTCGCCGAACTCGATGCACTGGAGCGGCAGTTGGACCGGCTCCAGGAAGGTATCGGCCGTTCGGAGCAGCTCGGCGGGGCGATCGAGGACGTCCGCGGCCGCGTCGTCCTGCTTAGCCGTCCCGGCGGTACTCCCGCACCCGGGTCCGACGACCGTGCCGCCGTACTGGCCGGCCTCGAACAGCGGCTGGCCCTCACCGGACCGGATGCTCCGGCCTACGACCCGGAAGGCCGTCGGCGCTGCGAGGAACTGCTGGACCGGCTGCGGGACGCGGCCGGCCCGGGCGCGGAGACCCGGTTCGAGGCGTTGCTCGGCACGGCGGAACACGCGCTCACCCGCCACGCCGCGACCGTGGTGCAGCAGGCCGACGAGGAGCGGCTGCGGATGCAGGAGGCGCGACGGCAGGCGGAGGAACGCGCCGCGGCACAGGCCGCCGCCGAGGAGGCGGAACGTGAGCGCGCCGCTGCCGCCGAGGAGGCCGAACGCGAGCGCGTCGCCGCGGCGCTCGCCGAGGCGACGGACCGCCTCGGCGTCGTGCACCGGTCCGCCGAGCAGGCGGCGGCCGAGGCACATGACCTCGCCGACCCGGACCTCGCCGAGCGGATCGAGGCGGCACTGCGCGCCGCCACGGGCGCGCTCGGGACCGCGGTTGCGGACTACGCACTGCGCGCGGTCGGGGCCCTGGAGGGGCTGCTCGCCGGGGCCGAGGCCCGACTGGACGAACTGCATCTCGCCCACACCCGGCGCAGCGATCTCGCGGAGGCCCTGCAGGAAGCCATGCTCGGCGAGGGGTTCGCCTTCACCGGTGGCGGCGACCGCGGCGACTCCGTCGTGCTGCACTTCGCACGCCCCAGCGGCGCGACGTACGAGACCACGGTCGTCACCGAGGCCGACGGCACCCCGGTGCTGGTCTACCACGTGGACGGCGAGCCCGACGTGATGCTGTACCCGGCCCCGGAGGGCGCCGTCTGCGACCGCACCGAGGACCTCCTGGAGCGGGTGCACGAGGCGATCGTCGAGCAGGACGGGTTCGTCCCGGGTGAACTCACCTGGCAGGGCAAGCCGCCGGGGCGGCAGGCCAAGCAGCTGCCGGGTGCGGAGGAGTGGAAGTGGTCCCGGTGAACGAGGAACCGGTGAACAGGGAACCGGTGAACACGGACCCGGTGAACGAGGTCGACTGGTCCAAGCACGAGACAAGCGGCGGCGGTGTGCGGCGGCCCCCGCACACCCACGACGGTGGCCCCGCGCGGGAGGGGGAGCCCGCCGTCGCCGACGGCATGATGCCCCTGTGGGCGGTCTCCCTCGGCTGGGAGCTGAGGCGCGGGCGGCAGGTGATCCTCAACGGGCACATCCGGGACCGCTGGTGGTTCGACGACCGGCCCGCCTCCTTCCGGGAGGTGGTCGCCGGGTTGCTGACGGTGCGCGGCGCCGACGTGGTCGGCTGGTGGGATCCGGTGGGCGGGCTCGGCTTCCCGCTGCCGGGGCACGCGGAACGCTTCGACCGCCTGGTGGCCGGGCTGCCCGCGGACCAGGAGCCCGGCGGCACGGCCGGCCGGCCGGCGCAGCGCGCCGACGGCGGCGGACCGGACGCACGGCCGTGGGAGACCGGCGGCGGGGCCGGCCGGCCGGAACAGCGCCCCGCGGCCGACGGATCCGGTGCACCACCTGGGGGGAGCGACGGCACCCCGGCCGATGGAGCGGGGGCACGCCCCGGGGAGAGCGGCGGCGCCCCGGGCCGGCGGCCGGACGGCGAAGCCCCGACGGATCACGATCGGCGCGGCCAAGAGCGGCAGCGCAGCCGTGAGCGCCTGTTCGCCGCCCGCCCACCCGGACGGCCCCGGTCCTTCGACGACGTCGTCGCCACCGTGCAGCGCCTCGTCGCCTCGCCCGAGTCCACCACGGCCTTCGTCTTCGAGGACGTGGACCACCACCTGCCGCCCGGCCAGCCCGAGGCACATCTGGGGTATCTGCGGTTGCGCGCCGCGATGACCGGGGCCGTGACCCCGCACTCCGCGGAAGGACCTCACCCGCACGCCCGCAACGCCGTCCTGTGCGCGGTGGGTGACGTCGGACGACTGCCCGGCTGGTTCCACCTGGAGGACCCGCGGATCGCGACGCTGCACATCGGCCCGCCCGATCCGAGCGAGCGGCGTCTCTGGCTGACCTGGCTGCTGCAGCGCTTCAACGGCGCGCCGGACGCCTCGCGCGCCGACCTCGAAGCCCTCGTCGGAGCCACCGACGGGATGGCCGGCTGGGACATCGAGTCCCTCGCCCGCACCTCCTGGCTGCGCGGCGCACCCGTACAGAAGCCGGACAAGCTCCTGGAACTGCACCGGCTCAATGTGAGCGTCGACCCGTGGACCCAGCTGGACCGGGACACCATCGCCCGCGCCGCCGATCTGCTCGGCGCCCGGGTGGTCGGCCAGAGCACCGCCGTGAACGCCGTGGCCTCGGCTCTTCAGTCCGCCTTCGTCGGCGTCGACTTCGGGAACTCCGGCACCGCCCGGCCCCGGGGAGCGTTCTTCTTCGTCGGTCCCACCGGCGTGGGCAAGACCGAACTCGCCAAGGCCGTGGCCGAGATGATGTTCGGCGACCAGAGCGCGTACGCCCGCTTCGACATGAGCGAGTACCAGCAGGAGCACGCCGCGGAACGCCTCGCCGGCGCACCGCCCGGCTACATCGGCTACGAGCAGGGTGGCGAGCTGACCCGGCGGGTGCAGGAACGGCCCTTCAGCGTGCTGCTCTTCGACGAGATCGAGAAGGCCCACCCCAAGGTGCTGGACAAGTTCCTGCAGGTCCTGGAGGACGGCAGGCTCACCGACGGACGCGGGCAGACGGCGTACTTCTCGGAGTGCTTGATCATCTTCACCTCCAACACGGGAGCCGAGCAGCTGCAGACCCTGCTGGAGAAGCGCGACGAGGAACTGTCCTACGCCGAGCTGGAGGCCCACTTCACCCGGGCCGTGGAGGACAAGTTCCGGCAGATCGGCAGGCCGGAGATCTACGGGCGGCTCAAGCCTGGCGTGGTCGTCTTCGACATGCTGCGCCGCGAGCACATCGTCAGGATCGCCGACCGGCTGCTCGGACAGCTCACCGAGTCCGTGCGCGAACGCCACCGGGTCGAGCTGGTCCACGACACGGCGACCCTGCACCCGTGGATCACCGAGCAGATGTCGGATCCCGAGCACCAGGCATACGGCGGGCGGCAGATCCGCAACGAACTGGAGCGGGTGCGGGCGGCGGTCGTGGGCCATCTGCTGGCGCACCGCCCGGCCCCGGGCAGCCGGATCCGGGCCGCGGCCGGACCGGACGGCGAGGTACGCGTCACGGCGGAAGGGAGCGGGTGGACATGATCGCCATCGACCTCGGGCACCGGTTCGGGCGTGTCGGGCGGATCGGCCCCGACGGACAACCGGACGTGACCGAGACCGAGTTCGACGCGGCCGACGGCGTCCTCGACCCCGCCCGGGCGCTGCACGCGCTGGCCGGGCTCGTCCCGGGCGGCACGGCGGCCGGGGGAGCGGAGGCCGACCGGGCGGTGGTCCTCGGCCTGCCCGCGTCCGGTGGACGGGAGGACGAGGTGCGGCGGGCCGCGGACGGCCTCGGGCTCCGCGTGGAGCGAGTCGTTCCGGACCCGGTGGCCGTGGCCCTGCACTACCGTGCGGTCGCCGAGGGCGTCGACCGCACGGTCCTCGTCTGCGACCAGGGGGCGACGACGCTCGACCTGACCGTGCTCGCCATCACCCCCGACCTCACCGTGCGCGTCGTGCGCACCCGCAGCCACCGACTCGGCGGCGACGACTGGGATGCCGCACTCGCCGCCCGTCTCGCCCGAGGGCTGCCGGACGGGGTCGACCCGCGCCGGACGGCGGAGCTCCTCCGGCGCGGGCTCGGAGATGAGGACAGCGTCACCGCGGACGTGAGCGACCCGGCCGGCGGACAGCACCGGCTGACCCTGGACCGGGCCGACTTCGAGGCGGCCGTGGCGCCGCTGCGGGCGCAAACCCTCGCCGCGGTGACGGCGGAGCTGACCGCCGGGGACCCGGCCGTCGACGCCGTCCTGCTGGCCGGCGGCCTGTGCGCCATGCCCGGCCGACGGGCCGAGATCGAGGAGCTGCCGGCCGCGCAGGGCCTGACGGTGCGCTGCGAGAGGCCCGCTCCGGCCGTCGTACAG
This sequence comes from Streptomyces sp. NPDC101151, assembly GCF_044768335.1. Lineage (NCBI taxonomy): Bacteria > Bacillati > Actinomycetota > Actinomycetes > Kitasatosporales > Streptomycetaceae > Streptomyces > Streptomyces sp. NPDC101151. Next base: position 34,268 of record NZ_JBIWPP010000030.1, on the reverse strand, counting down.
GGCTTGTTGCGACTTCAGGAGTTCGATGTCCTGCGCATCGTCACCGGCCCGGCCGCCAGGTCGTCCCCGACGTACGACGGATACGTCTTCCCCGAGCCCGCTGCCTTGTCGGACCCGGACCCCCGCGGCTGGCCTCCGGTGCCGGAGGACCCTGACCCTCTCGGCAACCGGGGAGACGCGGCTGCCGGCACCGCCGCCGGCGCCGGGGTGCGGACCGGCACCGGTGCCACGTACGGCTCGGGCCCGGGCTCGGACCCCGTGTCGGGAGCGGATTCCCTGCCGGGATCCAGTACCCGGCCCGGCCTCGGGTCGCTGTCCGGTGCGGACACCGGGGCCACGCCGGGCACGGACTCGTCGCCGGGAACAGGGCCCCTGTCCGGTGTGGGAGGCACACCGGGATCCGTTGCCGGGCCCGGCTCGGGCTCCCCGCGCGGCGGGGGCGCCGTACCCGGCCCGGGTTCCCGGCCGGAAAGCGGCCCCACCCGCGGATCCGGCCCCTCGCCGACCGCAGTCCCCGGCCCTCGGCGACCGGCAGAGCCGTCCCAGCCGTCCCAGCAGTACCAACCGTCCAGGTCGCCCCAACCACCATCGGCGGAGCCCCCGTCACCCCCGTCGCCCCCGACCCCTCCCGAGCCGGCCACCTCCGCCCCGGGCCTCTCAGCCCCTGGCGCGGCGAGGCCCGCCCCCTCGACCCGGGGCGTCACGACGTCGGATTCCCCGGACGCCGCCCCGGATCCGCACACCCTGCTGGCCGTCCCCGTCGGCGAACTCCAGGCCGTCCGGCGCGGAGACCACCTCCTCGTCCTGTGGGCCTGGCCCGACGGCTCCCTCAGCGCGCGCGTCCGCTGGCGGCGCGAGGGGAGCACCGCGGGCGGCGGGCCGAGGGAGGGGGACATGATCTGCCGGCGCCGGGTGTACGAGCACGACGGCGGCCTCGACCTGGCCGTGGGCCGGGAGGCGGTCACCCTCACGGTGGAGGCCCTGGTCGCGGCCTCCGGCGTTGACTGCGAGGGCCGCTCGGCGCTGCTTGTGCCCCCGCAGCCGCCGGTGGTGGAGTACGAGCCGAGCGTGCGCCGGCGCGTCAAGGGCCGGATGGCGACGGTCACGTTCACCTCCGAGACCGGCTGCGAACTGCCCGGTCTCCGGATCGTCCACGGCCTTGGCCGGTTCCGCCCCACCAGCACGGCCGAGGGCACCGTCCTGCACGAGGTGCCCGCCCAGCGATTGCCCGCCCGTACCCCGCTGACCGTGGAGTTCCCCCTGCCCGCCACCAGGGGTCCCTCCTGGCTGGTCTGTTTCCCGGCGGACGGCGACGCCGTCGCCGACTCCGGTATCGACATCCGCCCGACGGCGCTGCACAGACTGCGAGTGACGTGATGGCCAGACGGCTCACCTGCCCCTACTGCTACGAGAACTTCGCCCCGGGCGAGATCCGATTCCGCTGCAACAGCCGCCTGAGCCGGACCGGGAAGCAGTGCGGTCGGCGCCGCGACCAGGTGCTCGACGAGCGGATGGGCCCCCGCCGCAGTCACGACCTAGGCCCCGACTTCGCCGCGGACGGCCGCAGGCCCACGGCCGTCTGCCCGGACTGCGACGGTGAGACGACGTACCGGATCTGCCCGGTGTGCCACTCCGAACTGCCCGTGCAGTTCGGCATGGTGGACAACCGCCTGATAGCGATGGTCGGTGCGAAGGCGTCGGGCAAGACGGTGTATATGACGGTGCTGCTGCACGAGATCAGGAACCGGGTGGGCGAGGCGTTCGGAGCCGCCCTCATGGGCCTGGACGACGCGACGATGCGCCGCTACAGCGCCGACTACGAGGACCGCCTCTACCGCGACAACCAGATGTTCCCCGGAACACAGACCGCCTCCACCAACCTCAACCGCGTGGACCCCCTGGTCTTCCGCTTCAGCATGCGCCGGCGCACCCTGCTCGGCGAACGCCCGCAGCACACCGTGCTGTCGTTCTTCGACACCGCCGGAGAGGACTTCAGCTCCCGCGAGAGCGTGGAACTCAACACCCGCTATCTGGCGGGTGCCGACGGCATCATCCTGCTGCTCGACCCGCTGCAGATGCCGGGTGCCCGGGACGGCGCGCTGCCCGGTACACCGCTGCCGGGCACCGAGGGACTCGACGCGCCCATGAACGTCCTGTCGCGGGTGACCGGTCTGCTGCTCGCGCCCCGCAGCGGCCGGTCCGCGCAGAAGATCGACACCCCGATCGCGGTGGTCTTCTCCAAGATGGACGCCTTCTGGCACCTGCTGGAGAGCGCCAGCCCGCTGCGCGACTACGCACCCCCGCGCGGCCGGTTCGACGTGGGCGACAGCCTCAGCGTGCACGAGGAGGTGCGCAGACTCCTCAAGGACTGGGACGGCGTCCCGATCGACCAGCTCCTGGAGAACCACTACACCCGCTACCGCTACTTCGGCGTCTCCTCCCTCGGCCGCAACCCCACCCCCGACGCCCGGGTCGCCCCCACCGGCATCCAGCCGTACCGGGTCGCCGACCCGCTGCTGTGGCTGCTGAGCGAGTTCGGTTCGGTGCCGAAGGCGGGACGTGGATGACCGACGGCGCCGCTCCCCGGCCGCCCGGCGCCGGGGCGCACTTCCAGCAGATGTACTACACCTCCTGCGAGCACGGGCTCACCGGGTTCTCCGGGTTCCAGTTCAACGCCGTCAGCGAGGGTGTCACCGCCGAGACCCGGCAGGCCGTCGAGGCGCTCGCCGGGTACGAGCCGCCGCGCTCCATGGTGGAGTCGGACACCCCGGAGCTGCTCGACCGCTGCCCGGTCAACCTGTGCTACCGGCCGTACGACCCGCAGGGGCGCCGGGCCACCGCGCTGTGCGTGCACTACGTGGGCCGGGACTCGGCCCGCCGCTTCGGCAACTACTTCGCCCACGCGCTGCACAGCGAGGACTTCCCGGCGGCCGGCCGGGGGCTGCTCGGCATCGAGTTGTGGGGCTCGCCGGTGTGGACCCGTCAGGCGTCCCCGACCACGGAGATCCCGGTCGTCATAGCGCCCCGGCGCGGCCCGCTCGGCACCCCGGCCGTGCGCGACTTCCTGCGCGCGCACCCCCACGGCGAGCAGCTGCCGAAGCTGCTGGCCGCCGTGTTCGCCGCCCTCACCGACCACGGCTCGGTCGTCGTGGCCGACGACACCACCGAGCGGATCGCGCACTGGTTCGCGGCGGTCTCCTACCTGCTGCCGCCGCCGCTCGCCCGCCGGCTCTCCTTCGCCACCTACGTCTTCCGGCCCGCCCGCAGCAGGCTGCACCTGATCGGCACGCTGCCCGGGGCACAGCTCGACTTCGGACCGGACGAGGAGGACGCCTACACCGTCTTCGACTTCTCCCGGGGCCGCTTCCCGGAGGATGTCGCCGTCGACGCCGGCGTCCGCCATCTGGTGGGGCTCCTCACCAGGATCGGGGTCGGGTCCGTCCGCCCGGTCTGGGCCTGGACGCAGGACTTCACCCACGGCCGGGAGGAACGGCCGGGGGACTGGCACGCCCCGGTCGCCGCGGCGGCCCTGTCGGGCGGCATCGCCCTCACCGGAGCCGACGTGCACGCACTGATCGGCTGGCTGGCCGGCGCGGACCACCTGGGGCCGCGCCGGGCCCACGTCGCCGCGGACATCCACCGCGGGCACCGGGCCCTGGACGACGGCCGACTGGCCGTGCTCAGCTCCGTCGCCGAGGCCGCCGGGGACATAGCACTGCACCAGGAGATCGAGGGGAAACTGCACGAGTCCCGGATGCGGGCCCACATGAGCGACGACCAGGGCGCCCCGGAGCCCGCACCCCTCGTCGACGCGGACCTACGAGAGCGGGCGACCGCCCTGTGGGAGCGGCTGCTCCAGACGGAGGTGACGACCACCCGGCAGCGGATACGGCTCCTGCTCTGGGCTCTCGGTGCCCGGCTGGCCCCGGCACCGGAGACCGTGGAACGCGAGACGCTCGCCGTGGCCCGCGCCCTGCTCGGCTCGTCCTCTCCCGGCGCCCGCCTCCGGCAGGAGGCCGAGCGGCTCGTACGCGCGATGCCCCGGATGCGGGAAGCCCTGGCGATTGCGGTGCAGGAGGCGCTGGAGCGGCGCGACGGACAGGAGCAGCTCTTCTCGCAGTTCCCCGCCGCACTGCTCGACGAGCGGGACCTGCAGGGCCGTCCGCTGCTTCTGGAACACCACCTGCGGGCACGGGCCGAGCGGGAGCCCGCGCGCACGGTGGAGTTGATGTTCCGGATCCTCCGGGTCCGCGGTCAGGCCTCGCCCGACGGGGCGCTGCTGCGCGAACTGTGGCGGCACCCCTCACGGACGTGGACCCACCGGGAAGCGATCGACATCGCCCGCGGGCTCACCCCCGATGGGTTCCTGGACGAGGCGGTCGGCCAGTGGCTGGACCGTGCGGTCAACCGGACGATTGACGACGAAGCGCAGCTCGAACTCTGCCTGGAGCTGTGCGAGGTGCTCTCCGCCCCGGCCCGTTTCGCCCGGCTGCCGGCCGACGCCCAGCGGCGGGTGACGACCACGCTGGATCTGGACACCGGGCTGCACGAGGCCCGTGAGGCCACGGAACTCGCCCGCGCCTTCACGATCCTGGAGGCCGACATGTGGTCGGGTCCGCAGGCGCTGAAGCGGTACCGCCTGGTCCCCGCCATGCTGCGCCTGCCCGCCGAGGTCGGCCGGCTGAGCGACCGGCTCCCGGACTTCGGCCACTCGCTCCTGGACCGGTATCTCGCGGCCGTACACCGGGCGGCGGTGCAGGGCGGCCGCATCGACGACGTCCGGCTCAGCCATGTCGCCGCGGTCGCCGCGATGCGCACGCAGGGCGGGCTCGCGCAGACCCACCGGGACGTCGTCGACGCGGTCCGCATCCACACGGCCCAGCACTGGCCGCCGGCGGACCTGGAACGGCTGGAGCGCGCGGTGCGCCCCCACCACGCACGGCTCGCCGAGTACTACCGCGAATGGGCCGAGTCCCGCCGGAGCGGCCCGCGGAAGCTGGCGCGCAGACTCCCGGCCCTCTGGCCCGCCCGGCGCAACTCCCGCAAGAACGAGGAGGAGTGACCCGCCGTGCCCGAGATCGTCGCGTACGTCTTCGTCCCCCTGCTCTATGCCGCCGCGCTCACGGTGTACCTGGTCGTCGCCCCGGCCCTGGTGGCCCTGCGGGCCCTCGCCCTCGTGATGGAACTCCTCCGGGGCCACATACGGCTGCTGACCGGTGTCCTGTACCGGCGCACTCCCGAGTTCCGGACGCTGCCGCCGTACCGTCCGCAGGACGAGGAGGTGAAGGCGTACCGCAACTACTTCTTCGGACCCGGCGCCCGGGACCTGCGTCAGCTCGGCACGCTGGACAGGCGGTCGTACGTCAGGACGGTCGGCGACTCCTTCCGCAACGTGACCTCGCGGCAGTTCCTCGCCCCCGCGAGGAGCCGGGCTGTCACCGTCCCCTACGGCGTGACCCTGCACGTGGGCCTCGGCCTGGGCGCGGGCCTTGCGGTGCCGCCGCTCGTCCTGCTGCTGGGGCTGCACGCACTCGTCCTCGCCCTGCTGATGGGCGGGGCCCGTGTGGCCGCCGGCTCCCTGCGGGCCGTCGACCGGGCCCTGCTGTACCGGAGGCGACTGCCCACCGGCATGATCTGCCCGCACTGCTACGAACGCGTCCCCTACCCGGCGTACGACTGCCCGCGCCCGACCTGCCGACGCCGGCACGCGGACATCCGCCCGGGGACGTACGGCATCCTCCGGCGGCGCTGCGAGTGCGAACAGCGGATGCCCACCCTGCTGATGCTGATGAGCAGGGAGGCGCGCCTGCAGGCGTACTGCACCCACACGAACTGCGGAAAGCCGATGAACGCGGACGCCGGGCACATGCCCGAGGTGGTCCTTCCGCTGATCGGCGGCCAGGCCGCGGGCAAGACCCGGCTGATGGCGGCCATGCTGCTGTCGCTGGAGAACGCGGCCCAGAACGGCGGTCCGGCGATCCGTCCCGCCGATGCCGAGTCCGACGCCGGCTATCAGGTGCTCCGCGAGGTCCTGCGGATGCGGGGCCACACCCGCGGCACCCAGAAGGACCTGCCCCGGGCACACTCCTTCGTCCTCGGCACCGGCCGCTCCGAGCGGCTGGTCCACCTGTTCGACACGGCCGGCGAGCGGTTCGTCGACCGGGACGAGACCGACGCACTGCGCTACGCCCGGGCCGCGCGCACCTTCGTCTTCGTGCTCGACCCGATGGCGGTCGCGGACTTCTGGACCAGGCTGGAGCCGTCGCCCGGCCCTCTGGTGGACCGCACCCTCGCCTCGACGGTCGATCCGGAGGAGGTCTTCGGCCGGTCGGTCCTCGCGGTGGCCGCGATGGGCGCGCCGGTGGACGCGTCACGCCTCGCCGTCGCCGTCAGCAAGACGGACCTGCTCGCCGAGCACGGCCTGGTCCCCGACCGTCTCGACGACAGCGACGCCGCACGCGCCTGGGTCCGCGACAAGCTGGGCCTGCACAGCCTCGTGCAGGCCATGGACCTGCACTTCCATGAGGTCCGGTTCTTCTGCACGGCCGCTGTGGCGGACGAGGACGGCCAGGTGGACGCCGGCGTCTCCGGATTCGTCGACTGGTGCCTGCGGGGCTGACGCGGCAGGGGGTGACCGCAGGCGCCCGCCTCTCGGCGTTGTCGTGGGCGCCCCTGCGGCCTGGCCGCGGCGGTTCGCCCCTGGCCGCAGGCGGTTCGGCCGCGCGACCGCCTACGGTGGAGACATGACCGAGATCGTCGTCTACGAACTCGACAGGACGGTGGCAACGGGCTCGCTCCCGGGAACACCGGACGGGGCGGAACGGCGCGTCCGCAGGGTGCACGCGGCACCCGCCGCCCCGGGGACACCCACCGCCACGGGACCGCGGACCCTCTGCGGCAAGGACACGTTCGCCATGGAGACGGCCGGCTGGAATCCCTCCGAGCACCCCGGGGCGGCCTGGTACCCGGCGGAATACGCCTCCGTGGTCTGCCCCGACTGCGATGCCGTGATCGAGACCTGACCGGCGTACCGGCCGCCCGACGCCGCCGTGCCCGCCTCTTCCTACCGCTTCCTGCCGCTCACCCGCGTTCCAGGTACTCCTTGAAGTGCTCCAGATCGGTGCGGACGAGCCGTTCGATCGCGTTCGTCTGGGCGAACCCCTTCGGCCCGCCGAAGGCGTCCCGGACGGTGTCGGGGTCGTACTCCAGCCGCGCCTGGATCCGGGTGCGGTTCTGTTCGATCGGCTGCAGCGAGAAGGAACCCGTCAGCTCGGGGGCGCCCGTGGTGAGCCACTCCATCACCCGCTCCCCGCGGTCGGAGACCTCGGCCTCGACCTCCCGCGCCCGGCCGCCGGAGTCGACGTCCAGACGGGCTCGGCCCCCCGACTCCGTACGCGCGCCCCGCACCCCTTCCACGAAGCTCGGATAGTTCTCCACCTGGTGCAGGTTCTCCCAGGCCGTATCCACCGGAACTGCGACGTCGACATGTAGTTCGAGGGTGCTCATGGCTCACCTCCAGGTGCGGCTCATGACCCATGGCCTTCGGTTTCCAGTGTGCGCCCGGGAGGAGCCGGGGCGGGGCTCTCCCGCGACCGCCTACCCTTGAGGCATGACCATCAGCAGCGACCGGAGCCCGGCAGTGGACGTCTCAGCACCCAAGACCTACGAAGTCCGTACCTACGGGTGCCAGATGAACGTCCACGACTCCGAGCGATTGTCCGGGCTGCTCGAGGACGCCGGGTACGTGCGAGCCCCCGAGGGGTCGGACGGCGACGCGGACGTCGTCGTCTTCAACACCTGCGCCGTGCGTGAGAACGCCGACAACCGGCTCTACGGCAACCTCGGCCGCCTCGCGCCCAGGAAGGCGAGCCGGCCCGGGATGCAGATCGCGGTCGGCGGCTGCCTGGCGCAGAAGGACCGGGACACCATCGTCAAGAAGGCGCCCTGGGTGGACGTCGTCTTCGGTACGCACAACATCGGCAAGCTGCCCGTCCTGCTGGAGCGCGCCCGCGTCCAGGAGGAGGCGCAGGTCGAGATCGCCGAGTCGCTGGAGGCCTTCCCCTCCACCCTGCCGACGCGGCGCGAGAGCGCGTACGCGGCCTGGGTCTCGATCTCCGTCGGCTGCAACAACACCTGCACCTTCTGCATCGTCCCGGCCCTGCGCGGCAAGGAGAAGGACCGCCGCCCCGGCGACATCCTGGCCGAGGTCGAGGCGCTGGTCGCCGAGGGCGTCTCGGAGATCACGCTGCTCGGGCAGAACGTCAACGCCTACGGCTCCGACATCGGCGACCGCGAGGCCTTCAGCAAGCTGCTGCGTGCCTGCGGCGCCATCGAGGGCCTGGAGCGCGTCCGCTTCACCTCTCCGCACCCGCGCGACTTCACGGACGACGTCATCGCCGCCATGGCCGAGACGCCGAACGTCATGCCGCAGCTGCACATGCCGCTCCAGTCCGGTTCGGACACCGTCCTGAAGGCGATGCGCCGCTCCTACCGGCAGGATCGCTACCTCGGGATCATCGAGAAGGTGCGGGCCGCCATCCCGCACGCGGCGATCACCACCGACATCATCGTGGGCTTCCCCGGAGAGACCGAGGAGGACTTCGAGGACACGCTGCACGTGGTGCGCGAGGCGCGGTTCGCGCAGGCGTTCACCTTCCAGTACTCCAAGCGCCCCGGCACCCCGGCCGCCACCATGGAGAACCAGATCCCCAAGGAGGTCGTCCAGGCGCGCTACGAGCGTCTCGTCGCCCTCCAGGAGGAGATCTCCTGGGAGGAGAACAAGAACCAGGTCGGCCGCACGCTGGAGCTGATGGTCGCCGAGGGCGAGGGCCGCAAGGACGGTGCCACCCACCGCCTCTCCGGCCGCGCCCCCGACAACCGCCTGGTCCACTTCACCAAGCCGGAGCAGGAGGTCCGCCCGGGCGACGTGGTCACCGTCGAGGTCACGTACGCCGCCCCGCACCACCTCCTCGCCGAGGGCGCCGTCCTCGGCGTGCGCCGCACGGGCGCGGGTGACGCCTGGGAGAAGCGCAACGCGGCGGAGGCCGCCAAGCCGGCGGGCGTGATGCTCGGCCTGCCGAAGATCGGCGTCCCGGCGCCTCTCCCGGCGGCGACGAGCGCCTGCGGCTGCGACTAGGACGACCGGATTCGTCCCGGCCGGCTGCCGCCCGGTTCCGATCCGCCGGTGGCGGTGGCGGTGGCGGTGGCGGTGGCGGTGGCGCGGCCTCGTGGCCGCGCCGCGGGCCCGCCCGCTGTCGTGGGCGGTGGTGTGACCGGGCGTCCGCGCCCGCTCGGCGCCGGTAACGCCCGGCCGTCGTACGGCGTACCCTGCCGATCATGCTTGTCGCCGCCGCAGTCTGCCCCTGCCCGCCGCTGCTGGTGCCCCAGGTCGCCGCGGGTGCCGCACCCGAACTGGACCCCGCGCGCGTGGCGTGCACCGACGCGCTCGGCGTGCTCGCCGCCGCCCGGCCCGACACGCTGGTGGTCGTCGGACCCGCCGAGCAGAGCGGGCGCGGCCCGCATCCCCAGGGCACCCCCGGCTCCTTCCGGGGCTTCGGCGTCGACCTCGACGTACGGCTGGGGCCCCCCACGGAGGCCGTACCCGAGCGCGAGCTGCCGCCCTCACTGGCCGTCGCCGCCTGGCTGCTGGAACGCACCGGCTGGGCGGATGCCCCGATCGAGGGACTCGGCGTCGGGGAACCGCTCGCACCCGAGCGGTGCATCGAGGTCGGAAGGGGCATCGGCACCCGGGCCGGGCGGGTGGCGCTGCTGGTGATGGGGGACGCCAGCGCGTGCCGCACGCTCAAGGCACCGGGATACCTCGACGAGCGGGCGGCGCCCTTCGACGCCGAGGTCGCGCGGGCGCTGGGCGCGGCGGACGTGGCGGCCCTCGAGGCGCTGGACACCGAGCTGGCGTACGAACTGAAGGCTTCCGGCCGCGCGCCCTGGCAGGTCCTCGCCGGTGCGGCCGGGGGCGCGGGGCTGAGCGGGACACTGCTGTACGACGACGCCCCGTACGGCGTCGGATACCTGGTCGCCACCTGGTCCTAGGTCCTGCCCGGCCGGGCGCCCCGGCAACGGAGGCCCACCCGGTCGTGGGGGCCCGGCAGCCGCGGAGGCCCGCCCGGCGGCGGACGCGAAACGGCGGACGGCCGGGAACTCTGGGGCTCCGCGGCCGTCCGCCGATCTGCGTGCCGTTCAGGAAGCCGGCGGCGGGCCCTCCGGCCGGGTAGGAGTCGTGGCGTCGCCGACCTGCGGACCCTCCTTGTGCGCAAGGCGGTCCATCGCCTCCTTCGCCTTGCCCGTGCCCGCGTGGATCTTCTCGTGGTACTTGCCCTTGGTCCGGTCGTCCACGGCCTTGGCGGCCTTGTCGATGCTGTGCTGGACCTTGTCCCCGTGCTGGCGCGCGAGGTCCGACACCTTGTCCTTGGCCGGGGCGAGCTTGGCCTTCACGTTGTCCATAAGACCCATGGTCCACCTTCCCTCACGGGGACAGTCATGTGCGGGCGCCCTCACCGGCCTCGCTGTCTGCGGCTTCGTCCGCGGACTGCTGCTTGGGGATCTCGGCGCCCTCGGCCGCGCCGGCCTCGGCGGTCTCCGACTCCTCCGCCGCGGCCTCGCGCCCGTCCTGCGCCGACCCCTTCGCCTCCGCTGCCCGATCCGCTTCCTCCGCCTCGGTCGCTCCCGGCTCGGTGCCGGGCTGCGCCTCGACGGCCGCCGCCTCCTGCGTCGCCTTAGACCTGCCGAGGAGCCGTGCAAAAACGCCCATATCCACTCCATACGTTACTCGTGCGGGCGAAATCCCGCGTCACACGGTGCGTCCATTTGCGCCACCCCGGTCACCGTGTCCGGCCATCGGCGGGCACCTCGGTGCAACGACCCGGGACACGTGCCGTCACGTAACTCGTTCGAGGCCCGGCCGTGAGGTTTGCGAGACTGGTGCGGTGAGCAGCGCACCCCCCGCCCCCCGCGTCATCGCCGTCGTCGGACCCACAGCGGCCGGAAAGTCCGATCTTGGTGTCTTCCTGGCCCAGCGACTCGGTGGCGAGGTCGTCAACGCCGACTCCATGCAGCTCTACCGAGGGATGGACATCGGCACCGCCAAGCTGACGCCCGAGGAGCGCGGCGGCATCCCGCACCACCTGCTGGACATCTGGGACGTGACGGTCACCGCCTCCGTCGCCGAGTACCAGAAACTGGCCCGCGCCCGGATCGACGCCCTGCTCGCCGAGGGCCGCTGGCCGATCCTGGTCGGCGGCTCCGGTCTGTACGTCCGCGGAGCCGTCGACAACCTGGAATTCCCCGGCACCGACCCTGTGGTCAGGGCCCGTCTGGAGGAGGAGCTGGCGCTGCGCGGCTCCGGTGCGCTGCACGCGCGCCTGGCCGCCGCCGACCCCGGGGCCGCCCGCGCGATCCTGCCCAGCAACGGCCGCCGTATCGTCCGTGCCCTGGAAGTGATCGAGATCACCGGGCAGCCCTTCACCGCCAACCTCCCGGGCCACGACTCCGTCTACGACACCGTCCAGATCGGTGTCGACGTGGCCCGCCCCGAACTCGACGAGCGCATCGCGCGCCGCGTCGACCGGATGTGGGACGCGGGGCTCGTGGACGAGGTGCGTGCGCTGGAGGCGCAGGGACTGCGCGAGGGCCGCACGGCCTCGCGCGCGCTGGGCTACCAGCAGGTACTGGCGGCGCTCGCCGGGGAGTGCACCGAAGCGGAGGCGCGCGCCGAGACCGTTCGCGCCACCAAGCGCTTCGCGCGCCGCCAGGATTCCTGGTTCCGGCGCGATCCCCGGGTGCACTGGCTGAGCGGAGCCGTGGCGGACCGCGGGGAACTTCCCCGACTGGCTCTGGCGTTCGTCGAACGACCGGTTACAGCCTGATCACGTCATGGCATCGGGATGCGCCGCCGGTCAGCGCGGCCTTCGGCGCCGTGCCATCATCGAGCTTCGATCGACCAAGTGGAGTCCTAGTTGGGAGGGCGCGTGGCGATGGAGGCCGGCCCTCGCGACACCGCACGAAGTACCGAGCACGTCACCACCGACAGTGGCGAACCGGAACAGGGCGAGGACCGTCTGGCCGACCTGACCGACGACGGGCCAGACGAGACCTCGGGCGGTGTGACCGCCGACGGTCCGACGCCCGAGGAGATGTACGCGGGCGGTCCGGAGGTCGAGGTCGAGCTGCGCCCGCAGCGGCGGCTGCGCATCTGGCAGCTCGCGCCCATCGTGGCCCTGGCCGCCGGCGGCTCCCTGATGTTCGCCTTCCCGCTCGCCTTCGACTTCGGCGACAGCGGCGCGGTGATCGCCATGCTGGGCCTGTTGATCTGCTCCTGTGCCGCGGGCTGGGGCATGATGGCCGCCCGCCGCGTGGGATACACCTGGCCGGGCCTGCCCGCGCGCGGCTCCGGCGGGCGCCCCGACTGGCGCGTCGTGCTGGCCTACGTCCTGCTGGTGGCGGTCGTCGCCGTCCTCGCCGTGTGGCGGGTGGCCCGGCTGCGCTAGGGCCCGTCCGGCGGGGTTGTCGTACGGACCCCTTACGATCGAGGAATGAGCACGCGGATCGCCTTCCTCAAGGGTCACGGCACCGAGAACGACTTCGTGATCCTCCCGGACCCCGACAACGCCCTCGACCTCACCCCGGCCGCCGTCGCCGCCCTGTGCGACCGCCGCGCCGGCCTCGGTGGCGACGGCCTGCTGCGCGTCGTGCGGTCCGCCGCCCACCCGGAGGCCAGGGAGATGGCCGCCGAGGCGGAGTGGTTCATGGACTACCGCAACGGCGACGGATCGATCGCGGAGATGTGCGGCAACGGCACGCGTGTGTTCGCCCTCTACCTCCTGCATGCCGGACATGCGGGCGAGGGCGACATCGCGATCGCCACGCGCGCCGGGGTGAAGACCGTCCACATCGCCAAGGACGGTGACGTCACCGTCGGCATGGGCAGCGCACGCCTGCCCGAAGGGGACGTCACGGTGAGCGTCGGCGAGCGCAGCTGGCCCGCGCGCAACGTGAACATGGGCAACCCGCACGCCGTGGCCTTCGTCGACGACCTCGCGCACGCCGGCGACCTGTACGCCCCGCCGCCCTTCAGTCCCGCCGCCGCCTACCCGGACGGGGTCAACGTCGAGTTCGTCGTCGACCGCGGCCCCCGCCATGTCGCGATGCGTGTGCACGAGCGCGGCGCCGGCGAGACCCGCTCGTGCGGCACGGGCGCGTGCGCGGTCGCCGTGGCCGCCGCCCGGCGCGACGGCGTCGACCCGGCCGTCACCGGCGCTCCGGCGACGTACACGGTGGACGTGCCCGGCGGCCGCCTGGTCATCACCGAGCGGCCCGACGGAGAGGTCGAGATGACCGGACCCGCCGTGATCGTCGCCGAGGGCGAGATCGACGGCGAGTGGCTGGAAAACGCGCTTCGCTGACCTCGGGAAACCGTGCCTCAGCGGCTCCGGACGCCTGGATCAGCGATTCCCGGCGGCCGGAGCCGTTCGAAACCGCGGCCGAGTGCAGGGCAGTTGGCGCAAACTCTAAACCTCCTCCTCATCGCTCGAATGGGTGATCCGTTTCACGCTCGGCGAGAGACGGTCAGTCGCGCGTGGTGGGCTCGGTAGCATCAAGCACCGGCACGGACGGGGGAACGTCGCCATCCCTGAGCCGCGCATGCCCTGGGCTCCGTACGCCGGTACACGAGCCGGAGGTGCCCATGAGTGCGGAGGCCACGAACCCTGCGACCCCTGGCCCGGCAGCGCCCCCGGCGCCCGCAGCGGCCCGCAGGAAGTCCCGGGCCCGGATCGATCTGCGCCGGCTGGGCCGGGCCGCGCTGCTCGGCCCGGCCGCCCGCGGCAGGCTGCCCGACGCGATCGGCCATGTCGTCGAGGCGCACCGTGCGCACCATCCCGACGCGGACCTCGAACCCCTGCGCCGCGCCTACGTCCTGGCCGAGTCCTCGCACCGTGGGCAGATGCGCAAGAGCGGTGAGCCGTACATCACGCACCCGCTGGCGGTGACCCTGATCCTCGCCGAACTCGGCGCGGAGACCACCACCTTGACGGCCTCCCTGCTCCACGACACCGTCGAGGACACCGATGTGACACTCGATCAGGTGCGGGAGCAGTTCGGCGAGGAGGTGCGCTATCTGGTCGACGGAGTCACCAAGCTGGAGAAGGTCGACTACGGGGCGGCCGCCGAGCCCGAGACCTTCCGCAAGATGCTCGTAGCCACGGGCAACGACGTGCGCGTGATGTCGATCAAACTCGCCGACCGCCTGCACAACATGCGCACCCTCGGCGTGATGCGCCCCGAGAAACAGGAGCGGATCGCCAAGGTCACCCGCGACGTCCTCATTCCGCTCGCCGAACGCCTGGGCGTACAGGCCCTGAAGACCGAACTGGAAGACCTCGTCTTCGCCATCCTCCACCCCGAGGAGTACGCACACACCCGGGAACTGATCGCCGAGAACGCGGCCCGCCGCGACGACCCCCTGGCGGAGATCGCCGACGAGGTCCGAGGGGTACTGCGCGAGGCCGACATCCCGGCCGAAGTCCTCATCCGCCCGCGCCACTTCGTCTCCCTGCACCGCGTGGCCCGCAAGCGCGGACGGCTGCGCGGCGCCGACTTCGGCCGCCTGTTGGTGCTCGTCGGCGAGGACGCGGACTGCTACGGCGTCCTCGGCGAACTGCACACCTGTATGACGCCGGTCGTCTCGGAGTTCAAGGACTTCATCGCCGTACCGAAGTTCAACCTCTACCAGTCCCTGCACACCGCCGTCGCCCGCGCGGGCGGCCAGGTCGCCGAAGTCCTCATCCGCACCCACCAGATGCACAAGGTCGCCGAGGCCGGAGTCGTCGCGCTCGGCAATCCCTACGCTCCTCCTGCGGAGGAGCAGGCCACGACGGCCGACGGCGAGCGCGCCGACCCCACCCGTCCCGGCTGGCTCTCCCGTCTCCTCGACTGGCAGCAGGCCGCGCCCGATCCCGACACCTTCTGGTCCACGCTGCGCGAGGACCTGGCCCAGGACCGCGAGATCACCGTCTTCCGGCCCGACGGCGGCACCCTGGGCCTGCCCGAGGGAGCAAGCTGTGTGGACGCCGCCTACGCGCAGTACGGCGAGGACGCCCACGCCTGCATCGGAGCCCGCGTCAACGGCCGCCTGGCGACCCTCAGCACGGTCCTGAGAGACGGCGACACGGTCCAGCTCCTCATGGGCCAGGACCCGGCCTCCGAGCCCTCACGCGAGTGGCTGGAGCACGCCCACACCGCGGCCGCCCGCATCGCCATCCAACGGTGGCTGGCGACGCATCCGGGCGGGGGCGGGGGGAGCGAATCCGACGGCACGGGGCGCAGCGCGGCGGGCGCGCAGAGCGGCACGGCGGGGGCGGGCGGCTCGGCCGTGCGGTCCGCCGAGACCGAGGGCGCCCCCATGGCCCGCCCGCGCGGCGCGGACGTCCTGGTGGACCGGCCGGGAGCCGCGGTACGCCTCGCCGGGTGCTGCACGCCCGTACCCCCCGACGAGATCACCGGCTTCGCCGTACGCGGGGGAGTGGTGACCGTGCACCGTGTGGGGTGCACCGCGGTGGCACACATGAAGAGCCGGGGGCGCGCGGAGGTCGATGTGCGCTGGGGAGACACCACCGAGTGCCGGGTCACGCTGGTCGCTGAATCGTTCGGCCGCCCCCATCTGCTCGCCGACCTCACCGAGGCGATCGCCCTGGAGGGCGCCGAGATCGTCTCCGCGACCGTGGAACCGCCCAGCCAGCAGCGGGTGCGCCACACCTACACCCTCCAGCTCCCCGACGCGACACACCTCCCGGCCCTCATGCGTGCGATGCGCGACGTGCCCGGGGTGTACGACGTGAGCAGGGCCCAGCACCAGGCGCCGGCCTCCTGAGGGGAAGCCGGCCGAGGGTGGCCCTGCCTCAGAAGGCGCCCCAGGCCAACCCGTTCGGGTGGGCCGATCGCGCGCCGCCGCTGCGGCGCATGCGCGCGCTGGTAGCGGTGATGCATGCCGCTCAACCCTCGCCCGCGCGCGAGCCACCGGCTCCGCCACCGCAAGGCGGCCCTGCTCGCCGCCGCCGTCTCCGTCTGCCTCCTCGCCGCCGGGGCCCCCGCCACGCCCCTGGGTGTCGGCGACCGCCTCTTCCCGTACCTGGGCAACCCGGGATACGACGTGGCGTCGTACGACCTGTCCTTCACCTACCCGGACACCAACGACAAGCCGCTCCAGGCCGTCACCACCATCAGCGCCTGGACGACCAAGGACCTGGACCGCGTCAACCTCGACTTCGCGCACGGCACGGTCGAGTCCGTCGAGGTCGACGGCCGTCCCGCCGCCTTCACCAGCGCGGGTGAGGACCTGGTGGTCACGCCGGACCACCGCCTGCCCGAGGACAGCTGGACACGGATCACCGTGAAACACACCAGCGATCCCGTCGCCGGCAAGGACCAGGACGGCGGCTGGGTGCGCACCGCCGACGGCCTCGCCATGGCCAACCAGGCCGACGCCGGGCACCTGGTCTTCCCGTGCAACGACCATCCGTCCGACAAGGCGATGTTCACCTTCCGGATCACCGCCCCGAACAGCTACACCGCCGTCGCCAACGGCGTGCCGACGGGAGTGAACCGGGTCGGCGGGTCCACCACCTGGACCTACCGCACCCAGCACCCCATGGCCACCGAACTCGCCCAGGTGTCCATCGGCCGCTCCACCGTCCTGCACCGCGAGGGCCCGCACGGACTGCCGGTCCGCGACGTCGTGCCCAGCGCGGACCGCAAGGCGCTCGAACCGTGGCTCGCGAAGACGCCCGACCAGATCGCCTGGATGGAGAGCAAGGTCGGCCCGTACCCGTTCGAGACGTACGGCGTGCTCATGGCTCAGGCCTCCACCGGGTTCGAACTGGAGACACAGACCCTCTCGCTCTTCGAGAAGGACCTGTTCACCGAGCCCACCTTCCCCAAGTGGTACCTGGAGTCGATCATGGTGCACGAGCTGTCGCACCAGTGGTTCGGCGACAGCGTCAGCCCCCGCTCCTGGTCCGACGTCTGGCTGAACGAGGGGCACGCCACCTGGTACGAGGCCCTCTACGCGGACGAGAAGGCGCAGCGGCCGCTGAAGGACCGCATGAAGGCCGCATACGCCTCCTCCGACGGCTGGCGCGCCTCCGGCGGCCCGCCCGCCCTGCCCAAGGCACCGGCGCCCGGCCAGAAGATCAGCATCTTCCGTCCCAACATCTACGACGGAGCGGCGCTGGTGCTGTACGCCCTGCGCCAGGAGATCGGCGTACAGGCCTTCGAGCGGCTGGAGAAGCAGTGGGTCAAGGAGCACCGTGACTCCACCGCCTCCACCGCCGACTTCGTCCGCCTCGCCTCGGCCGTCGGCGGCCGCGACCTGAGCGGCTTCTTCCAGAACTGGCTGTACGGCGAGAAGACCCCGCCGATGCCCGGCCACCCGGACTGGAAGGCCAAGAAGCAGACCAAGAGCGCCAAGAAGCAGGCCAAGAGCGCCAAGGCCCCGGCCCGGAAATAAGGCGGTGACGAGACGCCCCGTTCCGTGCGACCATCTTCAGGTCGGCGCGGCACGGGACACGGGAATCTCGCGGGGCGCTCGTGCGTTGCAGAGATGAAGGCTGATGTCAGCACCGCCGACTCGGCAATCCCATCGACGTAAGGATCCAATGACCTCCTCTTCTTCCCCTTCCCAGGACACCAAGCGCCTCGCGCACGACTATCCCGAAGGTCTTCGGGCCGATGCCCTGATGGAAGAGGACGTCGCCTGGAGCAACGAGATCGACGGCGAGCGGGACGGTGATCAGTTCGACCGCTCCGAGCGCGCGGCCCTGCGTCGCGTGGTGGGCCTCTCCACCGAGCTGGAAGACGTCACCGAGGTCGAGTACCGACAGCTCCGTCTGGAGCGGGTCGTGCTCGTCGGGGTGTGGACCACGGGAACCGTGCAGGACGCGGACAACTCCCTCGCGGAGCTGGCCGCCCTCGCGGAGACCGCGGGCGCGCTCGTGCTCGACGGCG
Source organism: Streptomyces sp. NPDC101151 (assembly GCF_044768335.1). Classification (NCBI taxonomy): domain Bacteria; kingdom Bacillati; phylum Actinomycetota; class Actinomycetes; order Kitasatosporales; family Streptomycetaceae; genus Streptomyces; species Streptomyces sp. NPDC101151. The sequence continues at coordinate 16,253 of NZ_JBIWPP010000030.1, read as the reverse complement.
TGATCCAGCGCCGCGACAAGCCCGACGCGGCCACCTACATCGGCTCCGGCAAGGCGCTGGAGCTGCGCGACATCGTCGTCGAAACGGGCGCCGACACCGTCATCTGCGACGGTGAGCTGAGCCCGGGCCAGCTGATCCAGCTCGAAGACGTCGTCAAGGTCAAGGTCATCGACCGTACGGCCCTGATCCTCGACATCTTCGCCCAGCACGCCAAGTCCCGAGAGGGCAAGGCGCAGGTCGCGCTCGCGCAGATGCAGTACATGCTGCCGAGGCTGCGCGGCTGGGGTCAGTCGCTGTCGCGGCAGATGGGCGGCGGCAAGGGCGGCGGCCTCGCCACCCGTGGTCCCGGTGAGACCAAGATCGAGACGGACCGGCGCCGGATCCGCGAGAAGATGGCGAAGATGCGCCGGGAGATCGCGGAGATGAAGACCGGCCGCGAGATCAAGCGCCAGGAGCGCAAGCGCAACAAGGTGCCGTCCGTCGCCATCGCGGGCTACACCAACGCTGGCAAGTCCTCGCTGCTCAACCGCCTCACGGGCGCCGGAGTCCTGGTCGAGAACGCCCTGTTCGCGACCCTGGACCCGACCGTCCGCCGCGCGGAGACCCCGAGCGGCCGCGTGTACACGCTGGCGGACACCGTCGGCTTCGTCCGCCATCTGCCGCACCACCTGGTCGAGGCGTTCCGCTCCACGATGGAGGAGGTCGGCGACTCCGACCTGATCCTGCACGTGGTGGACGGCTCGCACCCCGTGCCGGAGGAGCAGCTGGCCGCCGTGCGCGAGGTGATCCGGGATGTCGGGGCCACCAAGGTGCCCGAGATCGTCGTGATCAACAAGGCGGACGCGGCCGACCCACTGGTGCTCCAGCGGCTGATGCGGAACGAGAAGCGCTCCATCGCGGTCTCGGCCCGCACCGGCCAGGGCATCGCCGAGCTGCTCGCGCTGATCGACAACGATCTGCCGCGTCCCTCGGTCGAGATCGAGGCGATCGTGCCGTACACGCACGGCAAGCTCGTCGCCCGTGCCCACACCGAGGGCGAGGTGATCTCCGAGGAGCACACCGCGGAGGGCACCCTGCTCAAGGTCCGGGTGCACGAGGAGCTGGCGGCGGACCTGGCACCGTACGTGCCGGCGTCGCTCGCCTGAGCCGTCGCAGCGCACTCATCAAGCCCGAAGGCCCGCTCCCTGTCACCGGGAGCGGGCCTTCGGCATGCGGCAGGTGTCACCGGCCGCCGTACGTCTTGCTCATGTTCTCGTACAGCCCCTGCGCCTCCTGGCCCAGCTGTGGGCCGGCCAGCCAGGTGTTGTTCGAGGGGCCGATGGAGGTGTTCGACACCAGCTCGGTCTTGCCGTTCACCACGCGGAACCAGCCGCCACCGGAGGAGCCGCCGGTCATCGTGCAGCCGATCCGGTACATCGTCGGCAGCGACGCGTTCAGCGACAGCCGGCCGGGCCGGTCGAGGCACTTGAACATCTTCAGCCCGCTGTACGGCGGCGCCGCCGGGTAGCCCCAGGCGCCCATGCTCGGGACCTCGGTCGCGGACGGCGCCGAGAAGTCGACGTCGAGGGCGGCCCCGACGGTCTCCTCCAGCGACTTCGCCCCGGACTCGGGCTTCACGTGCAGCACGGCGTAGTCGTACGCCGCCCCCGCACCGCCCGTCTCCGAGCCGCCCTGGATCCACTGGTTCGAGGTGGAGGCCCAGTCCGCCCACCAGGTGCCGTACGGGGCGATCTGCGTGGTCGTCGCGTTCGCCAGGTCGGACTCCGACTTGTCGAGGTCGTTGTACGACGGCACGAAGGCGATGTTGCGGTACCAGCCGCCGTTCGTGCCGGCGTGCACACAGTGACCGGCCGTCCACACCAGGTTGGACTTGCCCGGGTGGTTGACGTCCTTGACCACCGTGCCGGAGCAGACCATCGAACCCTCGGGCGAGTCGAAGAAGACCTTGCCCACGGGGGCCGCGTTGTCGTGGTACGGCGTCTTCTCGGCCTGCGCCTGCACGGGCTGCGGCTCCGGGTCGCTGACCCCCTGGTCGGCGGCGGCGTCCTTCGTCGAGACCGTCTTGTTGGCCTCCTTGGCGGACTGCATCCGGTCAGGCTTCCACAGGCCCTGGATCACCGGGTTGACGAAGTCCTTGGCCTCACTGAGCCACTTGTCCTTGTCCCAGTCCTTCCAGCCGCCGTTCTTCCACTTGTCGACATCGATGCCGTGCTCCTTGAGCTTGTTCGCGATGTCGGCCGGGATGTGGACCTTGCCGCCGTCGTCGGCGGCCTGGGAAGCGCCGGCGCCGGCCTGGCCGTCCGCCTTGTCGTCGCCGTTGCAGGCCGTGGCGGTGAGCGCCAGAGCGGCGACGAGTCCGGTCGCGGCGAGAACGGTACGACGACGGCGCGTCGAGGACCTACGTGCGGAACGCATGGTGCGATTACCCCCGTTGAAGCGTTGGTGACACCCCACTATGCCCGTGGGACTGGGGACGGACGGCGGCGAGACGGTGAAGGTTCCTGTGAGACGCCTCGCCGCCACCCGTGACCCCGCTGTGCCGGCAGTCGTTACCGACCGGCGAACTTCTTGCTGACCGAGTCGTACACGCCCTTGGCCACATCGCCCAGACGGGGACCGGCCAGCCAGCCCGAAGTCACCGGGCCGATGGACGTGTTGGACACCAGCGCCGGCTTGCCGTCCGAGCCCGTCTCCACCCAGCCGCCGCCGGAGGAGCCGCCGGTCATCGTGCAGCCGATGCGGTACATCGTCGGGTCCGACTTGTTGATCGACAGGCGGCCCGGCTTGTCCTGGCACTGGTACGCCAGCTGACCGTCGTACGGCGGCGCCGCCGGGTAGCCGGTCGCCGTGATGTTCTGCACCTTCGGCACGGCCGGGGCGTCGAAGTTCACCGGAAGCGCGCCGCCGACCGTCTCCTCCAGGGACTTGCCGGCGTTGCCCTGCTCCGGCGTCACATGGATCACGGCGAAGTCGTAGGAGGCACCGTTGCCGCCGGTCTGACCACCCTGATCGATCCACTGCTGGGACGTCTTCGCGGCATCGGCCCACCAGACGCCGTACGGCGCGATCTCCTCACGGGTGGCGTTCTGCATCTGGTCGGCCGACTTGCCCGCGTTGTTGTACGACGGCACGAAGGCGATGTTGCGGTACCAGCCGCCCTTCTTGCCGGCGTGCACACAGTGGCCCGCCGTCCAGATGAGGTTGGACTTGCCCGGGTGAGCCGGGTCCTCCACGACCGTCGCCGAGCAGACCATGGTGCCCTCGGGCGAGTCGAACAAGAGCTTGCCGGACGTGGCCGCGTTGGTGTGGTACGGCGGCCTGACCGCCTGCGCCTTCACCGGCGCCGGCGTCGGGTCCGTCACGCCCTGGTCACCGGAGATGTCGTTGTCGTCGACACCCTTGTCCGGGTCGTCGGCGTCCCGCATCCGGTCCGGGTCCCACAAGCCCTTGATGATCGGGTTGACGAAGTCGTTGGCCTCGCGCAGCCAGTCGTCCCTGTTCCAGTTCTTCCAGGCGCCGTTCTTCCACTTGTCGATGTCGATCCCGTGCTCTTTGAGCTTGTTCTTGATGTCGTCCGGGATCTGGATCTTTCCGTCGCCGGCCGCCGTAGCGGTGGCGGTCGGCTTGCTGTCGGCCTTGTCGTCACCGTCGCCGTTGCAGGCGGTGGCGGTCAGCGCCAGCGCCGACACGAGGGCGACCGTCGCCAGCACGGGGGAGGTTCTGCGTGACGCGCCCCTCCCTCGGCGAACGGTGAACGACGGCCGTATGGATCGCATGGTGTTGACTCCCCCTGCTGTAAAGGAACTCGGCGCTTCGACCCCGGCACCGGCGCGGAACTCACGGGGAGTTCATGCCGGTCCCAGGACCCTGTGGGAACGGGACCACACACTATGCGGTCGCTGTGGGGGAGTTCCGACGGAACGGCAACGGTTTCGCTACGAGCTGCCTGACCTGGTCCTCAGCTCTCGCAGCAGGCCCGCGAGCTCCGCCTGCTGCTCCCGAAGCCCGTCCGAATCCCCGCCCGCGCACAGCTCCGGGGCCGCACGCGCCACTCGGACGGCTTCCGCCGGCCGGACCCCCGTGCCGGACGAATCCAGAGACAACGGAACCCCCCTACGACGGCGGAGCGGACCGTCGACGGACATTGATCTCGCGGTCACCCGTAACCCGCGGGCCGGTCCGCTGTTGTAGCGGTGGGGGGCCTGCTGCCTGTGCCCGGTCCCCGCGGATCAACTCGCCTCTGGACAGCGGGGAGGACAGCGAGCCGTGGCTGTGACCGAGTCGGTGGCCGAAGGCACGTACGGGGGGCCGCGCGCCGTGCACGAGGGGATCCTGAGGCGTCAGTCGGCGCGCGAATCCGCGGCGCGCACCTACGCGCGGGCCCTCCCCATCGTGCCCGTGCGAGCGCGGGGGCTGACCATCGAGGGCGCCGACGGCCGCCGCTATCTGGACTGCCTCTCCGGCGCCGGAACCCTCGCCCTCGGCCACAACCACCCGGTCGTGCTGGAAGCCATCCGCCGGGTCCTCGACTCGGGCGCCCCGCTCTCCGTCCTCGACCTGGCGACCCCCGTCAAGGACGCCTTCATCACCGAGCTGTTCCGCACTCTGCCGCCCGGCCTCGCCGACCGCGCCCGCGTCCAGTTCTGCGGACCGGCCGGCACCGACGCCGTGGAGGCCGCCTTCAAACTGGTCCGGACCGCGACCGGACGCACCGGCATGCTCGCCTTCACCGGCGCCTACCACGGCATGACGTCCGGAGCCCTGGCCGCCTCCGGCGGTGCCGGCGACGTACGGGTCGCGCGCCTGCCGTACCCGCAGGACTACCGCTGCCCCTTCGGCATCGGCGGACCGCGCGGCGCCGAACTCGCCGCGCGCTGGACCGAGTCCCTCCTCGACGACCCCAAGTCGGGCGTGCCGCTGCCCGCCGGGATGATCATGGAACCCGTCCAGGGCGAGGGGGGAGTGATCCCGGCGCCGGACGACTGGCTGCGCCGCATGCGGCAGATCACGGCCGAGCGTTCCATCCCGCTGATCGCCGACGAGATCCAGACCGGCGTCGGCCGGACCGGCGCCTTCTGGGGTGTCGGACACAGCGGTGTCACGCCCGACGTCATGGTCCTGTCCAAGGCCATCGGCGGCAGCCTCCCGCTGGCCGTGGTCGTCTACCGCGACGACCTCGACGTCTGGCAGCCAGGCGCCCACGCGGGCACCTTCCGCGGGAACCAGCTCGCCATGGCCGCGGGCACCGCCACCCTGGCCCACGTCCGCGAGAACGGCCTCGCCGAACGGGCCGCCGCCCTCGGCTCCCGGATGCTGTCCCAACTGCGACAGCTCCAGGCGGAGTTCCCGTGCGTGGGAGACATCAGGGGACGCGGCCTGATGATCGGGGTCGAGCTGGTGAACCCGGAAGGCGAGACCACCGGACCCGGCGAAGATCCCACCACCGGCGACGACCGCGTGGTGATGAACGGGCTTGAGCCCCTCCGCACCCCTCGCCCCGCCGACCCCGAACTCGCCGCGGCCGTTCAACGGGAGTGCCTCCACCGCGGTCTCATCGTGGAACTCGGCGGTCGCCACGACGGCGTCGTACGGCTCCTGCCCCCTCTGACCATCAGCGACGAACAGGCTGCGGCGGTGCTCGACCGCCTGGCCGACGCGGTGGCAGCGGCGGCCCGCCAACGGCAGGACCACGGCCGCCGCGATCGACAGCACGACAGCCCTGCCCGACACACCGGATAACGGCCGCACGGCGGCGCCCCGCCGCCGAGGCCGACACACGACGACCCGCACCACACACCGTCACGACTGCACTCCCACCAGGACCCCCATCGGCGACGGCACGACGACCGAGCGGACGAGACCGAGCGAGTACCACCCCCGAACAACCCCAGCCCAGCCCTCAAGGAGCCGTCTTGAACGCCACCCCCGCACCCGACGGCCGTTCCGGTGGCCCCGACGAACAGGGAGACTCCGCCGCCCAGCCCTCGCCCGTGCCACTCGCCGAGTCGGTTCCCCAGCAGAAGCGGCGCACTCCGGACGCCGCACGCACAGGAGCCTTTGGCGCCGACCCACTGGACGATCCCGACCCCCACACCGCCGCCCAGGCCGCCGCCGTGGAGAACCTGCTCCGCTGCTGGGTACGTGAGACGGACCTCGCCGCCCCCACCACCAGCACGCTCCGCATCCCGCTGCCCACCAGCGGCACCGCCCTGATCGCACCGGTCCGCCACTGGTCCCCGACGGGCTGGCACCGCTTCGGACCTCCCTGTCTCGCGGGTGCCCCCGAAACGGCGCCACCCGTCGACGCGGTCACCCTCGCGGCCCTGCTCGCCAGGGAGACGCCCGGCGGCAAGGGCATCACCGGCGCACCCGGCGCCACTGGCACCACCGGCGCACCCGGCTCCACCAGCACCACCAGCACCTCCAGCGCCACTGGCACTTCCACCGCAGGCACCCCCAAGCCCGTCGACCCGGACGGTGACCTCGTCGCCGGGGTGGCCGACTCCCTGCGCCGCACCGCGACCTTCATCCGCGACCGGCGCGCCCACCCGGCCGACGGCCCCGACCTCTTCCTCGGCGCCGAACAGGCCCTCGTCCTCGGACACCCCCTGCACCCGACCCCCAAGAGCCGGGAAGGCCTGACCGAAGCCGAAGCCCGGCTGTACTCACCGGAACTGCGCGGCTCCTTCCCCCTGCACTGGATGGCGGTCGCTCCCTCCCTGCTCGCGACCGACTCGGCGTGGACCGAGCGCGGCCGTCCCGTCCCCGCGGACCACCTGACCCAGCGTCTCGCCGGACCGGCCCTGCCCCTGCCCGAGGGATACGCCGCCCTGCCCCTGCATCCCTGGCAGGCGCGCGAGGTCAGGCACCGCGAAGGCGTCGCCGCCCTGCTCGACACCGGGGCCCTCCGCGACCTCGGTCCTCTCGGTTCTCCATGGCACCCCACCTCTTCCGTACGCACCGTCCACCGCTCCGGCGGCCCCGCCATGCTCAAACTGTCGCTGGGCCTGCGCATCACCAACTCCCGCCGCGAGAACCTGCGCAAGGAACTCCACCGCGGAGTCGAGGTGCACCGTTTGCTGCGCAGCGGCCTCTTCAAGCAGTGGCAGGCCGTGCACCCCGGCTTCGACGTCGTCCGCGACCCGGCCTGGCTCGCCGTCGACGACCCGGACGGCCGGCCCGTGCCCGGCCTCGATGTCGTGATCCGGCACAACCCGTTCACCCCGGCCGACGACGTCAGCTGCGTCGCCGGTCTCGTCACGCCCCGGCCCCTCGCCGAACCCGGTGCCTCACCGGCGCAGAACTCCTGGCACCACCAGTCCCGGCTGGCCCAGCTCGTGGCAGGACTGGCCGCACGCACCGGCCGGCCGGTCGAAGCCGTCGCCGCCGAGTGGTTCCTGCGCTACCTGGAACAGGTCGTCCGGCCCGTGCTGTGGCTGGACGGCGAGGCCGGCATCGCCCTCGAGGCCCACCAGCAGAACACCCTCCTCCTGCTCGACCCCAACGGCTGGCCCGCCGGCGGCCGCTACCGCGACAACCAGGGCTACTACTTCCGCGAGTCCCGGCGCGCCGACCTCGACGCGCGGCTGCCCGGCATCGGCGAGCGCAGCGACACGTTCGTCTCCGACGACGTCACCGACGAACGCTTCGCCTACTACCTCGCCGTCAACAATGTGCTCGGCCTGATCGGCGCCTTCGGCTCCCAGCGCCTCGCCGACGAGCGCCTGCTCCTCGCGGCGTCCCGCCGCTTCCTCACCGACGTCGCCTCGGGGCCCCTCGCGCTGGGCTCCTCACTGCCCGGCCTGCTGCTCGACTCACCCGTCCTGCGCTGCAAGGCCAACCTGCTGACCCGGCTGCACGGTCTCGACGAACTCGTCGGCCCGGTCGACACCCAGTCCGTCTACGTCACCATCGCCAACCCCCTTCACTCCTGAACGAACCGCACTCTCTGCCTGCATCGCCGAGGACCATGACCCCCTTCGTCTCCTGAGAGGAGCGCACTGTGCCTCCCACCGACGCGAGCGCCGGCCCAGGCCCCGCCTCCGTCCCCGTCGCCCCGGGCCGCTCCGGCCCCCGAGAGACCGAGGGCACCAGGGACACCGCATCCTTCGGGGACGGCGAGGACACGCTGGACCTCCGGCTGCCCGACGAGTTCGTCGCTCTCTTCGCCGGAGGGACGGCCGATGCGGGCAGCGGTGCTCGGGGAGCGGGGCAGGGATCCGCGTGGGCCGCGGCGAAGCTCGGCCCAGGCCGCGCGCATCTCACGGAGGTCACGGACGACCTCCTCGACGACATCCCCGCGTGGGGGCCGACCGTCACACCCGTAGGCCGGTTCCAGCTGGTGCCGGTGGACGTGGAGCACGACCTGCAGCTCATCCACGGCTGGATGAACGACCCAGCTGTCGCCGCGTTCTGGGAGCTGGCCGGATCCCACAACGAGACGGCGAGGCATGTGCGCGCCCAACTCGACAGCGACGGACGCAGCATGCCGTGTCTCGGCATGCTGGACGGCACCCCCATGAGCTATTGGGAGATCTACCGGGCGGACCTGGATCCGTTGGCCCGCCACTATCCGTCCCGTCCGCACGACACCGGGATCCACCTCCTCATCGGTGGTGCCGCGGACCGGGGGAGAGGGCTGGGATCCGCCCTGCTCAGAGCCGTGGCCGACCTGGTCCTGGACCGTCGCCCCGCCTGCTCCCGCGTCGTCGCGGAGCCCGACCTCGGCAACACCCCCTCCGTGGCCGCTTTCCTGACCGCCGGATTCCGGTTCGGGGCAGAGGTCGACCTGCCGGGCAAGCGGGCCGCCCTCATGATCCGGGACCGAGGCCTGCGCGGTCTGCTGTAGCGCTGCGTGGTTCTTGTGTCGCAGAAGGTGGGCGGGTTGCGCCGATCCGGCTCTCCCTCCCTCACGACATCCGCAGACCCCGGCCGACCCGACCGGCCCCCGTCCCGCCCCAGGAGTCCCGGCAGTGATCCCACCCCTCGTCCCAGCCGTGATCGCCCGAATGTCAGTGCCGGGCCGTAGGGTGGTCGGGCTATGACGAAGCCCCCACTCCCCGAACTCCTGCATGCCGCGGTCGCAGCCGTCGGCGGTACGGAGCGTCCCGGCCAGGTGACCATGGCCGAAGCGGTCGCCGAGGCGATCGACGACGCATCCCACCTGCTCATCCAGGCCGGCACCGGCACCGGAAAGTCGCTGGGCTATCTCGTGCCCGCGCTGGCGCACGGGGAGCGAGTGGTCGTCGCCACGGCCACGCTCGCACTGCAGCGGCAGCTCGTGGAACGCGACCTGCCCCGCACGGTCGACGCCCTGCACCCGCTGCTGCGCCGCCGCCCGGAGTTCGCCATGCTCAAGGGCAGGTCGAACTACCTGTGTCTGCACCGCCTGCACGAGGGCATGCCGCAGGACGAGGAGGACGGACTCTTCGACCAGTTCGAGGCCGCCGCGCCCACCAGCAAGCTGGGCCAGGACCTGCTGCGCCTGCGGGACTGGTCGGACGAGACCGAGACCGGCGACCGCGACGATCTCACGCCGGGTGTCTCCGACCGCGCCTGGGCGCAGGTGTCCGTGTCCTCCCGGGAGTGCCTGGGCGCCTCGAAGTGTGCCTACGGCGCCGAGTGCTTCGCGGAGATGGCCCGCGAGCGTGCCAAGCTCGCCGAAGTCGTCGTCACGAACCACGCACTCCTCGCCATCGACGCGATCGAGGGCGCCCCGGTGCTGCCGCAGCACGAGGTGCTGATCGTGGACGAGGCGCACGAACTCGTCTCCCGCGTCACCGGCGTCGCCACCGGCGAACTCACACCCGGCCAGGTCAACCGGGCCGTGCGCCGGTCCGCCAAGCTCGTCAACGAGAAGGCGGCCGACCAGCTCCAGACCGCCGCCGAGGGCTTCGAGCGGGTGATGGAGCTGGCCCTGCCGGGCCGCCTTGAGGAGATCCCGGAGGACCTCGGCTACGCCCTGATGGCCTTGCGGGACGCGGCCCGTACGGTCATCTCCGCGATCGGCGCGACCCGCGACAAGTCCGTCCAGGACGAGGACGCGGTGCGCAAGCAGGCACTGGCCTCGGTGGAGACGGTGCACTACGTGGCGGAGCGCGTCGTGAACGGCTCGGAATGGGACGTCGTCTGGTACGAGCGCCACGACCGCTTCGGCGCCTCCCTGTGCGTCGCCCCCATGTCGGTCTCCGGACTGCTCAGGGAGAAGCTCTTCGCCGACCGCAGCGTCGTCCTCACCTCGGCGACCCTCAAGCTCGGCGGCGACTTCAACGGCGTCGGTGCCTCCCTGGGACTGGGACCCGAGGGTGTGGAGGGCGAGGACCTGCCGCAGTGGAAGGGCGTCGACGTCGGCTCACCCTTCGACTACCCCAAGCAGGGCATCCTGTACGTGGCCAAGCACCTCGCGCGCCCGGCACGGGACGGTGAGCGCACCGACATGCTCGATGAGCTGACCGAGCTGATCCAGGCGGCAGGCGGCCGCACCCTCGGACTGTTCTCGTCCATGCGGGCCGCCCAGCTCGCCGCCGAGGAGCTGCGCTCCCGGATCCCCGAATTCCCGATCCTGCTCCAGGGCGAGGAGACGCTCGGTGAGCTGATCAAGAACTTTGCCGCCGACCCCGAGACCTGCCTTTTCGGCACGCTGTCGCTGTGGCAGGGCGTCGATGTCCCAGGAGCCAGCTGTCAGCTGGTGGTCATGGACAAGATCCCGTTCCCGCGCCCCGACGACCCGCTGATGAGCGCCCGCCAGAAGGCGGTCGAGGAGGCGGGCGGCAACGGCTTCATGGCGGTGGCCGCGACTCACGCTGCCCTGCTCATGGCACAGGGCGCCGGCCGTCTCGTTCGGGCGACCGGGGACCGCGGTGTGGTCGCCGTACTGGATCAGCGGCTCGCCACCGCGCGGTACGGCGGATACCTCAAGGCGTCACTGCCCGAATTCTGGTACACCACGGACCGTGATCAGGTGCGCAGGTCGCTCGCGGCGATCGACGCGGCCGCGAAGCAGGCGGAAGCCCAATGAAGCTCTCCCACCTGGGCCGCCAGGCCCAGGTGGGCTGACGCCGGCTCTGGGCGGAGCCGAACGCACAGGGCCCCGGAACCGGCGCAGGGGTCCCGGGGCCCGGTCAGGGGGCAGGCGGCCTGTCCGGCCTGCCCGCCGCAGCCGTCACACGCGCCGCAGCACTGCGACGACCTTGCCCAGGATGGTCGCGTCGTCGCCAGGGATCGGCTCGTAGGCCGAGTTGTGCGGGAGGAGCCAGACGTGGCCGTCCTCGCGCTTGAAGCGCTTGACGGTGGCCTCGCCGTCGAGCATGGCCGCCACGATGTCGCCGTTCTCGGCGACCGGCTGACGGCGGACGGTGACCCAGTCGCCGTCACAGATCGCGGCCTCGATCATGGAGTCGCCGACGACCTTGAGGACGAAGAGTTCGCCGTCACCGACCAGCTGCCGGGGGAGCGGGAACACGTCCTCGACCGACTCCTCGGCGAGGATCGGGCCGCCGGCCGCGATACGGCCGACCAGCGGGACGTACGACGCCGCGGGCTTGCCGGCGGTGTCCGTGGGCTGCACGGTCACGGCCTGGTCGGAACCGCGCACCTCGTATGCGCGCGGGCGGTGCGGGTCGCGGCGCAGGAAGCCCTTGCGTTCCAGCGCCATCAGCTGATGCGCGACCGAGGACGTGCTGGAGAGACCGACGGCCTGGCCGATCTCGCGCATCGACGGCGGGTAGCCGCGCCGCTGCACGGAGTCCCTGATGACCTCGATCACCCGGCGCTGCCGGTCGGTGAGCCCCGAGCTGTCCGCCCGGATGCCTGGAGGTCGGCCAGGCAGGGAGCGCTTGGGCCCCTCGGGATTCGTGGCTTCGTTCATCGCATGTACCGGCTCGACTCGGCCCTGGGAGCGGTCCTGGGCAGTGATGGTGGCACTGTCTGCGGTGGTGGTCACGTCGGCCCCTCTCGATGGTCTCCCTGCTGGACAACGGTAGTTGCTTTCGAAAGGTTGCGCCAAACACACGTTCGAGTGAAAAAGTGCGATTCACCTGACGCGGTCATGTGTCTGGGTGTATGGCTCACGCGACGCCTGACAGACAAAAGCGCCCATTGTTGTACGCTTCACCGCCGGGGTGGGTCACCTCGTGGGTTGCTTCCCCAGTCTGCCATCCGGAACCCCGTCGACCGGGATTCGGGTCCCTTCTGCGCCGGAGTCCTACGCGTCCTCCGTGCGGCGCCCACGCTATCTCCGTAAGTGTCCTGGTGGTACGTCCGCGCGCGCGTGTTCTCACGTGTGGCGGGGGTGGATCCGCCGTCCGGGTGTCCGCGGCCGCGACACGCGAGAGCTGTCGGTGTATCAGCCAATCCCCACATCTAGTGGTTGGATTGCTACAGCAGCCCACAAGTTGTGGTCCCCCGGGTCTGAGACGGCTCCGCGATCGCCTATGCTTGAGGCTGCTTCGAGGGGCCCCTGAGGTCCCTGGGGGCTGTTTAGTCTGCTGTGAGGAGGGTTGGAGATCATGCACTGCCCCTTCTGCAGGCACCCCGACAGCCGTGTGGTCGACAGTCGTACGACCGACGACGGCACGTCGATCCGCAGGCGCCGCCAGTGCCCTGACTGCTCCCGTCGTTTCACGACCGTGGAGACGTGCTCGCTCATGGTGGTCAAGCGGTCGGGAGTCACCGAGCCTTTCAGCCGTACCAAGGTCATCAATGGCGTGCGCAAGGCATGCCAGGGGCGGCCTGTCACCGAGGACGCACTCGCCCAGCTCGGCCAGCGGGTCGAGGAGGCGGTGCGGGCCACCGGTAGCGCCGAGCTGACCACCCATGACGTGGGCCTGGCCATACTCGGCCCGTTGCAGGAACTCGACCTCGTCGCCTATCTGCGATTCGCCTCCGTGTACCGGGCGTTCGACTCGCTCGAGGACTTCGAGGCCGCGATCGCGGAGCTGAGGGAAGCGACGCGGGACCCCGCCGCGGACGACGAAGACGCGGGAGCGGGGAGCCAGGAAGACGATCGCGGGCGCGGAGGGACCTCTCAGGTTCCCGTGCCCGCCCACGCCGCCGACTGACCGGCGGGCCGGAAACCGGATGGAGACCCGGGTTCCGGCCGGGACGCGGCGACCAGGACCTGTTGTGGGCGGAAGCGTGAGGGTGCCCGCAACACCAGACAGAACACCGTGCCACGGGAACATCGTGGCACTTCAGGGCGTTTTAGCCCGTACAGGGAGGCGGCATGACAGAGACGGCGAGCGGCCCGGCACGAGGTTCCCGAGCCAAGGGGTCCAAGGCCAGCAGGGGGCTGCGTATCGAGCGCGTCCACACCACCCCCGGCGTACACCCGTACGACGAGGTGGCGTGGGAGCGCCGTGACGTCGTCATGACCAACTGGCGCGACGGCTCGGTCAACTTCGAGCAGCGTGGCGTCGAGTTCCCCGACTTCTGGTCGGTGAACGCGGTCAACATCGTCACCAGCAAGTACTTCCGTGGTGCCGTCGGCACCCCGCAGCGCGAGGTGAGCCTCAAGCAGCTCATCGACCGCATCGTGAAGACGTACCGGAAGGCCGGCGAGGACTTCAAGTACTTCTCCTCGCCCGCCGACGCCGAGATCTTCGAGCACGAGCTGGCGTACGCCCTCCTGCACCAGATCTTCAGCTTCAACAGCCCCGTGTGGTTCAACGTGGGCACCCCGCAGCCCCAGCAGGTCTCTGCCTGCTTCATCCTGTCCGTCGACGACTCCATGGAGTCGATCCTCGACTGGTACAAGGAAGAGGGCATGATCTTCAAGGGCGGCTCCGGAGCCGGCCTGAACCTCTCCCGGATCCGCTCCTCCAAGGAGCTGCTCTCCTCCGGCGGCAACGCCTCCGGCCCGGTCTCCTTCATGCGCGGCGCCGACGCCTCGGCGGGAACGATCAAGTCGGGCGGTGCCACCCGTCGTGCCGCCAAGATGGTCATCCTCGACGTCGACCACCCCGACATCGAGGACTTCATCGAGACCAAGGTGAAGGAAGAGGAGAAGATCCGCGCCCTGCGGGACGCGGGCTTCGACATGGACCTGGGCGGCGACGACATCACGTCCGTCCAGTACCAGAACGCCAACAACTCGGTCCGGGTGAACGACGAGTTCATGAAGGCCGTCGAGCAGGGCGGCAAGTTCGGCCTCCGCGCGCGGATGACCGGAGAGGTCATCGAGGAGGTCGACGCCAAGGCCCTGTTCCGCAAGATGGCCGAGGCCGCCTGGGCCTGCGCCGACCCGGGCATCCAGTACGACGACACGATCAACCACTGGCACACGTGCCCGGAGTCCGGCCGCATCAACGGCTCGAACCCGTGCAGCGAGTACATGCACCTGGACAACACGTCCTGCAACCTCGCCTCGCTGAACCTGATGAAGTTCCTCAAGGACGACGGCAAGGGCAGCCAGTCCTTCGACGTCGAGCGCTTCGCCAAGGTCGTCGAGCTCGTCATCACCGCGATGGACATCTCCATCTGCTTCGCGGACTTCCCGACCCAGAAGATCGGCGAGAACACCCGCGCCTTCCGCCAGCTCGGCATCGGCTACGCCAACCTCGGCGCCCTGCTGATGGCGACCGGTCACGCGTACGACTCCGAAGGCGGCCGCGCCCTGGCGGGTGCCATCACCTCCCTGATGACCGGCACGTCGTACCGCCGCTCCGCCGAGCTGGCCGCGGTCGTCGGCGCGTACGACGGCTACGCCCGCAACGCCGACGCGCACAAGCGCGTCATGAAGCAGCACGCCGACGCCAACGGCAAGGCCGTCCGCATGGACGACCTGGACACCCCGATCTGGGCCGCCGCCACGGAGGCCTGGCAGGACGTCGTCCGCCTCGGCGAGCTGAACGGTTTCCGTAACTCGCAGGCGTCCGTCATCGCGCCGACCGGCACCATCGGTCTCGCCATGTCCTGCGACACCACCGGTCTCGAGCCCGACCTCGCCCTGGTCAAGTTCAAGAAGCTGGTCGGCGGCGGCTCGATGCAGATCGTCAACGGCACCGTCCCGCAGGCTCTGCGCCGCCTGGGCTACCAGGAGGAGCAGATCGAGGCGATCGTCGCCCACATCGCCGACCACGGCAATGTCGTCGACGCCCCGGGCCTCAGGCACGAGCACTACGAGGTGTTCGACTGCGCCATGGGCGAGCGCTCCATCTCCGCGATGGGCCACGTCCGCATGATGGCCGCGATCCAGCCGTGGATCTCCGGCGCCCTGTCCAAGACGGTCAACATGCCGGAGTCGGCGACCGTCGAGGAGGTCGAGGAGATCTACTTCAAGGCCTGGAAGCTGGGCGTCAAGGCGCTCGCGATCTACCGCGACAACTGCAAGGTCGGCCAGCCCCTCTCCGCCAAGACCAAGCAGAAGGAGAAGGCCGAGATCACGCAGAAGACCGAGGCGACCATCCGCGAGACGGTCGAGAAGGTCGTCGAGTACCGCCCGGTCCGCAAGCGCCTTCCGAAGGGTCGTCCCGGCATCACCACGTCCTTCACGGTCGGCGGCGCCGAGGGCTACATGACCGCCAACTCCTACCCGGACGACGGTCTCGGCGAGGTCTTCCTGAAGATGTCCAAGCAGGGCTCGACCCTCGCGGGCATGATGGACGCCTTCTCCATCGCGGTCTCGGTCGGCCTCCAGTACGGCGTGCCGCTGGAGACGTACGTCTCGAAGTTCACCAACATGCGCTTCGAGCCGGCCGGCATGACGGACGACCCGGACGTGCGGATGGCGCAGTCGATCGTCGACTACATCTTCCGTCGCCTGGCGCTGGACTTCCTGCCCTTCGAGACCCGCTCCGCCCTCGGCATCCACTCCGCCGAGGAGCGCCAGCGGCACCTGGAGACCGGGTCCTACGAGCAGTCCATGGAGGACGACGAGGTCGACGTCGAGGGCCTGGCCCAGTCGGCGCCGCGTCAGACCGACCTGAAGGCCGTCGCCGCCCCGAAGGCCGAGCCCGAGGTGGCCGAGCCCGCCCCGAAGCAGGCGCACACCAGCGCCGAGCTCGTGGAGATGCAGCTGGGCATCCAGGCCGACGCCCCGCTGTGCTTCTCCTGCGGCACCAAGATGCAGCGGGCCGGCTCCTGCTACATCTGCGAGGGCTGCGGCTCGACCAGCGGCTGCAGCTGATGACACGCGGTTCCTGAGGTGAGGGGGGGGGGGGCCGGGCCGGGCGCCCCCCCCACGATGCGGGGGGGGGCCGGGCCCCCCCCCCCCCCCGCGCAGCCGGCCCCGCGGGGCGCGGGGCCCCACACACACC
>NZ_JBIWPP010000029.1:0-102563 GCF_044768335.1 Streptomyces sp. NPDC101151 | reverse complement strand
CTCCCGCTCCACCAGAAGCGGCATCGCCTCGGACACGGTGACCAGCTCCCGCAGCGGATACCGGGACAACACCGCGCCCACCCCGGGCGACAGCGCCGCGGCGAGCCGCCAGGCGGCCGGGCGGTCCTCGTCCCGCAGCGCGGCAGCGACCTCCCGTACGACCTCCTGTTCCTCCTTCGGGACTCCGGCGGCCGCCCGCTCGTGGAGCCGTGCGCCTTCCTCCAGGACCAGGCCGGTGTCGATGCCCGCCGGAATCTTGATCCGTGCGTGGTGCCGCCAGGTGGCGACCGGGTCCGACCAGGCCTCCACCGTGTAGCTCCAGCGGCCGGGCTCGCCCACGGTGACGGTGGCGCCCCAGCGGTCGGTGCCCGGGGCGAGTTCACGCATCGGGGTCCAAGGGCCCGCGCGGCCCCCGGGGTCCCGCAGGACGACGTTCGCGGCGACGGCGTCGTGGCCCTCGCGGAACACGGTGGCCGACACCTCGAAGCACTCCCCGGCGACGGCCTTCGCGGGCCTGCGCCCGTGCTGGACCACGGGGCGTACGTCGAGGACGGGGATCCGGCCGATGGCGGTGGTACCGGGCGGCGCGGGGCGCTCCCGGGGCGTGGCCGGAGCCGGGGCCGGACTCTCCTGCGCCGGCTGTCCGGATTTCTGGCCCGAAGTCTTCCTTCCGGCCGCCTTGCTGCTTGTCGGGGGTGGTGACGAGTGGTGCGTGGCGGGCATGACCGCTCCTGTCCGCGTCAACGTGGGTGTGGGCGGATGGATGTGGGGAGGTGGGTCCTGCGGGTGAGCAGTGGTGCGGCTGTGGGGCGTACCGGAGGAGCCTTCCCACCCTATTCGGGTGGGCAATCCGGCACTTTGTTAACTACTCACGCGTATGTCTACACACAAGTCCAGCCCCTTTTTCCGGGTGCCCGCAGCCGAGGCCGTCACGCCCCCGCCGCGACCCCTCCCGTGCCCCGCCGCGCCCCGACACCCGCGCCGGGCGCGTCCCCACCGACCCCCCGGTAACCACTACCGTCGACACTGACCACGAGACGTACAGCGCCGTGCGTCTCACCCCGTAACGCGTCCGAGGTGGAATGTGAAGGCGATCCGTCGGTTCACCGTCCGTCCCGTTCTCCCCGAACCCCTCCGGCCGCTGAGCGACCTGGCGCGCAATCTGCGCTGGTCCTGGCATGCGGAAACGCGCGAACTGTTCCAGTCCGTCGACCCCGAACGCTGGGCCGCCGCCGAGGGCGACCCGGTGCGGTTGCTGGGCGGGGTGCGCCCGGGCCGGCTGGCCGAGCTGGCCGGGGACCGGCGGTTTCTGCGCCGCCTGACCGCGGTCGCCGACGACCTCAACGACTATGTGACCGGCGAGCGCTGGTACCAGCACCAGGACGACGGGCTCCCCGCCGCCGTCGCCTATTTCTCGCCCGAGTTCGGCATCACGGCCGCGCTGCCCCAGTACTCGGGCGGCCTCGGCATCCTGGCCGGCGACCATCTCAAGGCGGCCAGCGACCTCGGAGTACCGCTGATCGGCGTCGGGCTGCTGTACCGGCACGGGTACTTCCGCCAGACCCTGTCCCGGGACGGCTGGCAGCAGGAGCACTACCCGGTGCTCGACCCGCACGAGCTGCCCGTCAGCCTGCTGAAGGAGGCCGACGGCGGCCCGGCCCGGGTATCGCTCGCCCTGCCCGGCGGCCGGGAGCTGCACGCCCGGATCTGGCTGGCACAGGTGGGCCGGGTGCCGTTGCTGATGCTCGACTCGGACGTGGAGGAGAACGACCTCGGCGAACGCGGGGTGACCGACCGGCTGTACGGCGGTGGCAGCGAGCACCGGCTGCTGCAGGAGATGCTGCTGGGGATAGGGGGTGTCCGGGCCGTGCGGACGTACTGCCGGCTCACCGGGCACCCGGAGCCCGAGGTGTTCCACACCAACGAGGGGCACGCGGGCTTCCTCGGCCTTGAGCGGATCGCCGAACTGTGCGAGGGGGGACTGGACTTCGACCCGGCACTGGAGGCGGTACGGGGCGGGACCGTGTTCACCACGCACACCCCCGTGCCGGCCGGCATCGACCGCTTCGACCGGGAGCTGGTCGCCCGGCACTTCGGGCCGGACGCCGAACTCCCGCGCATCGACGTGCAGCGGATCCTGGCCCTCGGCATGGAGACCTATCCGGGCGGCGAGCCGAATCTGTTCAACATGGCCGTGATGGGACTCAGGCTGGCCCAGCGCGCGAACGGGGTGTCGCTGCTGCACGGGCAGGTCAGCCGCGAGATGTTCGCCGGACTGTGGCCGGGATTCGACGCCACGGAGGTGCCGATCACCTCCGTGACCAACGGGGTGCACGCCCCGACCTGGGTCGCCCCCGAGGTGCTCGGGCTCGGTACCCGGCAGATCGGCCCCCAGCGGGCCGAGGACGCGCTGAGTGTCGGCGGCAGCGAGCGCTGGGACCCGGTCGCGGACATCCCGGACCAGGAGATCTGGGAGCTGCGCCGCACCCTGCGCGAACAGCTGGTGCTCGAGGTGCGGGAGCGGCTTCGGGTCGCCTGGCGGCAGCGTGGTGCGGGGAACGCGGAGCTGGGCTGGATCGACGGTGTGCTCGACCCCGATGTGCTGACGATCGGGTTCGCGCGGCGCGTGCCGTCGTACAAGCGGCTCACGCTGATGCTGCGCGACCGGGACCGGCTGATGGAGCTGCTGCTGCACCCGGAGCGGCCGATCCAGATCGTCGTCGCGGGCAAGGCGCATCCGGCGGACGACGGCGGGAAGCGACTGGTGCAGGAGCTGGTGCGGTTCGCCGACGACCCGCGCGTGCGGCACCGGATCGTCTTCCTGCCCGACTACGGCATGGCGATGGCGCAGCGGCTCTACCCCGGCTGCGACGTCTGGCTGAACAACCCCCTGCGCCCGCTGGAGGCCTGCGGCACCTCCGGGATGAAGGCCGCGCTCAACGGCTGCCTCAACCTGTCGGTGCTGGACGGCTGGTGGGACGAGTGGTTCCAGCCGGACTTCGGCTGGGCCGTCCCGACCGCGGACGGCGTGGGCACCGACCCGGACCGCCGTGACGACATCGAGGCCGCGGCCCTGTACGACCTGATGGAGCAGCGGGTGACCCCGCGGTTCTACGAGCAGGGCCGGGGCGGGCTGCCCGACCGCTGGATCGACATGGTCCGCCAGACCCTCACCCTGCTGGGCCCGAAGGTGCTGGCGGGCCGCATGGTCCGGGAGTACGTCGACCGCCTGTACGCGCCCGCGGCCCTGTCGCACCGCGCGCTGACCCCGGACACGGCCCGTGAACTGGCCGCCTGGAAGGCCAGGGTGCGCACCGCCTGGCCCTCAGTGACCGTCGGCCACGTGGAGACGACGGCTCCGACGGCCACCGCGGAACTCGGCACGACCGTGGGGCTGCGGGTGCGGGTGGGGCTGGGCGATCTCGAACCGGACGACGTGGAGGTCCAGGCGGTGTCGGGCCGGGTCGACGAGGAGGACCGCATCACCGACGCCACCGCGGTGCCGCTGAAGCCGACCGGCGCCCCGGACCTGGAGGGCCGCCGTCTCTACGAGGGCCCGCTCTGTCTGGACCGCACCGGGCCCTACGGCTACACGATCCGCATCCTGCCGGCCCACCGGCTGCTCGCGGCGGGCGCGGAACTGGGACTGGTGACGGTGCCGTCGGAGGAAGCCGTGCAGGGGGCGGGGGTGCTGCTGCGGTAGGAACTCCGTACCGGGTGTGGCAAGCCCTCCCACCGGAGGGCTTCGCCCCGCTCTACGGCACGACCAGGCGCACCAGGCCCGAGCAGTCGTTCCCCCCGGCGGGATCCGCGGAGTACAGCCAGTAGACGGTCGCGAGCAGCGCCAACGCCAGCAGCAGGCCGGCCGCCGCGGCCGCCGTGGCCAGCCCTTGCCGCCACGTCGCCCCGGTGGGCACCCCCCGCCCGTGCGTGGCGCGGCGCAGTGCCGCGAACACCAGCAGGGAGCCCAGGGCACAGGCAAGACCGGCCCACGAGGTGACGTACATCCGCGTCGAGGGGCCCAGGTAGTGGCAGTCCTGGAACGTGTCGGAGTCCCAGGCCAGCCGGGCGGCCAGCAGTCCGGCCGAGGCCGCCGCCAGCAGCGGTACGAGCAGCGCTCGCCGGCGCCAGGCCGTGGCGGACGCGGCGGGTGACGGGGCGTGCAGGGGTGGGGTCATCAGTACCAGTCCGGGTTGGGGCGGACGAACCGCAGGTTCTGCGCACCTTCGTGCTTCTCGGTGGAGTTGATGCGCCCTTCCAGACTGACATTCTGGTTCGGGTCGCTGTGCTGCGTGTACTTGATCTCGCCGTCCGGCATCACCGCGGTGACGATCGCCGCGTGGTGGGTGTTGCCCTTCTCGATGTGCTCGTTGGGGCCGGACTGTTCGTAGTAGATGATGTCGCCCGGCTTCACCTCGCCCGGCGGAATCTCCTGACCGCCGTGCTTGAGCATGAAGTTCTGGTTGTTCTCGGCGGCGGCCCAGGTGTCGGAGTACGCGAGCCGCTTGTCGACCGCGTCGATGCCGGTCCGGTTGCCGATCATCCAGCTGTCGTCGTCGGTGGTTCCCCAGATCGAGGTCTTCTCCTTCATCCCCGCGGCATGCAGGGCGTTGGAGACGAAGTTGGTGCAGTTGTTGCCGAAGTCGGTGGGGTCGCCCTTGTCCCAGTTGTCCAGGGCGTACTGGACCATTTTGACCCGGTCGTACTTGCCGTTGCCGCGCAGGTCCTGGCGCACGTCGGCCGGTATGCCGTCGAGGTTGGCGATCATGACCGGCTCGGCCAGCATCATGGTCTTGCGCTGCTGGGCGGTCAGGCCGTCCCACCACTGGCGCACGGTGGTCGGGTCCTGGCCGACCGGGACGTCGGCGGCCAGCATCTGCATCTCGACCTGCGAGGCGTGGGTCTGCAGCTCGTTGAGCGCCTTGTCCGGGTCGGACAGCTCGGTCTGGGCGGCGAGCCTGGTGAATTCGCTCGCGGCCAGCTTGTCGGCGTTCGTCACCTGATCCACGGCCTGGTTGACGAGATCCAGTACCTGCGTCCGGTAGGGAGCGAGTTCCTCGGCCTCCGTACGGCTGTGCACGGGCGGACCGGTGACCGTGCCGTCGCTGTTGATCGTCAGGCCGTACCGGGCCGCGAGCTCGTTCGCCTCGCGCATGGTGCTGTGCGCGGTCTCGATGGTGGTGGTCATGCCCTCGACGACCATCTTGACGGCGAGCAGGATGTCGTAGGCCGACTCGAGCTGGTTGGCCAGCTTCTCGAACTTGCCCGCAGCGGCCGCCCCGACCTCGTCGGTCCAGTTCTCGGCCAGCGGCTTGATCCCCAGGTCGCGCAGATCCTTCGTGGCTTCGAGCGCGTACTTGGCCAGTGCGTGCCACTCGTCCCCGGCCGTCTTCCACTTCTTGGGGAGGGCGTTCTGGATCCCTTCGTACGAGACCATGCTCAAGCCTTCCGCAGATCCTCGACGGCCGCGCGCAGCCGTGCCTCGGCCTCGGCGTCGGCGCTGTCGTAACCGTTGGCGGAATCCTTCAGCTTGGCGCTGAGATCACCGAGTTGCTTGACGAGGGACACCATGTGCTCCTCCCAGTCCAGGGCGCACACCTTGAGCTGGACCGGGCTCAGCCAGCCGTTGCCGTAGTGGGCCCCGTACACCTCGTCGCTCGTGTCGAGGGAGTGGCTCAGGCGCAGCATGGCCTGGCGGGACAGTGTCTCCGTGTCGTCGGCGGCGCCGTGCACGCCCTGGGTCTTGATGTCGATGTCCGGACGGCGTCCGCCGCCTTCGTCCACGTGGTTCAGTTGCATGCGTGTCTGCGCCTGGGCGGCTGAGCCCGCGGAGCTCTGCTGCCGTGCCGCAGCCGCGGCTTTCAGCTGTTCCCACTCTTCCCACGCCATGGGCGTGTGCCTCCCCCGTGTGTGCCTGGCCGCTTCTGCAGGTCCGGCCGACTGTGAAGCCGTGTTTGCAGTGAATTCACGATCCTGTTCGAACGTAGCAGACAGTGGTGGTGGGCACGTCAAGGAGCGGGGTGGATGTTTCGTGACCGGGTGACCGGGCCACCGGGTGACCGGAGAGTGCGGTCAGTCCGCATCGAGCGGAGCGCACAGGCGCTTCAGTGTCGCCCCGCACCGTCGTGCGTACGCATGCTGCAGCCCTCTCGTCGCCGCCCCGCCGGCGCGGGCGTACCACTTCCGGGCGCGGCTGAAGGCGGCCACGGTCAGCCAGACGGTGCCGTCACCGGTGCGGTCGACCACGAAGGCCTCCTCGCCGCACTCGGGGTGGCCCTCCAGGGTGCCGTAGGCCCAGCCGGCGCGGCGGGGTTCGTCGACCGTCCAGACGACGCGGCAGGGGGCCTTGATGAGGCCGGCCAGGTTGACCGTGACGTCGACGTCGGGGGCCGCGCGGTCGGCGGTGGTGTCGATGCCCACGCCCATCGAGCGGTGCATCTCCCAGGTGAGGACCGCGTCGGCGGCCCGGCGGAAGACCTCCGGGCCCTCGCCGAGGCGCGTGCGCACGAGCAGGGGGTGGAAGCCGGGAGGGCAGACGGCCAGGTCGTCGCGGGTCGCGCCGACCGGCTCGTAGGTGAAGGGCGCCGGGGACATGGGTCACAAGGGTAGGGCGGCACCCGGGACGCCGTTCGCCCGGGTACCGCCCTGCAAGATCGCCCTGGGGTCAGCTGACGTTGACCGCCGACCAGGCCGCCGCCACCGTCTTGTACTCGGTGCTGCCGGCGCCGTACAGCGCGGACGCCGCGCTCAGGGTCGCCGTGCGGGCCGCCTTGTATTTGGTCGTCGACGTCATGTACGTCGTCAGCGCCTTGTACCAGATCTGCAGCGCCTTGGCGCGGCCGATGCCGGTGACCGTGGAGCCGTTGGAGGTCGGGGAGTTGTACGACACCCCGTTGATCGTCTTCGCGCCGCTGCCCTCGGACAGGAGGTAGAAGAAGTGGTTGGCGACGCCGGACGAGTAGTGGACGTCCTTGTTGCCGACCGAGGAGGACCAGTTGTCCGCCGAGCCGCCGTCCTTGCTGGGCTTGTCCATGTAGCGCAGCGGGGTGCCGTCGCCGTTGATGTCGATCTTCTCGCCGATGAGGTAGTCGCCCTTGTCGGACGCGTTGTTGGCGTAGAACTCGACGCCGGTGCCGAAGATGTCGGAGGTCGCCTCGTTGAGTCCGCCGGACTCACCGGAGTACTCCAGGCCCGCGGTGTTCGCGGTGACGCCGTGGCTCATCTCGTGGCCGGCCACGTCCAGCGAGGTCAGCGGGTGCGTGTTGCTCTCGCCGTCGCCGTAGGTCATGCAGAAGCAGTCGTCGTCCCAGAAGGCGTTGACGTACGAGCTGCCGTAGTGGACGCGGGAGTAGGCGCCGACACCGTTGTTCTTGATGCCGCTGCGGCCGAAGGTGGACTTGTAGAAGTCCCAGGTCTCCTGCGCGCCGTAGGCGGCGTCGGCGGCCGCGGTCTGGTCGGTGGTGGAGCTGGAGGCGGTGCCGGTGCCCCACGTGTTGTCCGCGTCGGTGAACAGGGTGCCGGTGCCGGAGCTCGTGGTGTGCTTCAGGTTGTACGTCTTGTGACCACCGCGCGAGGCGTCGGTCAGCGAGTACGTCGAGCCCGACTGGGTGGTGGTGAGGCTGACGCTGCCCGAGTACAGCGTCTTGCCGGTGCCGGTCGCGTTCTCGATGCCCTGGTACTCGAAGAGCTTCTTGCCGGTGGCCGCGTCGGTGATGACGTGCAGCTGGTTCGGAGTGCCGTCGTCCTGGAGGCCGCCGACGACCGTCTCGTAGGCGAGAACGGGCTTGCCGGAGCCGGCCCAGATCACCTTGCGTGCGCCGTCCGCGGAGGTCTTGGCGGAACCCAGGGTCTTCGCGGCGCTCACGGCCTGCTTCTCCGCCTTGGCGGCGGTGATCTGCGGCGTGAGCGAGGCCACCTTGACGGCCGCCTTGGTCGCCTTGGTGACGCCCTCGCTCTTGCCGGACTTCGCGGTGTGGACGACCAGGTCGCCGCCGAGCACCGGCAGGCCCGCGTAGGTGCGCTCGTAGCGGGTGTGGACGGTGCCGTCGGCGTCCTTGACGACGTCCTTGACGACCAGCTTCTCCTTGGCGCCGAGGCCTATCTGCTGCGCGGTCTCGGCCGCGCCGGCCTGGGCCTTCTGGATCAGGGTGGTGCGGGCCGCGGCGGACAGCGCGGTCGGGGCGGCCGCGAGCGGCTTGGCTGCGGCGGACTCGGCCGGGGTCTGGGCGTTGGCACTGGTGGTCAGACCGGTGGAGAGCAGGGCTCCGGCCGCGACAGCGGTGGCGATGGCCAGAGTGGTGCGCTTGTGACGCGCGTAGAGGGGGCTCACAGAAGCTCCTTCTCGTGGGGGAGACCGGACAGTGTGGGGTTACTGGCCGGAGAGTGTGACGTGGTGAAGTTGCTGTGCTGCTGCGGCGGGTGGAGAGAGAGTGGCATCAAGGGCGCGTACATGTCATGACCTTGAAGTGATGTTGGCCGAAAGTCGACTGTCCCGTGAACGTTTCAGGCGTGTAACACGGGCGCCGCCCGAGAGGTGCGAACCTCTCGGGCGGCGCCTTGTTCCCCGGCCTGTGGCGTGCGGTTTACGGGAACGTGATCTTCCAGCTGTTGATCTTGCCGACGTCCTGCGCGGCCTGGTCCTGGACCTTCAACTTCCAGGTGCCATTGGCCGATTCGGAGGAGGCGTTGACCGTGTAGGTCGCGTTCACGTTGTCCGCCGAGTCGGAGGAGCTGAAGCTCTTCAGGCGGTACGAGGTACCCGACGGGCCGACCAGATCGATCACCAGGTCACCGCGCCAGGTGTGCGTGATGTCGACGCTCACCGAGAGGTTGCTTGGCGCGTTTCCGCTCCTGCCGGAGACGGTGATGTTCGAGGTGACCGCGGGACCGTTGTCCGGTATCGACACCGGCGAGGTGTTCTCGTACGAGGTGCCGCCGCCCCCGCCGCCACCGGAGCGCGAACCGACCGCCACGCCCGCCCAGGCGTCCTGCACCGCCTTGTACTCGGCGCTGGTGGTGCCGTACAGCTCGCCGGCCGCCGCGAGGGTGCCGGTGCGGGCACCCGCGTAGTTGGTGGTGGACGTCCACTTGGTGGTCAGCGCCCGGTACCAGATCTGCAGTGCCTTGTCGCGGCCGATGCCGGTGACCGGGAGGCCGTCCGCGGTCGACGAGTTGTAGGTGACACCGTTGATGACCTTGGTGCCGCTGCCCTCGCTCAGCAGGTAGAAGAAGTGGTTCGCGGGGCCCGACGAGTAGTGCACGTCGATGCCGCCGATCCCGGAGTACCAGCTGTCCTTGGACGCGCCGTCCTTGCTGGGCTTGTCCATGTAGCGCAGCGGGGTGCCGTCGCCGTTGATGTCGATCTTCTCGCCGATGAGGTAGTCGCCGACGTCCGAGCTGTTGTTGGCGTAGAACTCCACGCCGGTGCCCATGATGTCGGAGGTGGCCTCGTTCAGGCCGCCGGACTCACCGCTGTAGTTGAGGCCCGCGGTGTTGGACGTGACGCCGTGGCTCATTTCGTGCCCCGCGACGTCCAGCGAGGTCAGCGGGTCGGCGTTGCCGGAGCCGTCGCCGTAGGTCATGCAGAAGCAGCCGTCGTCCCAGAAGGCGTTCACGTACGAGTTGCCGTAGTGGACGCGGGAGTAGGCGCCGACGCCGTTGTTCTTGATGCCGCTGCGGCCGAAGGTGTTCTTGTAGAAGTCCCAGGTGACCGCGGCGCCGTAGTGGGCGTCCGCGCCCGCGGTGGCGGCGTTGGACGTCGTGCCGTTGCCCCAGGTGTCGTTGGTCTGGGAGAACAGGGTGCCGGTGCCCGAGCTGCCGTGGTTCAGGTTGTACGTCTTGTGGTTGCCGCGCGCCCCGTCGTTCAGCGTGTAGTTCGACCCCGACTGGGTCGTGGTCAGCGTCACCTGGCCGCTGTACTGGGTGTTGCCGACGCCGTTCTTGATGCCCTGGTACTCGAAGAGCTTCTTGCCGGTGGCGGCGTCGGTGACGATGTGGAGCTGGTTCGGGGTGCCGTCGTCCTGGAGGCCGCCGACGACGGTCTCGTAGGCCAGGACGGGCTTGCCGGAGCCGGCCCAGATCACCTTGCGCACGCTGTCCGCGGCCGACTTGCTGCCGCCGAGGGCCTTGGCCCGCTGGACCGCCTGCTTCTCGACCGAGGCCTTCGACACGGCCGGGGTGAGGTCCGCGACCTTCAGCGAGGCGCTGGTGGCCTTCGTGACGGACTTCGTGGCACCGGACTTGGCGGTGTCCACGATGAGGTCGCCGCCGAGCACCGGCAGGCCCGCGTACGTGCGCTCGTAGCGGGTGTGCAGGGTGCCGTCCGCGTCCTTGACGACGTCGTGGACGACCAGCTTCTCCTTGGCGCCGAGGCCTATGGACCGTGCCGTCGCGGCCTTCTCGGCGTCCGCGTGCCGGATCAGCTCGGCGCGCTGCGAGGGCGTGAGCTTGAGGGCCACATGGGCGGGGTTGACCTTGCCGGCCTGCGGCTTCGTGGGGGCGGCGGACGCCGCACCCGACTGGAGGGCCGCGGCGATGAGCGCGGCCACGCCCGCGAGGGCGACGGTGGCGGTGCGGCGGTGCGCGATGTGGGAGGTGCGTCTGCGAGAGGTGCTACTCACACTGACTCCTTCTGCGTGACCGCGGGTCGCGCGGCCAGGGGAGACCGGACGGTGGGTTGGGACGTCCGGGCAGAACAGGGCGTTTCGCGGAACCACGTGCAGGTGCAGGGCCGGCCCGCGCAGAGCATGCGGAGCTGTGGGGTTGCTGTGGGTCGGCCGTGGGAAGAGTGGCAGGGGATCACGCTGTCTGTCAGGACCGCGTCACAAACTTGGCCGGAAATGCTCCGTTGACCGGATGTTCATGTTCGATATGCGGACTGTTCCTTCAGGAGGACGCGTCCCCATGCCAAGTCCGCCACAGCGCCGCGTACGCCCCGTCCGCCGCCACCAGCTCCTCATGGGTGCCCAGCTCTGTCAGACGGCCGTCCTCCATCACGGCCACGCGGTCCGCGTCGTGCGCCGTGTGGAGCCGGTGGGCGATGGCGATGACCGTGCGGGACTCCAGGACCGCGGCCAGGGCGCGTTCGGTGTGGCGGGCCGTGGTGGGGTCGAGGAGGGCGGTGGCCTCGTCCAGGATGAGGGTGTGGGGGTCGGCCAGCACGACCCGGGCCAGGGCCAGTTGCTGGGCCTGGGAGCCGTCCGTGGGGTGGGCGTTCGGGCCCAGGGGAGTGTCGAGGGAGGAGGGGAGCGCGCGGACCCAGTCGGCGGCGCCCACTGCCGTGAGGGCCGCCCACAGGTCGGCGTCGGTGGCGGTGGGTTCGGCGATCAGGAGGTTGTCGCGGACCGTGCCGAGGAAGACGTGGTGTTCCTGGGTGACCAGGACGACCTGACGGCGCAGGCGTTCCGGCTCCAGGGACGCGATCGGGACTCCGCCGACCGTCACCGTGCCCGCCCCGGGGGTGTCGATGCCCGCGAGGAGCCTGCTCAGGGTCGTCTTGCCGGCCCCGGACGGGCCGACCACGGCGAGCCGTTCTCCGGGGCGCACCGTCAGGTCCACCCCGCGCAGCACCTCGCCACCGCGCTCGTAGGCGTACCGCACCCCGCGCACGTCGATCCGGTCGTCCGCCGGCTCCGGGCAACCGCCTTCCGCCTCCGCCCGGGGCGCCTGCGCCAGCCCCTCCACCCGCGCGAACGAGGCGCTGCTGCTCTGCAGTTGCTCCACCCGCATCAGGATCTGGTCCAGGGGTTCCGTGAACTGCCGGAGGTAGAGGGCCGCGGCCACCACCGCGCCCACGCCGACCGCGCCCCGCTGGTGCAGCCACCCGCCGAGCAGCAGCACGCCCACCACCGGGACCGTGTACGTCACCTCGACCGCGGGAAAGAACACCGACCGCAGGTAGAGGGTGTAGAAGCGGGTGCGGCGGGACGTCTCCAGCGCGTCCCGGCTCGCCGTGATCCGCCGCCGCAGGAGCCGGAACGCCTCGACGGTCCGTGCCCCGGCCGCCGTCGCCGCCACGATCTCGGCGACCTCCGAGGTGGCGGCGCCCTCGGCGAGATAGCCGTCCCGGGCCCGGCGCAGATACCAGCGCAGCGCCAGCTGGATGGGGGTCAGGCCCAGCAGGCCGAACAGGCCCAGCAGCGGGTCGAGCGCGAACACCGCGCCGAGCACGAACAACGCCTGCACGGCGCACACGAGCAGCTCCGGGCCGACGTCCCGCAGCGTGGTGCCGACGGTCGCCACGTCGGCCGTGCCGCGCGCGGTCAGGTCGCCGGTGCCGGCCCGCTCCACCGTGGACGCGGGCAGCGCCAGCACCCGGTCGACGTACTCCTCGCGCACCCGGGCCAGCGTCCGCTCCCCGAACCGGTGCCCCACGTACCGCGCCCAGCGCGCCAGCAGCAGCTGGGCCAGCGAGCAGAGCAGGATCCACAGCGCCAGCCGGTCCACCGCCCCGGCCCCGTGACCCGCCCGCACCTCGTCGACGATCCGCCCGACCAGCCACGGCCCGGCGAGGCCCGCCCCGGCCGACGCCGCGTTCAGCACCAGCGCGGCGGCGAACGCCCGCCTGTCGGCCCGCAGCAGTCGCACGGTCGCCCGCCGCACCCCGGCCCGGTCCGCGACCGGCAGCAGCTTCGTATCCGTCGTCACCGTGTGGCCCCCTCGGCTGCTTCGGCGGCTCCGGTGGCGTTCTCGGCGTCTCGTGCCACCAGGGTCCGGTAGCCCGGTTCCTGGGCGAGCAGCCGCTGGTGCGGGCCGCTTGCCGTCACCTTTCCGTCGGTCAGGAACAGGACGGTGTCGGCCCGGTCCAGCATCAGCGGCGAGGTGCTCACCACCACCGTCGTCCGGCCCTCCCGCGCCGCCCGCAGCCGCTCGGCGACCGTGGCCTCCGTGTGCGCGTCCAGCGCCGAGGTCGGCTCGACGGCGAGCAGCACCTCGGGGTCGGCCAGCAACGCCCGCACCAGCCGGATCCGCTGCCGCTGCCCGCCGGAGAGGCTGCGGCCCTGCCCGGCCACCGCGGAGTTCAGTCCGTCCGGCAGCCCTCGTACGACATCCTCGGCGGCGGCCGCGTGCACCGCCCGGCGCACCGCCGCCCCGTCGGCCGTGTGCTCGGCCGCCACGACCTCCCTGAGCGGTCCGGCGAACAGGTCCGCCTCGTTGTCGGCGACCAGGATCCGGGTCCGTACGTCGGCCAGCGGGACCGCGTCCAGCCGTACCCCGCCCCAGGTGGCCTCGGTGGGTCCGTACCGGCCCAGCCGGTCGACCACGGCGGCGGCCTCCGCCGGGCGGGCGGCGGCCAGCGCGAGCAGCCGGCCCGGCGCCACCCGCACCCCGGACACCGGGTCGCACAGCTCGGCCGGCCCGTCCGGCGCGGGCAGCCCGCCCACGTCCGGCTCCGGCTCCAGCCGCAGCAGCCGTACGACCCGGCGGGCGGCGACCACACCCCGGTTCAGCTCGTAGGCCATCTGCACGAAGAACGCCACCGGCCCGATCAGCACCGCCACATAGCCGTACACCGCCACCAGCTCGCCGATGCTGATGGACCCCTGGGCGGCCAGCCGGGCCGCGAGCCAGGTCACCACGGCCAGGAACAGCGTGGGCAGGCCCACGCCGAGCGCCTGCACCCAGCTGGCCACCGCGCCCACCCGGTACCCCTGCACGCGCAGCCGCTGCGAGTCCTTCCGGAAGGCGTCCGAGAACAGCCCCTTGCCGCCCAGGCCGTTGAGGACCCGCAGCCCGCCCGCGAGGTCGCCGATCCGCGCAGTCAGCACGCCCTGCCGCTCCCGGTACTCGCTCTCCGCGCCCTGCAGCCGCAGCGTCAGCGGCCCGGTGAGCAGCGCGATCACCGGCACCCCGAGCAGCACCACGGCGGCGAGCGGCGCCGAGATCGACAGCAGCACCCCGGCCACCACCAGGTACACCACGATCGAGCCCACTCCGGGCCCGACCACGGTCAGCGCCTGGGCGAGGGTCTGCACGTCGCCGACCCCGATGGTGACGACCTCCCCGGCCCCGGCCCGCCGCGGCAGTACCGCTCCCAGCCGGGCCGCGTGCCCGACGACCAGCTTGAGCGTGCGGAAGTTGGCGTCCATCCGTACCCGGGTCATCGTGCGGTGCCGCATGATGCTCAGCCAGGCGTTCACCGCGCCGACCACGAACATCGCGACGGTCCACCGGACCAGCACATCCATCCGGTCCGGCACCAGCCCGTCGTCGACGGCCCGCGCCATCATGTACGGCTGCGCCGCCAGCAGCACCATCCACGTGCTGCCCAGCAGCGCGCCGACCAGCGACCGCACCCGCTGGCGCAGCACGAGCCACCACAGGTAGTGCCAGCCGCCGCGGGTGTCGGGTGTGCCGGGATCCTCGTACGCGTCGATCATTCCGCCCTGCCCCCGTTCCCCTCGGCCTCACCGGAATGGCGAGCCGGACAGGAGACGTCGAAGGTACCCAGGGTATGGATGGTCGCTCCATCGAATAAGAGCACCCCGGAGCGGACGCCTCAGCCGAGGATCCCCCGGTCGTAGGCCACCGCCACCGCCGCGGCCCGGTCCTTCACGCCCAACTTGGCGTAGAGGTGCGTGAGATGCGTCTTCACCGTCGCCTCGCTGATGAACAGCTCGCGGGCGATCTCGCGGTTGGACGTGCCCTTCGCGACCAGCGTCAGCACCTCGCGTTCGCGGGCGGAGAGCGGTTCGTTGCCCGGGGCGCGGACCGCGTGGACCAGGCGCGAGGCCACGGCCGGGGAGAGGACCGTCCGGCCCTCGGCGGCGGCCCGGACGGCGGTGAACAGCTCGTCGGGCAAGGCGTCCTTGAGGAGGTAGCCGGTGGCGCCCGCCTCGATCGCCGGGAGGGTGTCGGAGTCGGTGTCGTACGTCGTCAGCACGAGGACCTTGGCGCGGGCGTTGCGCCGGGTCAGTTCGGCGATCGCGTCCACTCCGCCGCCGCCCGGCATCCGCAGATCCATGAGGATGACGTCCGGGTCCAGGGCGGCGGCCCGTTCGAGGGCCTCGGCGCCGTCGGAAGCCTCGCCGAGTACGTGGAAGCCCGGCGCGGCGTCGAACATGCCGCGCAGGCCGTCGCGTACGACGGGATGGTCGTCGACGATCAGTACAGAGATGCCGGTGTCACGGGTCATGGCGGACCAACGGTACGCGAGCCGACAGCGCCGTGCCGTGGCCGGGCTCGGACTCCACGGTGAGAGAGCCCGCGATGCGTTCTGCGCGGACGCGCATGCCGTCGAGGCCGAAGCCGCCGATGGGGGTCCCCCCGCTCGAGCGAAATCGAGAGTGGGGGAGGCTGCGTGCGGGGACGGCGAGCGGGTCGAAGCCGCGGCCGTCGTCGCGGATGTCCAGGATGACCTCGTCACCGAGGAAGGACAGGGTGACGCCGACACGCGTGGCGCGCGCGTGCCGGGACGTGTTGGACAGCGCCTCCTGGGCGATGCGCAGCAACGTGGCCGCGACCTCCTCGTGCAGTTGCTCCACGGTGCCCGTGACCGTGAACCCGGCCTGCACGCCGACGCGTTCGCCCCACTCGGCGACCGTCTTCGTCAGGGCTTCCGGCAGTCCGTCGTGCTCCAGCGCCACCGGGGCGAGGTTGTGCACCGAGCGCCGGGCCTCGCCGAGGCTGTGCCGGGCGAGCGCGGAGGCGCGTTCGAGGTGCGTGCGGGCGATGTCCGGGTCGGGCGCGTTCGCCACGACCTGGAGCTGGGCGATGACGCCGGTCAGGCCCTGGGCGATGGTGTCGTGGATCTCGGCGGCGAGCCTGCGGCGCTCGTCGGCGACCCCGGCCTCCCGTGCCTGGACGAGGAGCTGGGCGTGCAGGGCGGCGTTCTCGTCGAGGGCCTGCTGCAGGGCGGCGATGGTCTCGGTGCGGTTGCGGGTCCGCAGTGCTTCCTGCTCGGTGAGATGGGCGATCGCCATCTGCAGACCGGAGTTGGCGACCAGCAGTCCGGCGAAGACGACCCACTGGAGCCCGCTCCCGAACGGGAGTCCGCCGGCCTGCGCGCCGGCCACGGTGGCCGCGCTCGCGAGCAGTCCGAGCCGCCGCCACGGGCGCGGAAGCAACTCGTCGGCGTCCATGTAGCCGGTGGCGGCGTAGAACGCGAAGAACGGGCTGAGCCAGGTGAGGGCGAAGGCGAGTGCCCAGCGGACGGCGTAGTACCCCGTCCCGGCCGGGGTCGGCGTACGGCCGCGGCCGGGCCGCCGGGATCGAGTGCCGTGCCACCACAGCTGGAGCAGCACCGCGGAACCGATCAGGGCCCAGGCGGTGTACCACTTGGCGGGGCCGGTGTGCGGGTCGGCGGAGGCGACCCCGAGGACGGTACTGATGCCGAGCAGCCCGTACGGCCCCCAGGTGTGCAACTGCTCCCAGCGTCGGTCCAGCCGGCTGTCCACCGTGGTCATGTCCCCAGTCTGCACGGCCGGTCGCCTACTCCCAGCGGAACCAGCGGGCGGCCCCGGCGGTCAGCAGGATCGTCCAGACGGCGAGCACGCCCAGGTGGATCCAGCCGGGCCAGTGGCCGGCGGCCGCCTCGCCGAGGGCACGGGCCGCCGAGCCGAAGGGGGTCAGACCGACCACGCGGGCCATCGTGTGCGGCATGGCCTGAACCGGCAGCCACACGCCCGCGCAGAACATCATCGGGAAGAACACCGCCGACCCGATGGCGCTCGCGATCTTCGTCGTCCGGGACAGCGCCGAGACGACGGAACCGAGGGCCAGGGCCGCCGGCACCGCGAGGACGAGGGCGAGCAGATAGCCGGCCGGCTGCTCGGGCAGCCGTACGTCGAAGACGAGCCGCCCGACGACGAGCGCGAGCAGCGCCGAGGCCAGTGCCACCACGCCCTGCACCACCATCTGCGCGAACAGCAGCGCGGACGGCCGTACGGGGGTGAGGGACATGCGGCGCAGGATGCCCCTCTCCCGGTGACCGGTGAGCGCCTGCGGCAGCGACTGGACACCGGACATGATCAGGGCGATCAGCACGGCCACGGGCACATAGGCGTCGATCGGCCGCAGACCGCCCAGGGACGTGTCGGTGTCCCGGAACGACGGGATCGAGCCGAGGACCACCAGCAGCAGCGTCGGGAACAGGAAGATCCAGAAGACGGCGGCGGGCTCACGGCGGAAGAGGCGGAACTCGGTGCGCAGGACGGCGGTGTTCATGCCGCGGCCTCCTTGGTCAGATCCAGGAACGCGTCGTCGAGGGTGGCGTCCAGGACGCGCAGCTGATGGGCGGTGACGTGGTGCCGGGCGAGCAGGGAGATGACCGCGTCGACGGTCTCGTCGGTCCCGGAGAGCGTGACGCGGCCGTCCTTGTGCTCGACCGAGGCGAGCGCGGGCAGGGCGGCCAGTTCACGCTCGTCCAGCGGCGCGGAGGGGGTGAAGCTGATGACGGTCGCGCCCGCCGAACGGCGGATGAGTCCGGCCGGCGTGTCCAGCGCGGCGATCCGGCCCCTGTCGATCACCGCGATGCGGTCGCAGAGCCGCTGCGCCTCCTCCATGAAATGGGTGACGAGGAGGACGGTGACCCCGTTCGCGCGGACGTCCTCGATGAGCTGCCAGGTGTCACGGCGGGCGCGCGGATCGAGCCCGGTGGTCAGCTCGTCCAGTACGACGACCCGCGGGCTGCCGATCAGCGCCAGCGCGATGAAGAGGCGCTGCTGCTGGCCTCCGGAGAGCTTGGCGAACCGGGTGTCCAGCTTCGGGGTCAGGCCCAGCCGTTCGGCGAGCGGCCGCCAGTCGGCCGGGTGCGGATAGAAGGACGCGTACAGCTCCAGCGCCTCCCGCACGGTGAGCTTGGGCTGCAGTTCGCTCTGCTGGAGCTGGGCGCCGAGGACCTGCGCGACCTGCTCGTGGTCGGCGACGGGGTCGAGGCCGGTGACGCGGATGCGCCCGGTGTCGGGGACGCGCAGCCCCTCGACGCACTCGACGGTGGTGGTCTTGCCGGCGCCGTTGGGGCCGAGGACGCCGAAGATCTCGCCCTCCTCGACGGCGAACGAGACGCCGTCCACGACGGTCCGGCCGCCGTAGGACTTGCGCAGATCGGTGACTTCGATGACGGATGGCATGGACCGAGAATCCCGGCCGGGCGGGGTCCGGCACATCGGCCGTCGCGCTCGAGGCGGCATCGTCCGATCGGTTGACGGGGGACTACGACCACCCGCTACGACCCCTCGAACGCGCTGGTCGTAGGACCAGCGGCGGACCTGGGTCCGGCCAAAACTCGGTGGGCGATGTCAGTGCCGATCCGTAGGCTCGCGATGATGCCCACGACACGTGCAACCACCCAGGACCGCTCCGCCGTACGCACCCTTCTGCGGCTGTGGCCGTACGTCCGCCCCGTGCGGGCCCGGCTGTTCACGGCCGCGTTCGTCGCGATCGTCGCCTCCTGTACGGGACTGGTGATCCCGCTCGTCCTGAAGTGGATGGTCGACGGACCGGTCGCCGACCGGGATCCGGCCGGGGTGTGGCTCGGGGCGCTGTACCTGCTGCTGCTCGGCATCGCCGAGGCGGTTCTGTTCGGCATACGGCGCTGGCTGGTGGCCCGGCCGCTGTCGCACGTCGAGGCCGGGATGCGGGCCGGCCTCTACCGCCGTCTGCAACGGCTGCCCGTGTCGTTCCACGACCAGTGGGCGTCCGGCCAGTTGCTCTCCCGGGGCACGACCGACCTGATGCTGGTGCGCATGTTCCTCGCCTTCCCGCTGACCTTCCTGCTGGTCAACGGGGTGACGATCCTCGTCGGCGTGGTGATCATGCTGATGCAGGACTGGGTGCTCGGGCTGGTCATCCTCGGGCCCGCCGTCCCGGTGATGTGGACCTGCGTGGTCTTCGAGCGGCGGTACGCCGGGGTGGCGCGGCGCGCCCAGGACCAGGTCGGGGACCTGACGACGGTGGTCGAGGAGAGCGTGCTCGGCATCCGCATCATCAAGGGCTTCGGCCGGCACCGCAGCCAGGCACGCGCGTTCCGGGAACTGGCGGGATCGCTGCGCGGTACGGAACTGCGCAAGGCGCGGCTGCTGGCGACCATCTGGGGCATCATCGTGACGCTTCCGGAAGTCGCGATCGGGGCGGCGCTGGTGCTCGGCGCCGTACGGGTGGCCGACGGCGACCTGTCCACGGGCACGCTGGTCGCCTTCCTCAGCACGGCCCTCGCCCTGCGCTGGCCGGTGGACTCCATCGGCTTCCTGCTGGCGATGAGCCAGGAGGCGGCGACGGCGACCGAACGATACTTCGAGGTGATGGACGAGGAGCCGGAAAGTGCCGGCGTGGCCGCGGACAGCACCGCCGACGCACAGGCGGCCGGACTCCGCTTCGAGAACGTCCGGTTCCGCTACCCCGACGCCCCACCCGGCTCCCAGCCCCTCCTCGACCGCATCGACCTGCATGTACGCCCCGGCGAGTCCATGGCCCTCGTCGGAGCCACCGGCAGCGGGAAGACGACCCTCACCGCCCTCGTCCCCCGCCTCTACGAGATCACCTCCGGCCGCATCACCCTGGACGGCGTCGACATCAC
Source organism: Streptomyces sp. NPDC101151 (assembly GCF_044768335.1). NCBI lineage: Bacteria > Bacillati > Actinomycetota > Actinomycetes > Kitasatosporales > Streptomycetaceae > Streptomyces > Streptomyces sp. NPDC101151. Next base: position 83,050 of record NZ_JBIWPP010000029.1, on the reverse strand, counting down.
CGCGATGTCCCGCGAGGAGCTGCGCGCCAAGGTCGCCGTCGCCTTCGAGGAACCCACCCTGTTCTCGGCGAGCGTCGGCGAGAACGTGCTCATGGGCGCCGTGGACGGCGCCGGGGAGGCGGACCTCGACCGCGCCCTGGCCGTGGCGCAGGCCGAGTTCGCGCACGCCCTTCCGCAGGGCACCGGCACCCAGGTCGGCGAACAGGGCCTGAGCCTGTCCGGCGGCCAGCGCCAGCGCCTCGCGCTGGCCCGCGCGGTCGTCGGCCGGCCGGAGTTCCTCGTGCTGGACGACCCGCTGTCCGCCCTCGACGTGCACACGGAGGCCGCCGTCGAGGCGGCGCTGCGGCAGGTCCTCACGGCCACCACCGCGCTGATCGTGGCCCACCGCCCGTCCACGGTGCTGCTCGCCGACCGGGTCGCCCTGCTGTCGGGCGGCCGGATCGCCGCCGTCGGCACCCACCAGGAACTGCTGCGCACCAACGGCGAGTACGCGCACCTGATGTCCGGCGAACAAGGCGAACAAGAGGACCAGCGATGACCACGACGACGACCGCCGCCCCCGCCACGGACGACGACCACCACCCCCGGCCACAGAAGACCGGCGACCCCTTCGACCACGACGTCCTGCCCACCCCGCCCGGCGCCACGGCCTCCCTCCTGCGCTCGCTGCTCGCGCCGTTGCGGGCCCGGGTCACCTTCACCACCTTCCTCCTGCTGCTCCAGCAGGCGGCCGTGCAGGCGGGTCCGCTGCTGGTGGCGTACGCCATCGACAAGGCCGTACCGGCGTTCCGGGACCACGACCACGGTCCGCTCATCGCGGTCGCCGTCGGCTATCTGCTGTGCGCGCTGGTCTCCGGCGGGCTGCAGTTCGCGTTCATCGAGGCCTCCGCCCGGGTGAACCAGGACGTGCTGCTGGACCTGCGCGGCCGCATCTTCCGGCATGCGCAGGCGCTGAGCGTCGACTTCCACGAGCGCTACACCTCGGGCCGGCTGATCTCCCGTTCCACGACGGACGTGGAGTCGCTGCGCGAACTCCTCGACGAGGGGCTCCAGGAGCTGGTGACCGTCGTGCTGTCCTTCGTCTACATCTCGGCGATGCTGCTGTGGCTGGATCTGGGCCTCGGCGCGGTCGCGGTGGCCTCCTTCGTGCCGCTGTATCTGCTCGTCCGGGTCTACCAGCGGCGCGCGGGGCGGGTGTACCGCAACCGGTCCACGGCGATCGCGGCGGTGATCGTGAAGTTCGTGGAGACCATGAACGGCATCCGCCCGGTGCGCACCTTCCGCCGGGAGGCGGCGAACGACACCGAGTTCGCCGTACTCAACCGGCGGCACGAGCGGACGAACGGGGACGCGCTGCTGGAGATGGCCCGGTACGTGGTCGGATCCCGGCTGGTGGCCAACACGGCGGTCGCCGCCATCGTGCTGTGGGGCGCCCACCGGGTGGCGTCCGGCTCGCTGGAGCTGGGTGTGCTGGCTGCGGCGGTGCTGTATCTGCGGCGGCTGTACGACCCGATCGACCGGCTCGGCATGTTCCTGAACTCCTACCAGTCGGCGGCCGCCTCCCTGGAGAAGATCGCCGGGCTGCTGGCGCAGACGCCGTCCGTGCCGGAGCCGTCGGAGCCCCGCGAACTTCCGGCGCCGAGAAGCGAGTTCCCGGGCCGCGAGGTCGTCTTCGACGGAGTCCGTTTCGCCTACCGCACCGGCGGCGAGGTGCTGCCCCGCTTCGATCTGACCCTCCCGGCCGGGCAGACCGTCGCCGTCGTCGGCTCCACGGGCGCGGGCAAGTCGACCCTGGCCAAGCTGCTGGCCCGTTTCTACGACCCCACCGACGGCCGGGTGCTGCTGGACGGCGCCGACCTGCGCGACCTGGCGGTGCCCGAACTGCGCCGCGGGGTGATCATGGTGACGCAGGAGGCGTTCCTGTTCTCCGGCACGGTCGCGGACAACATCGCGATCGGCCGGCCCGACGCCACCCGCGAGGAGATCGAGCGGGCCGCGAAGGCGATCGGCGCGCACGAGTTCATCAGCGCACTGCCCGACGGATACGACACCGACGTACGCAAGCGCGGCGGGCGCATCTCGGCCGGGCAGCGCCAACTGGTCTCCTTCGCCCGGGCGTTGCTCGCCGACCCGGCGGTGCTGATCCTGGACGAGGCGACCAGCTCCCTGGACGTCCCGGGCGAACGGGCGGTGCAGCGGGCGATGTCGACGGTGCTGCGCGGCCGTACCGCGGTGGTGATCGCACACCGGCTGTCCACCGTGGAGATCGCGGACCGGGTGCTGGTGATGGAGCACGGCCGGATCGTCGAGGACGGCCGTCCGGACGAACTGATCGCGGGTACGGGAAGGTTCGCGGATCTGCACCGGGCGTGGCGGGACAGTCTGGCGTAGCGCGGGCGAACCGCCTCGGGAGTGCCGGCAGCGCCCCCGGGGCGGTCCGCTCCGCCGGACAGGCCCTAACCGGCGTGGAAGATCACCGCGTGCGGCACGGTGGCTCCGCCGTAGGCGCCGCCCTCGTTGGGCTGGAGCGTGTCCTGCGGGACGTTGCACTCCTCGTCCCGGAAGAGGATGGCCGGGGTGTCCGTCAGGTTGTCCGCGGTGCCCGCCCCGCCCTCCAGCGGGATGCACAGGTCGTCGGGCGGGTTCGTGGTCGAGCTCCGGAAGCCGGTGTCGGCCCGGGTGTAGGAGAACTTGCCCGTCGCCGCCTGTGCACTGGTCGACACCCCCGCCACCAGCATGATCGCCGAACCTGCGACGACGGTCACTCTGGCCAGCCGCTGCCATGCGCGCATGTGAGTCCCCTTCCCTGAAGCGGATGATTGCCGCTGTTGGCCCATGAGGGCCGTAACCATCGCAGCAGGTATGAACGCGACATGTCACCGTCACATGCGCGAATCACCCGTTCGGCCCGTCGAGAACAGGCCTTACGGCACCCCGAGTTCGAAGAGCGCGTACCCCGCGTACGAGCCGGAGGCCAGGGCGGCGATGCCGAGCAGCGTGCACTGCACGCGCAGGCTGAGCCGGCGCATCGCGACGGCCAGGGGGATGAACAGCGGGAAGCAGGGGAGCAGATAGCGGGAGACGTTGGCGAAGATCTGCTGGCTGCCGAGGACCAGGGCGAGCGTGAGCAGGGTGTGGACGACCAGGACCGCCGGCGGACGCAGCCGCAGCAGCAGGGGGACCAGGGCGAACGCCAGCAGGACGACTCCGACGCCGATGACGTCCGCGAAGGGGAACGCCGACAGGTAGGTGAAGTGGCCCACCGGCACGGACGTCAGCACGTCGAGGGTCTGCTCGCCGTAGTCGAAGCTGTGCGCCCAGGCGCCGGACTGGAGCTTGAAGTAGCCGCCGTAGTCGCCCATCCGGTGGCCCACCCAGCCCAGGTAGCCGAGCAGGCCGAGCGGGGCGATGCCCATGGCGAGGAGCGGGCGCAGCACGCCGTCGCGGCGGTCGCGCAGTGAGCACAGCGCGGCGACGGCGAGCGCGGCGATCAGCGCGGCGGCCGTGGGGCGGTTGAGGCCGGCCGCGAAGGTGAGGACCCCGGCGGTGAGCCAGCGGCGGGTCATCACCGCGTAGCAGGCCCAGGCGGCGAGGGCGATGTAGAGCGAGTCGGAGTAGACCGCCCACTCCACACCGGAGCCTGGCCAGACCGCCCACAGCCCGGCGGCGGCGAGACCGGCCCGCCGGCCGCCGAACCAGTCGGCGACGGCGTAGATCCCGAGCGCGGCCACGAACGAGGCGACGACGGAGACCAGCAGACCGGCGCCGTACGAACCCAGGCCGGTGACCGCCGACGTCATCCGGATCAGCGCGGGGTAGAGCGGGAAGAACGCCGCCGAGTTGCCCTCCAGGGTGATCAGGCCGGTGGCACCGGGGATCTGGACGAGCTTCGGGTCGTAGCCGTGCAGCGCTATCTGCTGGTACCACCAGCCGTCCCAGGTGGCCAGGACGTCCCAGGCGTGCGCTCCGCCGCCGAAGCGCGGGTGCCTGGTGCGGAAGTCACCGGCCGAGTCCAGCAGGTACATGAAGGAGCAGAAGCCCACGAGCTTCAGGGCGCCGAAGAAGCCGAGCACCGGGCCGTGCCGGCGGGCGGCGGCACGCAGCCGCTCACGCGGGCCGGGCGCCGACCTGGGGGCGGGGGAGAACGCCTCCGTGCGGGGCAGGGTCGCGGTCATGCGGCGTTCGATCCGGTACGGCGGCGACGGGCCAGTTCGCGGCGCATCCGGGCGATCCCGCGCAGGTCGGCCAGCGCGGTGGCGAGGATGTCGACCCGGCTGTCGGGGTCGTCCACCCAGTCCACCGGCACCTCGTGGATCCGCAGGCCCGCCCGCTCGGCGAGCACCAGCAGCTCGGTGTCGAAGAACCACTCCCCGTCCCGCACCAGCGGCAGCAGTCGCTCGGCGACATCGCGCCGCACCGCCTTGAACCCGCACTGCGCATCAGAGAAGCCGACGGCGAGCGTGCAGCGCAGCAGGACGTTGTAGCAGCGGGAGATGACCTCCCGCTTCGGGCCCCGTACCACCCGGGCGCCGGGCGCGAGGCGGGTGCCGATGGCCAGGTCGGAGTGGCCCGAGATCAGCGGCGCGACCAGCGGCAGCAGCGCCGCGAGCCCGGTGGACAGGTCCACGTCGGTGTAGGCGAGCACGGGCGCCCGCGAGCCCGACCAGGCCGCGCGCAGCGCCCGTCCGCGCCCCTTCTCGGGCAGCCGTATCCACTCCACCTCGGCCAGCTCGTCCGCGAGACCGGCGGCGATGCGCGGGGTGCGGTCCGTGCTGGCGTTGTCGGCGACGGTGATCCGGAACGGGTAGGGGAAGGTCTCCCGCAGATGCGCGTGCAGCCGCCGGACGTTCGGCTCCAGATCCGCCTCCTCGTTGAACACCGGCACGGCCACGTCCAGGACCGGCTCCTCGTGATGGCTCGGCAGCGGCGCACGCCGGGGCAAGGGGGTCCTGGCCGGTGTCGTCCGACTCGGGCGGAGATTTATCACGTAAGTCCCTTGTGTTCTCGGGTGCGAGGCGCGCTGAAGGAATGCGCGGCGGTGGGGTGACGAAGGAGGGCGGCGCGCTAACCGGTCGGACTGGCCACCTGGGGGTCGTACGACGGATCGGCCGGCGGGGTCGCGGACTGTGTGGGCGGCGGGTCGGTGACCGCGCCCCGTGAGGTGGCGGTCGCCGTGGCCGTGTTGCTGGGCGGGGGACCCGAGGCCGGGTCGGAACTCCCGGAGGCCGGAGGAGGCTCGGAGGTCTCCGTCGTCCCGCCCGGGTCCGGCGCTCCCGTGGTCGCCGTCGAGCTGGGCGGCGGACTCGGCGAGTCGTCGGGCGAGGGGGACGTGGTCGGGCTGGGCACCGGGCTGACGGCGGGCCGCGGACGGGGCGCGCTGGGCCGGTCGGTGCCCGGCGCGTGCGGCCACAGGAACAGCCCGAGGCCGAGTCCGGCGACCGCCAGCACGGACCCGGCGGCCCGGCGCGCCGCCCGCACCCGGCGACGGGTGCGCACTCCCGCGTGCAGCCGGTCCTGATGTCTGGGCTCGAAGGGGCTGTGTTCCTGGGCGCTGTGCATCAGCTGCGTCAGCTGCCGCTCGAAGTGATCCATGGCTTCTTCCCTCACCCCACCGGCTCGATGACGTCGGCCAGGAGCCGGCGCAGCCGGGCCACCCCGCGCGCGGCATGGGACCGGGCCGTGCCCACCGGGCAGTCCAGGGTCTCGGCGACCTGCCGGTCGGGCAGGTCCTGGTAGTAGCGCAGCACGACGGCGGCCCGCTGCTGCGGGCTCAGCTGCGCGAGCGCCGCCTCCAGCCGGGAGCGCTCGGCGACGGTCGCGGACATGTCGCCCTCCGCCGCCACCTCCGGCAGCTCCTCGACGGGCCGCTCGCCCCACCAGCGCCGGCGGGCCGAGCGGGCCGCGGCCCGCGCCAGCACCTTGCGCACGTACGCCTCCGGCGCCTCGTCGGCGACCTTCGGCCAGACGAACCACAGCTTGACCAAGGACTCCTGCAACAGGTCCTCGGCCCGATGCCGATCCCCTCCGGTGAGCAGACGGGCGAGATGGAACAACACCGACCAGCGGGCCGCCACGAACGCGTCGTACTCACCGGCCCGAGCCTGCTCCATTCCCACGGTCCCCGTTCTCGCCGGCTGTCCCTTCACAGGGGGAAAGGCCCTGGCCCCCCCTCCCGCGCTGCACTCGGCGAGCGTGATCCGCGTCACGCACAGAGGTCACACGGCGTCAGTCGACCCGCAGCAGCAGCACGGCCCGCGCCGGAACCGTGATCTCCGCACCCGCCCGGTGGACCGTACCCGGGGCCTGCGCCTGGTCCTCGCGGGACGTGTCGATCACGATCTCGTAGCCCTCCGCCCAGGGCGGGCCCGGCAGGACGAAGCCGGTCGGGCGGTCGCCCGCGTGCAGGACGGCGAGAAAGCTGTCGTCCAGGACCGGCGCGCCCCGCTCGTCCCGGCCCGGGATGTCCCGTCCGGACAGATACATGCCAAGTGTGGCGGCGGGTGCGTACCAGTCGCCCTCGGTCATCTCCGCGCCCCGGGAGGTGAACCAGGCCAGGTCGCGCAGTCCGTCCGCCGAGTGGCGTCCCGAGAAGAAGGCGCGGCGGCGCAGCACCGGGTGCCGGTGACGCAGGGCGATCAGCCGGGAGGTCAGGTCGAACAGGGGGCGCCAGGCCGGGTCGTCCAGCAGGGACCAGTCCAGCCAGCTGATCTCGTTGTCCTGGCAGTAGGCGTTGTTGTTGCCGCGCTGGGTGCGGCCGAGCTCGTCGCCGGCGACGAGCATGGGCACGCCCGTGGAGAGCAGGAGGGTCGTCAGGAGGTTCCGCAGCTGTCCGCGCCGCAGCGCCCGTACCCGCTCGTCGTCCGTCTCCCCCTCCGCCCCGCAGTTCCAGGCCCGGTTGTCGTCCGTACCGTCCCGATTGTTCTCGCCGTTCGCCTCGTTGTGCTTGCTCTCGTACGACACCAGGTCGCGCAGGGTGAAACCGTCGTGCGCGGTGACGAAGTTGACCGAGGCGTAGGGGCGGCGGCCGCCCCAGGCGTACAGGTCGCTGGAGCCCGACAGGCGGTACCCCATCTCCCGCACGTCGGGCAGCGCATGGCGCCAGAAGTCCCGTACGGCGTTGCGGTAGCGGTCGTTCCACTCCGTCCACAGCGGCGGGAAGGCGCCCACCTGATAGCCCCCCGAGCCGATGTCCCACGGCTCGGCGATCAGCTTCACCCGGCGCAGCACCGGATCCTGGGCGATCACCGCGAGGAACGGGGAGAGCATGTCGACGTCGTGCATCGAGCGGGCGAGCGCCGCCGCCAGGTCGAAGCGGAAGCCGTCCACGCCCATCTCCGTCACCCAGTAGCGCAGTGAGTCCGTGATCAGGCGCAGGACCTGGGGCTGGACGACATGCAGGGTGTTGCCGCAGCCGGTGTAGTCGGCGAACCGGCGGGCGTCGTCCTGCAGACGGTAGTAGCCGCGGTTGTCGATGCCCTTCAGGGAGAGCGTGGGCCCGAGCTCGCCCGCCTCGGCGGTGTGGTTGTAGACCACGTCGAGGATGACCTCGATGCCCGCCGTGTGCAGCGCGCGGACCATCCGCTTGAACTCGCCGACCTGCCCTCCCGTCGTACCCGAGGCCGCGTAGGCCGCGTGCGGGGCGAAGTAGCCGATCGAGTTGTAGCCCCAGTAGTTCCTCAGACCGCGGCGCAGCAGATGGTCCTCGTGGGCGAACTGGTGGACGGGGAGCAGTTCCACGGCCGTGACGCCCAGCTTCACCAGATGCTCGACGGCGGCCGGGTGCGCCAGACCGGCGTAGGTGCCCCGCAGCTCCTCCGGGATGCCCGGGTGCAGCTTGGTGAAGCCCCGCACATGCAGCTCGTAGATCACCGAATCCGCCCACGGCGTCTTGGGGCGGCGGTCGTCGGACCAGTCGTCGTCATCGTGGACGACGACGCCCTTGGGGACGTGCGGCGCCGAGTCCCGGTCGTCGCGCACGGTGTCGGCGACGTGCTGCTCCGGCCAGTCCCGGACATGCCCGTACACCTCGGGGGGCAGGCCGAACTCGCCGTCCACCGCCCGCGCGTAGGGGTCGAGCAACAGCTTCGCGGGGTTCCAGCGGGCGCCGGTCCACGGGTCCCAGCGGCCGTCCACGCGGTAGCCGTACCGCTGCCCGGGCATCACACCCGGGACGAAGCCGTGCCAGATCTCGTGCGTCAGTTCGGTCAGCGGAGCCTGTGTCTCCCGGCCGCGCTCGTCGAACAGGCACAGCCGGACCGCCTCCGCCCCGCCCGCCCACAGCGCGAAGTTGGTGCCCGCGACCCCGTCCGGCCCGACCCGGAACCGGGCCCCCAGCGGAGTCGGCGCACCCGGCCACACGGGCGGGGCGGGCGGCAGGGCGCGACGGACGCCGCTCACCACGGCCGCCGGGTGCCCGCCCTCGGCGGCCCGCCCCTCGGCCAGTGCCCGCTGCTCGGCTGCGCTCGTCACCAGTCGGCCCCTCTTTCAGTGGCTCGCCCCCGGGGCGCAGTCGGCCGCGCCGAAGGGCCGACCGTGCCCGGACCCTCCCGGTCCGGGCACAGCTCGGCCACCCGGTACGGCTGCGCCCCGACGGCTCCGACGTGGGCGCGGCGGCTCCCCTTCGCGTCGTCCTCCCCACAGTTCTGCCCAGCACTGGCGTCGCACTCACGTTTCCCCGGAGCGGGCCCCGTCGTTGAGACCCACGTGATGCACGTACAAGGGCGCGCACGGCGCGCGGGGGCCGCGCTGGCCGCGGTACTGACATGGGCGGGGCTGCTCGCCGGCTGCTCCTCGGGCGGCTCCGGTGGACTGGGCATCGACGGGGTCCTGGGCAAACCCCCGTCCCCCGCGGACGTCATCCGGGTCACCCCCGACGACGGCGGCAAGGCCGTCCGGCCGGGGGATCCGCTGCGGGTGCGGGTGCCCGACGGGCGCCTGGAGAAGGTGAAGGTCGTCAAGTCCCAGGACGCGCAGGAGTCCCCGGTCCCCGGGCACATCAGCGCCGACGGACTGACCTGGGAGCCGGACGGCAAGCGGCTGGCACTCGCCGCCAAGTACACCGTCGACGCGGTCGCGCTGGACGCCCACGGCCACCGCTCCGCCCGGCACACCACCTTCACCACCTACGTACCCGAGGAGCGGTTCATCGGCTACGTCACCCCCGAGAACCGCTCCACCGTCGGCACCGGAATGATCGTCTCCCTCTCCTTCAGCCGGGAGATCACCGACCGCGCCGCCGTCGAACGCGCCGTACGCGTCACCGCGAAGCCGTCCGTGGAGATCCGCCCGCACTGGTTCGGCAACAACCGCCTCGACTTCCGCCCCGAGCGCTACTGGAAGCCCGGCACCGAGGTCACCGTCGACCTCGGCCTCAGGGACGTCGAAGGGGCACCCGGCGCCTACGGCCTGCAGGACAAGACGTTCACCTTCACCGTCGGCCGCAGCCAGGTGTCCCTGGTGGACGCGTCCGACCACATGATGGAGGTGCGGCGCGACGGGCAGCTGCTCGCCACCGTGCCGATCACCGCGGGCGCCCCCAAGACCACCACCTACAACGGGAAGATGGTGGTGATGGAGATGCTGGAGGTCACCCGCATGAACAGCCGGACGGTCGGCTTCGGCGGCGAGTACGACATCCCGGACGTCCCGCACGCCATGAAGCTCACCGACTCCGGCACCTTCCTGCACGGCAACTACTGGTCCCCGGACGCCCCCGGCCGGGTGAACGTCAGCCACGGCTGCGTGGGCCTCAGGGACGTCAAGGGCGGCGGTTCGGACACCCCGGCGGGCTGGTTCTTCGACCGCAGCCTCGTCGGGGACGTCGTCGAGGTCGTCAACAGCAAGGACAAAACAGTCTCTCCCGACAACGGCCTCGGAGGGTGGAACATGGCGTGGAAGGAGTGGAAAGCGGGCAGCGCGGTCAAGTAACCAGATGAGGGGCGGGGTTTCGGGTGACGGTGGTCGGTTGAAGTTGCGACGGAACGGTGACATTCGGCTGACACCTTGCTCAAAACCCTGCGGTTAACATGCGCACACCAAGTGTGGTGGGGAGCGGGCCTGACCTGGTCCGGCGAGGGGAGAACGACTTTGAACGTGCGGCCGATATCGGGGGCGTCGGTGCGGAGCCGGGGGAGAGGCCGTAAGGGGGCGGCGCTCATAGCCGGCGCCCTGCTCGTGACTCTCACCGCGTGCGGCGGCGGTGACTCGGGGTCCGGTTCCGGGGACGGAAAGAGCAAGGGTCCCGACACGCAGCAGGGCAAGCAGTCGACGGCAGCCGTCAGCATCTCGCCCAAGTCCGGTGCCTCGGGCGTCGACACGAGCGGCGCCCTGAAGGTGAACGTGACCAAGGGCAAACTGACCGAGGTCACCGTCAAGGACGCCAAGGGCGCAAAGATCGAGGGCGCCATCGCGGGCGGCGGCGCCTCCTGGACGCCGTCGACCCATCTGGCCGCCGGCACCAAGTACAGCGTGCATGCGGTCGCCAAGGACTCCGAGGGCCGCGAGGCCGCCGAGGACTCCAGCTTCACCACGCTGACCCCGAAGAACACCTTCCTCGGCAACTTCACCCCTGAGGACGGCTCCACCGTCGGGGTGGGCATGCCGTTCTCCGTCCGCTTCACCCGGGGCATCACCAACCCGCAGGACGTCGAGAAGGCCATCAAGATCAAGACCGAGCCGGCCGTCGACGTCGAGGGTCACTGGTTCGGCAACGACCGTCTGGACTTCCGCCCGGAGAAGTACTGGAAGGAAGGCACGAAGGTCACCGTCGACCTCAACCTCGACGGCGTCGAGGGCCGTGACGGTGTCTACGGCGAGCAGCACAAGACGGTGAAGTTCACCATCGGGCGCGACCAGGTCTCCTACGTGGACGCCAAGAAGCACACGATGAAGGTCACCCAGGACGGCAAGGTCATCAAGACCATCCCCGTCACCACCGGCAAGCCGGGCTACGACACCTGGAACGGCCAGATGGTCATGCGTGAGAAGCTCGTCGTGACCCGCATGAACGGCGAGACCGTCGGCTACGGCGGCGAGTACGACATCAAGGACGTCCCGCACGCCATCCGCCTCACGGACTCCGGAACGTTCATCCACGGCAACTACTGGGGTGGCGGCGCGTTCGGCAACTTCAACGCCAGCCACGGCTGCATCGGCCTGCGCGATGTGCGCGGCGGCTACGACAAGTCCGTTCCGGCGGCATGGTTCTTCAACCACTCGATGAGCGGCGACGTGGTGGTCGTCAAGAACTCCCACGACCGCACGGTGGCCCCGGACAACGGCCTCAACGGCTGGAACATGTCCTGGGCCGACTGGAAGAAGTGAGCCCTCGCTGAGCCACGGGCCCGGTGCTGTGACCTACGGCACCGGGCCCGCTGTCGTCGGTCCCGGGCCGGGTGCGATCCACCGCACCGGCCCGGTAGTCGTTGGTCACCGTGCTGTGCCTGCCCGGGGGCAACCCCCGGACCCCGGGCCGGGTGTGATCCACCGCACCGGCCCCGTAGCCGTTAGTCACCGTTAACCTGCTCTGCATGACCGTGAATCTCGAAGTCGCCGAAGGTGTCGGAACCCTGCGTCTGGACCGGCCGCCGATGAACGCGCTGGACATCGCCACGCAGGACCGGCTGAAGGAACTCGCCGAGGAGGCCACGCGCCGCGAGGACGTGCGTGCCGTGGTGATCTACGGCGGCGAGCGGGTGTTCGCGGCGGGCGCGGACATCAAGGAGATGCAGGACATGGACCACACCGCGATGGTCCTGCGCGCCCGCGCCCTGCAGGACGCCTTCACCGCCGTGGCCCGCATCCCCAAGCCCGTCGTCGCTGCCGTCACCGGGTACGCGCTCGGCGGCGGCTGCGAGCTGGCCCTGTGCGCCGATTTCCGCATCGCCGCCGACAACGCCAAGCTGGGCCAGCCCGAGATCCTGCTCGGTCTCATTCCGGGCGCCGGCGGCACCCAGCGCCTGCCCCGGCTGGTCGGTCCCTCCAAGGCCAAGGACCTGATCTTCACCGGCCGCCAGGTGAAGGCCGACGAGGCCCTCGCCATCGGCCTGGTGGACCGGGTGGTCCCGGCCGCCGAGGTGTACGAGCAGGCGCACGCCTGGGCAGCCAAGCTCGCCCAGGGGCCGGCGATCGCCCTGCGCGCGGCGAAGGAGTCGATCGACACCGGCCTGGAGACCGACATCGACACCGGGCTCGCCGTTGAGCGGAACTGGTTCGCCGGACTGTTCGCCACCGAGGACCGCGAGCGCGGCATGCGCAGCTTCGTGGCGGAGGGGCCCGGCAAGGCGAAGTTCCTCTGAGCCGCGAAGGGATGAATTTCCGCGGAAACTCCTGCCGCAACCCCCGTGGGGGTCCTTGCACTTGACGCGTTGTCTGATCCGGGTCCCTCGATGGGGCGGTGTATGGGAGCCTTAAGGCAACCTTAAACCTGCCTCGTCGAGGGAGTCCGACGGTTGCCCGGAAGTGAGTCGTCGCCGCAGGTCAATAGGGCTCTTCCGGGGATCGACATGCCGTCGGCATATGCCGAAAGGCCGGAGCGGGGCAGGGGCGTACGGGGGGCGTATTCCTCCGGAACGGCCACGGAGACGGCTCCGGGCGGCCATCATGGGGGCATGGCGGGGCTGGAGGGCATCGAACAGCCGCGGGGACACAGCCGTGCGGCCGCGGCGCGCTGGTCGCCCGCGGTGGAGGACGAACGGGCGCTCCAGGCGCTCGAACTGTTCGGCAACCCGACGGAGGCGGAGGTACCGCTGCCGTCCCGCCCGGAGTCCGCGGCCACCGCGCGCCGGCTGGCCCAGGTCGTCGTACTGCGGCACTGGGGGCTGACTCCCAAGATGACCGAGGACGCGGTTTTACTCGTCTCCGAACTCGTCGGCAATGCCGTCCGGCACACCGGGGCCCGGGTCTTCGGCCTCCGGATGCGCCGCCGCCGCGGCTGGATCCGCGTCGAGGTCCGTGATCCCTCGCGCGGGCTCCCCTGTCTGATGCCGGTTCAGGAGATGGACGTCAGCGGCCGTGGCCTGTTCCTGGTGGACAAACTGTCCGACCGCTGGGGCGTCGACCTCCTGCCACGCGGCAAGACCACCTGGTTCGAGATGCGGGTCGCCGACCGTTAGGCCCTGACGGGACCACCTGGGGACAGTGAGGCCATGGCGACCCGAAATCGCCCCTCGGTCGGGCTAATCGGCCGTTTTCTCGCTTTTCGCCCCTTAAATGGTGCGCGTGACCACGACCAACCGACGCGGGGCGCTGCGCGTGGGTGCCGGGCTCGTCGCCGGGGGCGCGCTCGCCGCCGGGTGCGGGGCTGCCGGCCAGGACGCCCCGCCCGCCGCCGCGACCTCCGGGTCCGCCCCGCCCGCCCGCGCGTCCGGCCAACCTGCGGCCACGTCCCACTCCGCCCCCGCCCCCCGCACCTACGCCGGGCAGCCCGCCCAGATCACGCACGGCCCGCGCACCCGTCCCCAGGTCGCCCTCACCTTCCACGGGCAGGGCGACCCCGACCTCGCCGAGTCCCTGCTGAGCACGGCCGAACAGCGCGGCGCCCGGCTCACCGTGCTCGCCGTCGGCAGCTGGCTGGACGAACACCCGGCCCTCGCCCGCCGCATCCTCGACGGCGGCCACGACCTCGGCAACCACACCCAGCGGCACATCTCCGTCAACGCCATGGCCGAGCCCGAGGCGGCCAAGGAGATCACCGACTGCGCCGAGCGCCTGGAGCGGCTCACCGGATCCATCGGCACCTGGTTCCGCCCCTCCCGCTCGCCGACCGCCTCCCCGATGGTCGCCAGGCTCGCCCGCGCCGCGGGCTATCCGCATGTGCTCTCGTACGACGTCGACTCGCTCGACTACACCCGCCCCGGCGCCGACGCCATCACCCGCAAGGTCCTCGCCGACGTGCGCGACGGGTCGGTGGTGAGCCTGCACTTCGGGTATCCGGACACGGTCGCCGCCGTTCCCGCCGTACTCCACGAACTCGACCGCCGCGGGCTGCGCGCGGTCACCACCACGGAGCTGCTGAGCTGATGCAACCCACGAAAGCCGCCCGCCTCCTGGCCGCCGGAGCCGCCCTCACCGCCCTGGCGCTGCTGTCCGCGTGCGGCGGCGCCCAGCACAACGAGAGCGAGGCCCTCGGCAGCAAGGCGCCACCGGTCCAGCCGCAGGTGAAGAAGCAGCAGGTGGACGTGTTGCCCGGGATGCCCCCGGTGCAGGACCCGACCGACATCTACGCCGCCGACCGGCCCGGCCGGCTCTCCCCGGCCGTCAGGGACTTCCCGTCCCGGGTGTACGTCCCCAACACCAACTCCGACACCGTCAGCGTCATCGACCCCGAGACCTACCGGGTCATCGAGACCATTCCGGTCGGCCGGCAGCCCCAGCACGTGGTGCCGTCCTGGGACCTGAAGACCCTCTGGGTCAACAACGACCTCGGCAACAGCCTCACCCCCATCGACCCGAAGACCGGGCGGGCCGGCCGACCGGTCGACGTGCACGACCCGTACAACCTGTACTTCACGCCCGACGGCAAGTACGCGATCGTCATGGCCTCCATGGACCGCCGGCTCGTCTTCCGTGACGCGCACACCATGGAGGTCGTCAAGTCCGTCCCGGTCAGCTGCTACGGCGTCAACCACGCCGACTTCTCCATCGACGGCCGCTACTTCATCGTCTCCTGCGAGTTCAGCGGCGAAGTGCTCAAGGTCGACACCGCGAGGATGGAGGTCGTGGCCCAGGAGAAGCTGCCGCTGGACGGCGCGATGCCGCAGGACGTCAAGATCTCCCCGGACGGCAAGCTGTTCTACATCGCCGACATGGCGGCCAACGGCATGTGGATCCTGAACGGGGACACCTTCGCCAAGCCGGAGTTCCTCTCCACCGGAAAGGGCGCCCACGGGCTGTACATCAGCCGGGACTCGCGCGAGATGTACATCTCCAACCGCGGCGAGGGCACCATCTCCCTCTTCGACTTCGCCCAGAACCGGCTCACCAAGAAGTGGCATCTGCCCGGCGGCGGCAGCCCCGACATGGGCGGTGTCTCGGCCGACGGCAAGGTGCTGTGGCTCTCCGGCCGCTACAACTCCGAGGTGTACGCCATCGACACCCGCACCGGCACCGAACTGGCCCGCATCAGGGTCGGCAGCGGCCCGCACGGCCTCGCGGTCTACCCGCAGCCGGGCCGCTACTCACTGGGGCACACCGGCATCTTCCGCTGAAGCAGCGCCTCCGAGCCCACCGGACGGTATCCGGCCGCCTGGAACGCCCGCAGACTGCGGGCGTTCCCCGCCGACACCTGGGCCCACACCGGCTCCCCGGCCAACTGCCGCGCCGCCGTCACCAGCGCCCGGCCCAGCCCCCGGTGCCGTACCGCGTCGTCCACCTCGACGGCCGCCTCCAGCCGGCCCGCCACCCCGCGCCCCAGCACGAGCACACCGCCGTCCGCCACCCACACCCGGACGTCGTCGCGCCGCCGGTGCGAGCTGACCACCCGGGGGTGGGACGGGTCGGCGATCTCCCGCAGCGCGAGGGCCGGGCGGCCCGGCAGCGGGGGCCCGGCCAGCACCACGTCGATCGTGTCCGTACGGCATCCCGTCCGGTCCATCAGGGCGGTCAGGAAGCGCGGGTTCATCGTGGCGGCCAGCGCGTCGCACTCGTCCCCGACCGCGCGCAGCGTCTCGTGCACCCAGTCCGGATCCTCGTCGGTGAACACGACCGAATGGGCGGTGAGGGCCAGGACACCGGCGTCCCGCGGTGAGGGCTGGGGCACGACCGTCGTGCCGCCGTCCGCCGGCGGGAAGACGCCCCGCGCCGCAGCGTCGAGAATGTCCCGCAAGGTCTCCAAACCGTGCTCCTTGAGTCTCCACCGACTGGAAGGCCCAGACTCGCAGACGTGATCGACGACGGCACCGGACTTTTCACCATCGGAGCGCTGGCACGGGCCACCGGCCTGACGGTGCGCACCATCCGCTACTGGTCCGACGAGGGCGTCCTGCCCCCGGTGGGCCGCTCGGCGGGCGGTTACCGGCTCTACGACGCCGCTTCCGTGGCCCGCCTGGAGCTGATCCGCACCCTGCGCGAGCTGGGCCTCGGCCTGGAGGACGTGCACCGGGTGCTGGCCGGCGAGCGGAGCGTGGCCGAGGTCGCCGCCACCCATGTCGCGGCGCTGGACGCGCAGATCCGGTCGCTGAAGGTGACGAGGGCGGTGCTGTCGAGCGTGGCACGACGTGGTTCGAGCGCGGAGGAGATGACCTTGATGAACAGACTGGCGCGGCTGTCGGCCGCCGAGCGGCAGCGGATCATGGAAGAGTTCGTGGCCGAGACGCTGCACGGCCTCGACACCGTCGACCCGGACATCCGGGAGCGGATGCGGAGCACCGCCGTGGACCTGTCGGAAACCCGACGCCCGAGCAGGTGGACGCCTGGGTGGAGCTGGCCGAGATGCTCCAGGACCCGGAGTTCCGGGCGCAGATGCGCCGGGCGGTCGAGTTCAACGCCGCCGACCGGGGGCGCGGGGCGCCGCGCGGGCAGTCCCTGTGGTTCGCCAGGCGTCTGGTGGAACTGGTGGGCCCGGCGCGGGAGCGCGGCACCGACCCGGCGGCGCCCGAGGCCGAGGAGGTGCTGCGGGAACTGTTCGGCGACGCGGACCGGACCGACGTACTGGAACGCATGACGGCGGGCTTCAACGAACGGGTCGCCCGCTACCGCGAACTGCTCGCCCTCGTGAACCGGCAGCCCGCGCCCCCGCACGCCGAGGACTTCGCCTGGGTGGTCGCCGCACTCCGTGCTCGCCAGGGCCGTTAATCTGACCAGCGACAGTACGCCGGCACGGCATGAGAAACACGAACAAAAGGGGCGGATCGGTGGCGGACATCGAGGAAGCACGCAAGCAGTTCCAGCGGATCGACGCGGACGGTGACGGATTCATCACCGCAGCGGAGTTCAAGTCCGCCCTGGCCCAGGAGGGTGACTGGAACGTCACCGAGACGGTGGCGGCGGCCATCATCAAGAGCCGCGACCTCAACGGCGACAAGGTCCTGTCGTTCGACGAGTTCTGGGCCTACCTGAACAAGTGACGCGCCCGAAGGGGGTGCCCGTCCCATCGTGGAGGGGCACCCCCTTCGTTGTGCGGGCAGGATCGTCGCACGGGTCCGAGGGGGGTTCACCCGTCTGCCGCAGCCGCCGGAATAGTCCCGCTGCCCGCGGGGTTGTCGCCGACCGACGGAAGTATGCACATGCATCGATCCTGGAAGGGTCTGCCATGAAGATCGGCATCATCGGCGCGGGCAACATCGGCGGCAACCTCACCCGGCGGCTCACCGCCCTCGGTCACGACGTGTCCGTGGCCAACTCCCGGGGCCCCGAGACGCTCAAGGCACTGGCCGAGGAGACCGGCGCCACCCCGGTCCGGGCCGAGGAGGCCGCCAGGGGCGCCCAGGTGGTCGTGGTCACCGTCCCTCTGAAGCGGGTCCCGGACCTCCCCTCCGGCCTGCTGGACGGTGCGGCCGAGGGCGTCGCCGTGATCGATACCGGCAACTACTACCCGCAGCAGCGGGACGGCCGGATCGCCGCGATCGAGGACGACGGCCTGACCGAGAGCCGCTGGACGGAACGCCACCTCGGACACCCCGTGATCAAGGCCTTCAACGGCACCTACGCCCAGGACATCCTGGACCGCCCCCGCCCGGCCGGCGATCCCGGGCGCATGGCCCTGCCGGTGGCCGGCGACGACGCGGCCGCCAAGCGGATCGTCCGCGACCTCGTCGGCGAACTGGGCTTCGACACCGTCGACGCGGGCGGCATCGACGACTCCTGGCGCCAGCAGCCGGGCACCCCGGTGTACGGCCTGCAGGCGGGCCTGGAGGCCGTCACGAAGGCTCTGGCGAAGGCTTCACCGGAACGCCCCGAGGACTTCCGGGGCTAGGGCCCGGCCCTTTCCCCGGGCCTAGGACGTGGCCCACTTCCGCAGGGCGTTCTTGTCGGCGAAGTCGGCCACGTCCTTGTCGTGGGGCTCGCTGCTGTACTGGTGGAAGCGCCACTTGGCCTTGATGCGGGGCTTGCCCGCACTCACGTAGTCGGCGATCCAGAGGCCGTCGCCGGCGTACGAGGTGACGTCGACGTTCAGCCAGTAGTCCCGGTTGGCGTAGAGCAGGACCTTGTTGTGGGGGCGGAGTTCCTTCACCTTGCGGATGAACAGGTCCTTCTCCGCGTTGCTCGCGTGCGTGCCCTCGCTGGTCGTCTCCCAGTCGACGGCGAGCAGGTCACCCGCCTTCTCGGGAGCGTGCTTGACGAAGTACTCGGCCTGCGCGGCGATGTGGCCCGGCCACAGGAAGTGGTAGAAGCCGACGACGAGTCCCGCGTCGCGGCCGGTCTTGGTCTGGGCGGAGAGTCTCGGGTTGACGTACGAACGCCCCTCCGTCGCCTTGATGAAGACGAAGGAGAGGCCGTCCGTGCCGTACGACGACGACTGGTAGGCGCTGACGTCAATGCCGTGGAGCATGGGGGACTCCCTGAGTGTCAGTGGGGTGACAGGAGTTGACTGATGTATGCCCCACCTTGGCACGAGAGATCCGCCCGTGTACCCGGAATATCAGCCTCGGCCCGTCACCGAACCCAGCACTGATGCCGACTTGGCCGACCAGTCGGAAGTGATGAGGCTGGCGTGGTCCTTGGCCAGCAGAGAGAGCCGGGCGGCGACTTCGGCGTCCGTGGGATCGGTCGAGGAGATCGCCGGGGACACGCCGTCGGCGCCCGTCGTGATCAGGATGTAGTGGTTCGCGGAGTAGAACGAGGTGTCGTACCCGTTGTTCACGTACGTCGCCGCGTCCCCGTCGAAGAACACGAACCAGGGACGGATCGAGGCGTCGTAACGGCTGGTGCGCGGGTCGCCGTTCTCGGCGCCGAGCGCTGCCGGGAAGGCCTGCGCCTCGGCGGTCTTCCCCGCCGCGTACAGATCGCGCAGGTGGTCGCCGTACTCCTCGTCCGTCCAGTAGTGGTCGAACGGGTTGGCCTGCTCCACCGTGCCGGGGATCAGCTCGAAGAGGAACTTGCCCCTGAGGGAGTCGCGGGAGGGCCAGGCGTCGGCCTTGGCCGCCGCGTCCAGGGACGGGTACGTCCCGCCCAGCAGGTCGGCCGGCTTGTACACGCTGCCGCCGAGCTTCTGCGACACCAGCGTGTCGAACTCGTCCGGGCCGAGGCCGGCCTTGTTGTTGAAGCCGACCTTCAGCTCGACCTTGAAGACGATCGGCGGGTGGTCGGGGTGGAGCTGGTTCCAGGCCGCGATGTTGTCCAGGCAACTGCCCAGGTCCTGGTTGCGGTTCTTGCTGTACAGCTCGCCCGGCGTCTTCGCGGCCTCGCAGTTGTTGTCGTTGCCGAACGGGTTGCTGTGACTCACCCGCCACCGGTGGGTCAGGCTGTCCACGTACACATCCAGCTCGAGCAGCGAGGCGCCCGAGTCCAACGCCTGGGCGAAGTACGTGTACTTGGCCTTGTCGTACGCGTTGTGCGTGCCGATCGCCGTCGTCTCGGAGAACTTCGGCGACGCCGCCCGGGCATTCGCCGGTATCACCGCCAGCAGAGCGGCGGCGCCCACGAGCGCCGCCAGTCGTCTCATCACGCGCATGCTCAATTCCCCTTTGCTGTCGCTGAGTTGGCGGCAGCGTAGGGGGCAGCGGTTACCGCGCGGTAGCCCCAGGGGCAACATCAACCGTTCCGTGCCGTCTCCTTGTGTTCGCTCCGACCATTGCTGTGCACAGATCGGGAGTGCGCCCGTGAAGGGCGCGAGGTGTCGCACCCGTCCGGACGGCGGCGCGGCGGTATGCGGCCCTGATGGCCTCCAGGGGGCGCGACAGAGGCTGGCGATCTTGGAAACTGGCAGGTCAGATGCTATTTTCCAGCCGATTCTCGGCCTGTCTGGCCACACGGGGAGTCTTCAGATTTCCGTCTCCTTCCCGGGCGGCGGCCACCTCCTGTTCACGGGGGCGTCGTCGGGAGACGGCTTCCTGGGGGACGAAGTTATCTAGACAACTTTGCTCACCCGGGTGTCGTCACGGCGGTACCCGGGGCGGAGAGGACCCAACACCGTGTCATCCCTCTCACAGGCCGCCGCGTCCGGGAGCAGCATCTCGATCGGCTCCACGACGCCCCCGCAGCGCGGCGACAAACTGGCCATCATCTGGGCGACGGACACGCCCGACCCCAAGAACTGGATCGGCGTCTACCCCGCCGACCGGCTGCCCGCCGGCGGCAGCAACTCCCTGGTGTGGGCATACGTGCCCGGCGCGTCCGGGCAGACCACCCTCGACACCTCCGGCCTGAGCGGCGGGCCGTACATCGTGTATCTGCTGGCCAAGGACGGCTACGGCGTCCTCGCCAGGACAGATGCCTTCAGCTTCGCCGGCACGCACGCCGGCGACTCGGTCAAGCTGACGACACCCGCTCCGCACGAGGGAGACAAGCTCTCCTTCCACTGGACGACGGACACGCCCGACGCGAAGAACTGGATCGGCGTGTACGACGGCGACCGACAGCCGGGGCACGGCTCCTCCCTCGCCTGGGAGTACACCCCCGGTGCCTCCGGCGACATCACGATCGACACCTCCGGACTCAGCGGCGGCCCGTACACCGCCTACCTGCTGGCCAAGGACGGCTACGGCATCCTGGCCCGCACCGTCCCGTTCAGCTTCGTGGTCCGCCCCGTGATCCCGCGCCCGCACGCGGTGCTCGACGCCGTCACCACCGCCCCGCAGACCGCGGGCACGGACGTCTCGGTGAAGCTCGGCGGTCTGTGGATCAGGCCCGAGGGCAACGCCGCGGGCAGCGCGACCTTCAAGCGTGTCGGGGGCGACTCCTGGCTGTCGGTGGCGGCGGACGGCACGGTCAGCGGCAAGGCCCCGCTCTTCGCACCCCGCAGACCCGGCCGGCTGGTGGCCGCCGTCACCGACAGCGCCGTCGACAGCGACACCGTCACCGTCCAGGTGCCGGTGCGCACCTCCCGGGAGCGGCTCCGGCTGAAGGCGGCCACGCTGAACCTCTGGGACGCCGGCACCCACATCGACGGATTCCTGGAGAAGCAGCTGCGGCTGGTGCTCGCCCAGGGCCTGGACGTCGTGGCGCTCCAGGAATGCGGGGACAAGGCGGCCGAGAACCTCGCCGGTGCGCTCGGCTGGCACGCGCACCAGGCCGGCGGCCTGGGCATCGTGAGCCGCTACCCGCTCACCGACATCGTCGCTCCGACCGCTGCGCTCCCGGCCGCCGCGGCGACGCTGCACCTGCCCGGCTCCCGCACGGTACGCCTGTGGACGGCCCAGCTGGACGAAGCCGACTACGGACCGTACGCGCTGCTCGCGGGCCGGACGCCCGCGCAGGTCGAGGCCGCGGAGAAGGAGACGAACCGCTACCGGCAGGTGCAGGCGCTGGTTTCCGCGCTGCGGCCCGAACTCGCCGCCCGCACCCCCGTCGTGCTGGCCGCCGGACTCGCCTCGCCGTCCCACCACGACTGGACGAGCCGGACCGCGCCCGCGCACCGGGGAGTGGGCCGGGTCCGCTGGCCCGTCACCGAGGCGCTGGAGAAGGCCGGCCTCGTCGACGCCTTCCGTGACGCCCACCCCGGCCCGGAGAAGGCGCCCGGCACCACCTGGTCCCCCGTCAGACCGCAGCGCGAGGGCGGCGGCACGGAACCGCAGGACCGGATCGACCAGATCCAGTTCGCCGGGCGGCTCAAGGTCCTGGAGGCGCACAACCTGTTCACCGGCTGGCCCCGGCCGGTGCCGGACAGCGCCGCCAACGGCTGGCCCTCCGACCACGCCGCCGCCGTCGTCACCTTCTCCCTGTCCGCCCGCGGCTGACCGCGAACGATCCGAAGGACCTTCCTCCCATGACCGAGATCAGCCGCCGCTCCTTCATCGGCACCGCCGCCGCCGGAGCCGCCCTCGCTGCCGGGCTCCCCGGCACGGCGGAGGCCGCCGGCCAGGGCGCCCGCCACGGCAGCATCGCCGACGTCAAGCACGTCGTCATCCTGATGCAGGAGAACCGCAGCTTCGACCACTACTTCGGCACCCTGAACGGCGTGCGCGGCTTCAGCGACCGCCAGGCGACCGCCCTCGCGAACGGCGACTCCGTGTTCCGCCAGCCCGACCGAGGCCGCAAGGAGGGCCACCTGCTGCCCTTCCGCATGGACACCACGAAGTACAACGCGCAGAACGCGGGCGGTCTCCCGCACGACTGGGACTCCGGCCACAGCGCCGTCAACGGCGGCGCCATGGACAAGTGGGTCTCCGCCAAGGGCGAGCGGACCATGGGCTACTTCACCCGGCAGGACATCCCCTACCAGTACGCGCTGGCCGACGCCTTCACCCTCTGCGACGGCTACTTCTGCTCGCTGAACGGCCCCACCGACCCCAACCGCCTCTATCTGTGGACCGGCACCGCGGGCCCCGGCGTCGACGGCACCACCGGCCCGTGGACCGACAACACGCCGGTCACCGGCAACCCGGTGGCCGACTGGACGACGTACGCCGAGCGCCTTGAGCAGGCCGGCGTCACCTGGCGCGTCTACCACAACCCCGACGGCTCCGACGACCGGTACGGGGACTACGACGACAACGCGCTGTCGTACTTCAAGCAGTTCCACGAGTTCCCCGAGGACGACCCGCGCTACATCAACGCCATGACGAAGTGGGACCTCACGGCGTTCGACAAGCACTGCAAGGACGGCACCCTGCCCACCGTCTCCTGGCTGGTGGCGCCCTACCTGTTCTGCGAGCACCCGAACGCCAGCCCCGACTACGGCGCCCACTGGGTCAACACCGCGCTGCAGTCGCTGTTCTCCAACCCCGACGTGTGGAAGCACACCGTCTTCCTGCTCATGTACGACGAGAACGACGGCTACTTCGACCACGTCATCCCGCCGATCCCCGAGCCGGGAACCAAGGACGAGTTCGCGAACGGCAAGCCCATCGGCCTGGGCAGCCGGGTACCGCTGTGGGTCGTCTCGCCATGGTCGCGCGGCGGCTGGGTCAACTCCCAGGTCTTCGACCACACGTCGGTGGTGCGCTTCCTGGAGCGTGTCACCGGTGTGCGGGAGCCCAACATCTCCGACTGGCGGCGCACCGTCTGCGGCGACCTCACCAGCTGCTTCGACTTCGGCGAGCCCGACTACAGCATTCCGGAACTGCCCGACACGGTCGCCCTGATGGCCAAGGCCGACGCGGGCAACTCCCTGCCGGCGGTGAAGATACCCGACCAGCAGTCCATGCCCGCCCAGGAGAAGGGCCCGCGACCGCATCGCGCCCTGCCCTACCGCCCATGGGCCGATGTCAAGGTCGACCGGACCACCGGCAAGGTCACCTGCACCCTCACCAACGACGGCAGCGTCGGCTACCACTTCACCGTGCTGCCGAACACCGCCCTGCCCTTCGCCGGCACGCCCTTCACCGTCCCGCCGCGCTCGTCCCGCACCTATGTGTGGGACGCCTCCGGCACCGACGGACGCTACGACTTCTCCGTGTACGGCGCCGACGGCTTCGTCCGCCGCTTCTCCGGCACCGTCGTCCGTACGGGCCAGGACGACGTGGCGGTGCCGTCGGTGACGGCGGCCCTGCGGAACTCCGGGCGGCCGGATGACGCCACGCTGGAGCTGGAGCTGCGCAACGCCGGCGGCACCGAGGTGGCGTTCACGATCACGCCGAACGACTTCGCCGGCAAGGAGCGGACCGTGTGGGTCGGACCGGGCGACCGCACCCGCCTGACCTGGCGCACCGACGAGGGGCGCTACGACATGACGGTCACCGCCGGCACCGGTACCCGGTTCGCCCAGCGGTACGCCGGAACCGTCCACACCGTGTGAGAAGCCCCGGTCGGCACCGGGCGCGGAAGCCGGACCGCCCGGTGCCGGCCGGCACCGGGCGCACGAGACACATGGACGAGGTCCACAACGGCGCGTACGTCGTGTGCACGGACGGTCCGGTGAAGCGTCGCCCGAGGCCAACCACCCCCCTGGCCGTTGGGAGGGTCTTCGCCGGTCATGGGTATCTCGTAGACAGGGCCGGCGAAACCGTGGTCCCCGAGGGAACCAACATCTCTTCTTTCTACGTGCAGCACGGAGACGCACTTCCCGGACTCAACGGCCTGACCGTCGAGCGAGGCGTGCATCCGGGAGGCCACGTGGAGACATGCAAACCGGGCGACGTAATTCCGAACTGAAATCTGACGCCTCCCGCCTCATCGGACGGCGGAGGTTTCAGTGTGTTCGAGAATTCGATGACAGTCGGCAAAGAGGCCGCACTGAGCGAGCTGCTGAAGCCCGGCATGGGAAATGTTCACTGGGCGGCGTGTCGTGAGCTCAAGTAGAATATCCCAACCTGTGAGGAGCCGTACATGGATGTAACGGAAAAACGCCACTGGGTCTTGACGGATGTGTCACTCGTCATCAAGGGGCGTGATCTCCGGCCGGGGGAGATCACGCCCTTCCTCGGTATCGAGCCCACCGGTGTGCGCAACCCGGGTCCCAGCAAATGGGCTCGGCCGGGCGACGTCGACGGACTGTGGAGCATCAGCTGCAACGAGCACGTCAGCCGGGACTTTAACGAGCAGCTGGACAATATCCTTTCCACCATGGAAAGCAAGCGGACCGAGCTGGTGCAACTGACCGAACAGGGATATGAGGTGACCGTCGGAATCTACGGATTCGCCGGGAACGACTGCACCCTTGCCCTTCAGTCGGATGAACTCAGGCGAATAGCACTCCTGGGATTCCCTCTCGGGGTGGCGGCCAATATGAATGAGCGCTGAAGGAGCAGTTATGGAACCTGGAGCGAAGTTGAAGCCGTGGGGTAACTTGAGCACCTCCCTGGTCGTATCGGGTCAGGAAGTGGATTCCGCTTTTCTGCTTGCCGAGTTGCAACTCGCGGACAGTGAAGAGTTCTCTTCGTCCGAAGGTGTGGACATCTATTCCGGCCCCGGCTGGGCCACGCTCACCGTCGACGAGCGGCACTCGGAAAACGCCGACGAACAGGCCGTGGAACTCATCGGATTCCTCAGCCCTCGCAAGCCGGCGCTCGACGCGCTGAAGGAGGCGGGAAAATCGGTGAAGGTCGATGTGGCAGGCATTGCCGAGTCAGGATCCGGACTGTTTGTCTCGCCGGGCGTTCTTGCAGGTCTTGCAGAGCTGGGAGTCCCTGTCACCTTCACGACGGTCCGGGCATCCGGGGAGGACGAGGAAGACCCACTCGCCTGGCTCGACTGAACCCCGGACGGCCCTGACAGCGCAGGAAGGTACGAACGCGCTGGTCAGGGCCGATTTCCCTCTAGCACTCGATGATGTTCACCGCGAGCCCGCCCCGGGCCGTCTCCTTGTACTTCACGCTCATGTCCGCCCCGGTGTCCTTCATCGTCTTGATGACCTTGTCGAGGGACACCTTGTGGGAGCCGTCGCCGCGCATCGCCATCTTCGCCGCCGTGACCGCCTTCACCGAGGCCATGCCGTTGCGCTCGATGCACGGGATCTGGACCAGGCCGCCGACCGGGTCGCAGGTCAGGCCGAGGTTGTGCTCCATGCCGATCTCGGCCGCGTTCTCGACCTGCTCCGGGCTGCCGCCCAGGACCTCGGCCAGGGCGCCCGCGGCCATGGAGCAGGCGGAGCCGACCTCGCCCTGGCAGCCGACCTCGGCGCCGGAGATCGAGGCGTTCTCCTTGAACAGCATGCCGATGGCGCCCGCGGCCAGCAGGAAGCGGACCACACCGTCCTCGTCGGCGCCGGGCACGAAGTTGATGTAGTAGTGCAGGACCGCCGGAATGATGCCCGCCGCGCCGTTCGTGGGGGCGGTGACCACGCGGCCGCCCGCCGCGTTCTCCTCGTTCACCGCCATCGCGTAGAGCGTGATCCACTCCATCGCGTGCGCGAGCGCGTCGCCCTCGGCGCGCAGCTGGCGGGCCGAGACGGCCGCGCGGCGGCGGACCTTGAGGCCGCCGGGCAGGATGCCCTCGCGGGACATGCCGCGCTGGACGCACTCGCGCATGACGCGCCAGATCTCCAGCAGGCCCGCCCGGATCTCCTCCTCCGTACGCCAGGCCCGCTCGTTCTCCAGCATGAGGGAGGAGATCGACAGGCCCGTTTCCTTGGTGAGGCGGAGAAGTTCGTCGCCGGTGCGGAAGGGGTACTTCAGGACCGTGTCGTCCAGCTTGATGCGGTCGGCACCGACCGCGTCCTCGTCCACGACGAAGCCGCCGCCGACCGAGTAGTACGTCTTGGAGAGCAGTTCCGTGCCCGCGGCGTCGTGCGCCCAGAGCGTCATGCCGTTGGCGTGGTACGGGAGCGCCTTGCGGCGGTGCAATATCAGGTCGTCGTCGAAGGAGAACGGGATCTCGTGCTCGTCGAGGAGCGAGATCCGGCCCGCCTTCTTGATCGCCTCCACCCGCTCGTCGGCCGTCTCCACGTTCACCGTGCGCGGCGAGGCGCCCTCCAGGCCGAGCAGCACCGCCTTCGGGGTGCCGTGGCCGTGGCCGGTGGCGCCGAGCGAGCCGTACAGCTCACAGCGCAGGGACGCGACGGAACCGACCAGGTCCTCGTTGCGCAGCCTGCGGACGAACATGCGTGCCGCGCGCATCGGGCCGACCGTGTGGGAGCTGGACGGGCCGATGCCGATCGAGAACAGGTCGAAGACCGAGATGGCCACGGGAACTCCTCAATACGGGGGGTGGTGCTGGGGTGGTGCCGGGGGGCACCGCGCACGCTGCTCTTTCAGTGTGCGCGGTGCTCCGCAAAAGGTGACTTACTTGTTCAGACCCGGGTACAGCGGGTGCTTGTCGGCCAGGGCCTTCACCCGGGCCTTCAGAGCCTCGGCGTGGGCCTCCCCGAAGGGGGACGGCGCCTTGAGCGTCTCGGCGATCACGTCCGCGACCTCGGCGAAGTCCTCGGCCGTGAAGCCGCGGGTGGCCAGGGCCGGCGTGCCGATCCGCAGCCCGGACGTGACCATCGGGGGGCGCGGGTCGTTCGGCACGGCGTTGCGGTTGACCGTGATGCCGACCTCGTGGAGACGGTCCTCGGCCTGCTGCCCGTCCAGCTCGGACTCACGCAGGTCGACCAGGATCAGGTGCACGTCCGTGCCGCCGGAGAGCACGTTCACACCGGCCTCGCGGGCGTCGGCCGCCGTCAGCCGCTCGGCGAGGATCCGCGCGCCCTCGACCGTACGGCGCTGGCGCTCCTTGAAGTCCTCCGAGGCGGCGACCTTGAAGGAGACCGCCTTCGCTGCGATCACGTGCTCCAGGGGACCGCCCTGGAAGCCCGGGAAGACGGACGAGTTCAGCTTCTTCGCGAAGTCCTTCTTCGCGAGGATGATGCCGCCGCGCGGGCCGCCCAGCGTCTTGTGGGTGGTGGAGGTGACGACGTCGGCGTGCTCGACCGGGTTGGGGTGCAGACCCGCCGCGACCAGCCCGGCGAAGTGCGCCATGTCGACCCACAGGTAGGCCTCGACCTCGTCCGCGATCCGGCGGAACTCGGCGAAGTCCAGCTGACGCGGGTACGCCGACCAGCCCGCGATGATCACCTTCGGGCGGTGCTCCTTGGCGAGCCGCTCGACCTCGGCCATGTCGACCAGACCGGCGTCGTCCACGTGGTAGGCGACCACGTTGAACTGCTTGCCGGAGAAGTTCAGCCGCATCCCGTGGGTCAGGTGGCCGCCGTGCGCCAGGTCCAGGCCGAGGATGGTGTCCCCGGGCTGGGCCAGCGCGAACAGCGCCGCCTGGTTCGCGGAGGCGCCGGAGTGGGGCTGCACGTTGGCGTACTCGGCGCCGAACAGCTCCTTGATCCGGTCGATGGCGATCTGCTCGGCGACGTCGACGTGCTCGCAGCCGCCGTAGTAGCGGCGGCCCGGGTAGCCCTCGGCGTACTTGTTGGTGAGGACCGACCCCTGAGCCTCCATCACCGCGAGCGGTGCGAAGTTCTCGGAGGCGATCATCTCCAGCGTGGACTGCTGCCGGTTCAGCTCGGCGTCGACCGCGGCGGCGATCTCCGGGTCCAGCTCGTGCAGGGAGGTGTTCAGGACAGTCATGGGGCTAGGACTCCTCAGCCGGCGGTCTCGGCGGTGTACTCGTCGGCGGAGAGCAGGTCGGACGGCTCCTCCGTGACGCGCACCTTGAACAGCCAGCCGCCCTCGAAGGGGGCGGAGTTCACCAGCGACGGGTCGTTGACGACGTCCTCGTTGACCTCGGTGATCTCGCCGGTGACCGGCGAGTAGAGGTCGGAGACCGACTTGGTCGACTCCAGCTCGCCGCAGGTCTCGCCCGCGGTCACCGTGACACCGACCTCCGGGAGCTGGACGAAGACGACATCGCCGAGCGCGTTGGCCGCGTGCTCCGTGATGCCGACCGTCGAGACGCCGTCCTCGGCGCCCGACAGCCACTCGTGCTCCTTGCTGTAGCGCAGCTGCTGGGGGTTGCTCATGGCCTGAATTCTCCTGTACGCGCGGGAGTGCTGATGAATGGGGGATTACTGGAACTGCTGGCGAGCAGGTGAGGTGTGCGCAGGGTCACGTGATCGGTACGGACCGCGCCCGGGTGTCTACTTCTGGCGCTTGTAGAAGGGCAGCGCCACGACCTCGTACGGCTCGTGGCTGCCCCGGATGT
The DNA here is from genome assembly GCF_044768335.1 of Streptomyces sp. NPDC101151. NCBI lineage: Bacteria > Bacillati > Actinomycetota > Actinomycetes > Kitasatosporales > Streptomycetaceae > Streptomyces > Streptomyces sp. NPDC101151. The sequence goes on along the minus strand of NZ_JBIWPP010000029.1, from coordinate 54,442 downwards.
CCACACCGACGCCCTCGGTGCCCGGCGCCGCGTGCGCCGCGTCGACGTACGCGATGGCGATCGGCTTGCCCAGGGTGGGGGAGGGGGCGCCCGAGGTGACCTCGCCGATGACCTCGCCGCCCGCGACGACGGCGTACCCGGCACGCGGCACCCGGCGGCCCTCGGCGATCAGGCCGACGAGGACCCGCGGCGGGTTCTCCTGGGCGCGGGAGGCGGCCTCGCTGAGCGCCTCGCGGCCCACGAAGTCGCCCTCCTTCTCGAACTTCACCACCCGGCCGAGCCCGGCGTCGAACGGCGTCAGGGACGTGGTCAGCTCGTGCCCGTACAGCGGCATGCCCGCCTCCAGGCGCAGGGTGTCCCGGCAGGACAGGCCGCAGGGCACCAGGCCGACGCCCTCGCCGGCCTTGGTCAGCGCCTGCCACAGCTCCACGGCGTGCTCCGGCTTCACGAACAGCTCGAAGCCGTCCTCGCCGGTGTAGCCGGTGCGGGCGATCAGGGCGGGGACGCCGGCGACGGTGCCGGGCAGGCCCGCGTAGTACTTCAGGCCGTCCAGGTCGGCGTCCGTGAGGGACTTCAGGATGCCGGGGGACTCGGGCCCCTGGACCGCGATCAGCGCGTAGGCGTCACGGTCGTCGCGCACCTCGGCGTCGAAGCCCTCGGCCCGCTCGGTCAGCGCGTCCAGCACCACCTGGGCGTTGGAGGCGTTGGCCACGACCATGTACTCGGTCTCGGCCAGCCGGTAGACGATCAGGTCGTCCAGGATGCCGCCGTCGGCCCGGCAGATCATGGTGTAGCGGGCGCGGCCGACGCCGACGGAGGCGATGTTGCCCACCAGGGCGAAGTTCAGGAGGGCGGCCGCCTGCGGTCCGGTCACGGTGATCTCGCCCATGTGCGAGAGGTCGAAGAGACCGGCCTTGGTCCGCACCGCGAGGTGCTCGTCGCGCTCGGAGCCGTAGCGCAGGGGCATGTCCCAGCCGGCGAAGTCGGTCATCGTCGCACCGAGCGAGCGATGCAGCGCATCGAGCGCGGTAAGACGGGGTTCGGTACTGCTCATCGGTCGGTCGTCTCCCAGGGCAGGCATGACGGGCGAGGAACGTTCCTCCCCATCTGTCATCGGAACCTGAGAGGTTCGCCGAGACCGCCACAGGGACGATCACGGTTTGCACCTTGGGTGGAGCCACTGTCACAGCGACCCGCTTTTCAGATGTGCCTCGCCCGCGCGGTAACGGGGCCTGAGAGATTCAAGGGAGGGACTTGCTCCTTCGGCGTCCCAGCGAAGACTGCTGGGAACTCTCCCGCGCGGATTCAAGCGGCCGGTATGCAGTTGGCGCGCACATCATTGCACGCCACGCCCTCACCCGTCAGGGCCGCATCTGTAACCGACCTGTGGCACTACGCGCACCCAACCACTGGACACGGCGCATTACCTTCTCTTTACATTCTTAGGGCAAGGGTTTCCCGAGCCCACAGGGGAGGACGATCACGGTGAACAGGACGACGGCCTACGCCACCACCGGCATCGCGATGCCGAAGCAGCCCTCCGTCCCGGCCCGCGAGCGCTGCGCCGAGCGCCCGGCCCCGGTCGTCCGGGACCTGCGCGACCGCGCCGGCCGCAGCCCGCGCGCCCTGCTCTTCGACCCCCAGGACCTGGTGGTGATCACCGGCCTGCCCGGCAGCGGCAAGTCCACCCTGATGCACCGCGCGGTCCCCGGCCACCGCATCGACTCCCAGGACGCGCGCGACCGCTGGGACGCCCGCACGCCCCGCTTCCTCCCCTACGCGCTCTACCGCCCCCTGGTCCGCCTCGCCCACTTCGCCGGACTGCGCCGCGCCCTGCGCACCGGCGAGGGAGTCGTCGTGCACGACTGCGGCACCCAGGCCTGGGTGCGCGGCTGGCTGGCCCGCGAGGCCCGTCGCCGCGGCGGCACCCTGCACCTGGTCCTCCTCGACGTCACTCCCGGCATCGCCCGGGCGGGCCAGCGTGAACGCGGCCGCGGCGTGTCCCGGTACGCCTTCGGCCGCCACCGCCGTACGACCGCCCGGCTGCTGCGCGAGGTGGAGCGGGGCGAGCTGCCCGCCGGCTGCGGCTCCGCGGTGCTGCTGGACCGGGACGCGGCGGACGTACTGCACCGCATTGCCTTCTCCGGCTGATCGGACCCAGGTCTGTCACAGGCACCCGCTAGCCTTCTGATCCACAGCATGGTTCCCAGCAGGCGGTAGGCAGATGGACTTCCCGGCGGACATTCCCGCGGACTTCCCGGCACAGGCACACCCCCACCCGCACGGCGGTTGGCCCGGCAACGAGCTGGAGGAGGTGCTCTCGGCCTCCCTCGGCATACCCTCCGCGGGCGGACGGATCATCGAGGTCCTGGGCCGCAGCTTCGTCTGGATCCCCCTGCCGGGCGGCGGCGGTCCGCACAGCGGCCCGCTGGACCTGCCCACCATGGAGATCGAGGGCCAGGTGTACGTCCCGGTCTTCAGCTCCGAGGAGCAGCTCCGGCAGGCGGCCGGCTCCCAGATGTCGTACACCATCGCCCCGGCGGTGGAGTTCGCGCGCGGCCTGCCCCCGCAGGCCGGGATGGCCGTCAATCCCGGCGGTGTGGTCGGTGTCCCGCTCCCGCCCGAGGCGGTGGCCGAGCTGTGCCGCGCGGGCCGCACCCCGCTGGACGGCCCCGGCGTCGGCGGCCGGGTCCGTCTCTTCGAGCCCGACTGGCAGGACGACCCGGTGGACTTCCTCGCCGCCGCCTCCGCCGAGTTCGCCGCGACGGGCGTGGTCCTCAGCGCCCGCCGCTGCCTCGCCGCCATCGAGACGGCCGACCCGGTGATGTTCGTGGGGGTGGAGCTCTCCCAGTGGGAGGGCGACCTGCGAGCCCTTCCCCTGGAGGCTCTGGGCAGGGCCCTCGGCAAGGGTCCGGTCCCGTGGCCGGTCAACCTGGTCCTGCTCGACGTGGCCCAGGACCCCGTGGGCGAGTGGCTGAAGGCGCACGTCCGCCCCTTCTACCAGCACGGTCACTGACCAGCCGGCTCCGGGACACCGACCGAGGGGCCTTGGGGCCGTGTCCGATATGCGGCTCGCCGCGGGGCACGAGAACCCACCACGAACCCGCACTCGCCGACGAACACGAGGCTCCGAGCTGCCGGGCGCTTAAGCTGTGTCCGAACGCGGGGCAAGAATTGAAGGGGCGGTAAGACAGGTGAGCGCGAGCCCAAGCGGCAGCGTCGAGCACATGCTGCGCCAGGTCACCCCCGGGCGCTACGACGCCTACGAGGCATTGCTGCGCGCTCTCGCCACCCCTTCCTCCGGCCAGATCTGGATGCTCCTGTGGCACGGCCAGGCCGGCTCGCCCGACGCCCAGTACGGGAACATGGAAGTCGACGGCTTCAGCTACGCCCCCTGTGTCACCTCCGCACAGGAACTCTCGGCGAGCGGCTGGAACCGTTCCTATGAAGTGGTCGACGGACTGGACGTCGCCCGCACTCTCTACCCCGACCACTACGGCCTCTGGCTCAACCCGCACGCCCAGGGCGGCGGCGTCGGCATCCCCTGGCTGGACCTGCGCCGCATCGCCACCGGCCTGGACCGCCAGCCCGCCGGCCCCCTGCGCCTGTCCGAACCCGGCATCGAGATCCCGCAGTTCTACGCCCTGCTCGCGCAGAACGCCCACCGCACCCCGGCCCTGCGCGCCCTGCGCCGCGCCTGGGTGCAGCCCGCGCTCGGGGCGCCGTACCTCGCCGTCGGCCTGGACGTGTACGACACCTCGCCGGCCGCGGTCGACTCGGTGCGCGCCATGATGCAGCAGTCCGTCGGGGCGGTCCCGGAGGGGCTGCCGGTGTCGACGGTCGCGATGACCGACGACTACGACCCGGTCGTGATGTGGATGCGGGCCAACGCCCGCCCGTTCTACGACCGTGAATCCCACGCGGCCGCGCCGCAGCCCCAACTCCAGGTCCAGCCCCAGGCCCCGGCCGCCGGATACGGGTACCCGCCGGTGCACGGCGGCTACTGACAGCACTGTGCCCGTCTCTCGGTCGAGAGACGGGCACAGTCAGCTCACTCGGCAGCTGTCACCGGGTCACGGCTTCGCCGTACACCTGTGCTTCGAGACGCACGTGGAGTAGAAGAGCTTCGCGGTCACGGCGTGGAACACGCCGTAGTCCTTGTCGACAATGGTCTTGCAATTCGGGCCGTAGTGCGCCTTCTCGATGTGGAACTTCTGGAATTCCACCTTGGGCGTCACATAGCCGTAGCGCTTTCCGGGCACACTGAGGTCGTGCTCCACCGAGATTCCGGTGGTGTTCGCCTTGGATACCTGGTACGAAACGTTCCCGTCAATCTCGGCCAGGGCGAACTTGACGGACAGGCCGCCGCCGAAAGTCCAGCCGGAGGTCCGCGACTTGGTGACACTGAGGGTGTACTTGAGTGTCGCGGCCCTAGGGCTGTCGTTGTACTCGCCCACGGTGTCGCCCGACGCCTGGTAGTACCGGGGGCCCACCTCGTCGACGTTGTAGAAGTGCCCCGTGCCGCAGCTGTTCGGGTGCACCTCGGTGGCGGAGGCCGCCGCCGGCACGGCGAAGGACGCGCCGACCAGGAGGGCCGAGGTGGCCACCGCTCGGCTGGTCATTCCGAGAAGTGTCATGTTTGTTTCCCCGTATTCTTCTGTTGTTTGCGCTGTTGTTTGCGCTGTTGTGGTCGCGGGGTTTTGGCGCTCTTCCTGCCTGCCGATCACCCCGACGGGAAAGGAATTTACTCGGGTGACGGGGCGGCTACAAGGGAAATCCGAGAGGGTCGGGTGGCCATGCTCAAGGAACCCTCAATAGTCGTTTAGGCTGCAATGGTTGGGCCTGTCTCGATGTCCCTATTGCGTATCCCGTACCGGCGGAGAAACTGCCCCAACTGATGCAAGGGCGACACCTTTACCGCGTGATGTGATCGCCGTCACAGTGAGGTGGGTGGCACGGAATGGTGCCGAATGGCGCGAGTTGGGGCGGGTCGGGCCAGGTCGCAATGAATCGTGGGCAGTTGTCGGCGTTCGATCCCCGCGACTCGCCGTCCGGATAGCGTGAAACCGCAGCCTGCATCACGGTTGCGCATCCATTCGCCGTCGAGTCTGGCGGCTGATCGCGCAACCGTTGAAGACTCCCTCTTCAAGGGGCCCGCGGTCCCTGTGTACGACGGACTGATTGATGCCGCTACCAGCGGCAAGTGCAGGCCGGCTACCGCCGGTTGAGAGGGGTCCCTGCCTAATGACGGCACCATTGCACGAGCCGACAGCGGAAGCGGCTCCGGGCGCGGCCGAGGAGGCAGCGGCTGCCACCACCGGAGCGGAGACCGTCCAGGGTCGCTCGCTCGGCCGGATCGCCTGGGAGCGTCTGAAGCGGGACAAGCTCGCCCTCACGGGCGGCATCGTCGTGCTCGTCCTCATCCTGGTCGCCGTGTTCGCTCCGGTGATCACCAGCCTTCTCGGGCAGGATCCGGACGCCTACAACGAGAGCCTGATCGACCCGCTGTTCGGCACGCCCAAGGGCTCGCTGGGCGGCCTGAGTGGCGACCATCTGCTGGGTGTTGAGCCGGTCAACGGCCGCGACATCTTCGCGCGCATCCTCTACGGCGCCCAGATCTCCCTTCTTGTCGGCTTCCTGTCCGCCGTGGTCGCCGTCGTTCTGGGCACCGTCCTGGGTATCCTTGCCGGCTTCTTCGGCGGCTGGATCGATGCCGTCATCAGCCGGGTCATGGACGGTCTGCTCGCCTTCCCGCAGCTGCTGTTCACCATCGCCCTGGTGTCTGTCATGCCGAACAACATGCTCGGTCTGACCGGTTCCAGCGTGCGCGTCTTCGTGATGATCGTGGTCATCGGCTTCTTCGGCTGGCCCTACATCGGGCGCGTGGTGCGCGGCCAGACCCTCTCGCTGCGTGAGCGTGAGTACGTCGAAGCCGCCCGATCGCTGGGCGCCGGGCGCTTCTACATCCTGTTCAAGGAGCTACTGCCCAACCTCGTTGCGCCGATCATCGTGTACACGACCATGATGATCCCCACCAACATCCTCACCGAAGCGGCACTCAGCTTCCTGGGCGTGGGCGTCAAGCCTCCCACTGCCTCCTGGGGGCAGATGCTTTCGAGCGCGATCGACTACTACGAGTCGGACCCCATGTACATGGTGGTCCCCGGCGTGGCGATCTTCATCACGGTTCTTGCCTTCAACCTCTTCGGCGACGGCGTGCGAGACGCGCTGGACCCGAAGGGGTCCCGCTGAACTGCCGTACCCCAAGTGTCCCGTGGCACCAACACGGGGTCTCTCATCAAATCCGGAGGATCCGAGATCGTGACTACCCAAGGCACCTCAGGGCGGCGGAAGCAGGCCTTGGCCGCTGCTGCCGCGGTGGCTGCGCTGCTCACCACGGCGGCGTGCGGCGGCGGCAGCGACGACGGCAAGGGCTCGAAGAACGGTGCTGCCGGCTTCGACGCGGCCAACAACAAGGTCGCCCAGGCATCCCTCGCCAAGAAGGGCGGCACGCTGCGGTTCGGTGGCGCCCAGGACGCCGACTCGTGGGACACCACGCGCGGTTACTACGGCTTCATGTGGAACTTCGCGCGCTACTACAGCCGCCAGCTCGTCACGAACAAGCCGGAGCCCGGTAAGGCCGGCGCCGAGCTGACCCCGGACCTCGCCACCGGGCTCGCCAAGGTCACCGACGACGGCAAGACCTACACGTACACTCTGCGTGACGGCGTCACCTGGGAAGACGGCAAGCCGATCACCTCCAAGGACGTCAAGTACGGCATCGAGCGCGTCTGGGCGCAGGACGTGCTGTCCGGCGGCCCGACGTACCTGAAGGACGTCCTCGACCCCAAGGCCGAGTACAAGGGCCCGTACAAGGACACCTCCAAGGACAAGCTGGGTCTGAAGGCGATCGACACGCCGAACGACAAAACCATCGTCTTCCACCTGCCGAAGGCCAACTCGGACTTCCAGGAGATGCTGGCCCTGATCTCGGCGTCCCCGGTCCGCCAGGACAAGGACACCAAGTCCAAGTACGCCCTGCACCCGTTCTCCTCGGGCCCGTACAAGTTCGAGTCCTACAGCCCGGGCAAGGACCTGACCCTGGTCCGCAACGACCAGTGGAAGCAGGCCTCGGACCCGCTCCGCAAGGCGTACCCGGACAAGATCACCGTCCAGTTCTTCTCGGACGCCAACCAGCTGGACCAGCGCCTGCTCAACGGTGACCTGGACCTGGACATCAACCAGACCGGCATGTCGCCGCAGGGCCGCACCACCGCCCTGAAGGAGCACAAGGCCAACCTGGACAACCCGGTCTCCGGCTACATCCGCTACGCGGTCTTCCCGCAGAGCGTGAAGCCGTTCGACAACATCGAGTGCCGCAAGGCTGTCATCCTCGGCGCCGACCACGTGTCGCTGCAGACCGCCCGTGGTGGCCCGGTCGCCGGTGGCGACATCGGCACCAACATGCTCCCGCCGTCCGTCCCGGGTGCCGAGGGCCAGAAGTACGACCCGTACGAGCTCTCCAGCGCCAACAAGGGCGGCAACGTCGCCAAGGCCAAGGAAGCGCTGAAGGCATGCGGCAAGCCGAACGGTTTCTCCACCACCATCGCCGTGCGTAACAACAAGCCGGTCGAGGTGGCCACCGCCCAGTCCCTGCAGGCGTCGCTGAAGAAGATCGGCATCACCGCGCAGATCGACCAGTACGACGGTTCGCAGACCACCGGCATCATCGGCAGCCCCTCGAACGTGAAGAAGAAGGGCTACGGCATCATCATCATGGGCTGGGGTCCGGACTTCCCGTCCGTCCAGGGCTTCGGTCTGCCGCTGTGGGACAGCAAGTACATCGCGCAGAGCGGTAACAACAACTACGCGCTGATCAACGACAAGAAGATCGACGGTCTGTTCGACGACTACGTCAACACCCTGGACGACGCCGGCAAGACCAAGGTCGCCACGGAGATCAACCACAAGGTCATGGAGGGCGCGTACTACCTGCCCTTCGTCTTCGAGAAGTTCATCAACTGGCGCGGGGACAACCTGGCGAACGTGTACACCACCGACGGCTACAGCGGTACGTACGACTTCGTCAACCTCGGCCTGAAGTCCGCGAAGTAAACCCGGCACACCCGCCGTACGGCACGAAAGGCAGGTGAAGGCCGGCGCGGCGTGACCGTGGGCCACCGGAAGACCTCTGGTGGCCCACGGTCCGCAGCGGGCCGCAAGCTGTGCTCGCTTACCTCATCAGGCGGCTGTTCGCCGCCGCAGTGATGCTCGTGGTCATCATCATGGTGGTCTTCGGCATCTTCTTCCTCGTCCCCAAGTGGGCGGGCGTGGACATCGCCACGAGCTTCGTGGGCAAGCAGGCCGACCCGGCCGCCGTCGAAGCGGTGCGTGTGAAGCTGGGACTCGGTGACCCGATCTACGTTCAGGTCTGGGAGTTCTTCAAGGGCATCTTCGCGGGCCGCACCTACGCGGCCGGCGGCGACGTCACCCACTGCGCCGCGCCGTGCTTCGGCTACTCTTTCCGCAGCGAGCAGGCCGTGTGGCCGGTGCTGACCGACCGCTTCCCGGTGACCCTGGGTCTCGCGCTCGGCGCCGCCGTGCTGTGGCTGCTCCTCGGTGTCTCGGCGGGTGTGCTCTCCGCGCTCAAGCGGGGCAGCCTCTGGGACCGCGGCGCGATGGTCGTCGCGCTGTCGGGTGTCTCCCTCCCCATCTACTTCACCGGCATGCTCTCTCTCGCGGTCTTCGCCTTCGGCCTGAAGTGGTTCGACGCGAAATACGTGCCCCTCGACGAGAGCTTCACCGGCTGGTTCGGGGGCATGATCCTTCCCTGGATCACCCTCGCGTTCCTTTACGCGGCGATGTACGCCCGGATCACCCGCGCCACCATGCTGGAGATCCTCGGCGAGGATTACATCCGCACGGCGCGCGCGAAGGGCCTCAAGGAGCAGGTCGTCATCGGCAAGCACGCCATGCGTTCCACGATGACGCCCATCCTGACCATGCTCGGCATGGACCTCGGCGCCCTCATAGGCGGCGCCATCCTGACGGAGTCGACGTTCAACCTGCCCGGCCTCGGCCGCGCCGTGCTCGACGCCATCAAGAACCAGGACCTGCCCATCATCCTGGGCGTCACCCTGATCACTTCTCTCGCGGTGCTGATCGCCAACCTCGTGGTGGACATCCTGTACGCCGTGATCGACCCCCGAGTGAGGCTTTCATGACCGAGCTGAGCAAGAGCGGAGCCGCCGTGGGCGAGCCCACTGCCGCCTCGCCCACTCCGACCTCCTTCCTGGAAGTGCGTGACCTGAAGGTGCACTTCCCGACCGACGACGGCCTGGTGAAGTCCGTGGACGGTCTCAGCTTCAAGCTGGAGAAGGGCAAGACCCTCGGCATCGTGGGCGAGTCGGGTTCCGGCAAGTCGGTGACCTCGCTCGGCATCATGGGCCTGCACACAGCCGGCCAGTACGGCAAGCGCAAGGCCCAGATCTCCGGCGAGATCTGGCTGGACGGCACCGAGTTGCTGTCCGCCGACCCGGACCACGTCCGCAAGTTGCGCGGCCGCCAGATGGCGATGATCTTCCAGGATCCGCTGTCCGCGCTGCACCCGTACTACACGATCGGCCAGCAGATCGTGGAGGCGTACCGGGTCCACCACGGTGTCGACAAGAAGACCGCCAAGCGCCGTGCGGTCGAGATGCTCGACCGGGTGGGCATCCCACAGCCGGACAAGCGGGTCGACAGCTACCCGCACGAGTTCTCCGGCGGTATGCGCCAGCGCGCGATGATTGCGATGTCGCTGGTCAACAACCCCGAGCTGCTCATCGCCGACGAGCCGACGACCGCCCTGGACGTGACCGTCCAGGCGCAGATCCTCGACCTCATCCGCGATCTTCAGAAGGAGTTCGGCTCCGCGGTCATCATCATCACCCACGACCTGGGCGTCGTCGCCGAACTGGCCGACGACATCCTGGTGATGTACGGCGGCCGTTGTGTCGAGCGGGGCCCGGCCGAGAAGGTGTTCTACGAGCCCCGGCACCCCTACACCTGGGGTCTGCTCGGCTCGATGCCGCGCCTGGACCGCGAGCAGCAGGAGCGCCTGATCCCGGTCAAGGGCTCCCCGCCTTCCCTGATCAACGTCCCGTCCGGCTGTGCCTTCAACCCGCGCTGTCCGTACGCCGACGTTCCGAAGGACAACGTCACCCGCACGGTGCGCCCCGAGCTGACCGAGGTCGGTGGCCAGCACTGGGCCGCCTGCCACATGACGCAGGAGCAGCGGGAGCGTATCTGGACCGAAGAGATTGCGCCGAAGCTGTGAGCGAGAACGCAGAGGACAAGGCAGTGAGCATCCCTGCACAGAGCGACGGCGCCGAGCCCAAGGTCTCCGGCACGGCCACCCTCACCGAGGACGCCGCTCCCGGCGAGACCCTGCTGAAGGTGACCGGTCTCCAGAAGCACTTCCCCATCAAGAAGGGGCTGTTCCAGCGGCAGGTCGGCGCGGTGCACGCGGTCGACGGCATCGACTTCGAGGTCAAGGCCGGCGAGACCCTCGGCGTCGTGGGCGAGTCCGGCTGTGGCAAGTCGACGATGGGCCGGCTGATCACCCGGCTGCTCGAACCGACCGCCGGGAAGATCGAGTTCGAGGGCAAGGACATCACGCACCTCGGCGTCGGCGGGATGCGCCCGCTGCGCCGCGACGTGCAGATGATCTTCCAGGACCCCTACTCGTCGCTGAACCCGCGCCACACCATCGGCACGATCGTCGGCGCCCCCTTCAAGCTCCAGGGCGTCGAGCCCGAGGGCGGCATCAAGAAGGAAGTGCAGCGGCTGCTGTCGGTGGTCGGTCTCAACCCCGAGCACTACAACCGCTATCCGCACGAGTTCTCGGGCGGCCAGCGCCAGCGCATCGGCATCGCCCGGGCGCTCGCGCTGAACCCGAGGCTGGTCGTGGCGGACGAGCCGGTCTCCGCGCTGGACGTGTCGATCCAGGCGCAGGTCGTGAACCTGCTGGACGACCTCCAGCAGGAGCTGGGCCTGACGTACGTGATCATCGCGCACGACCTCTCGGTCGTCCGGCACGTCTCGGACCGGATTGCGGTGATGTACCTGGGCAAGATCGTCGAGCTGGCCGACCGTGAGTCGCTGTACAGGGAGCCGATGCACCCGTACACCAAGGCGCTCATGTCGGCGGTGCCGATCCCGGACCCGCGGCGCAAGAACGCCAAGAGCGAGCGCATCCTGCTCAAGGGCGACGTGCCCTCGCCGATCTCCCCGCCGAGCGGCTGCCGGTTCCACACCCGGTGCTGGAAGGCGACGGAGATCTGCAAGACCACTGAGCCGAAGCTCGTGGAGCTGAAGCCCGGCCAGCAGGTCGCCTGCCACCACCCGGAGAACTTCGAGGACCAGGCCCCGCAGGACACGGTGCTGCTGACCGTGGCCAAGGAGGCGGCCGAGCTGGTCGCCGACGAGGTACTTGCCGAGTCGGCGGAGACCTCGGCGGCGCTGGCGGCGGAGGTGAGCGAGTCCGCCGACTCGACCGAGTCCGCCGAGTCCGGCGACTCGACCGAGTCCGGCGAGTCCGCCGAGTCGACTGAGTCCGGCGAGTCTGCCGAGTCGACTGAGTCCGGCGAGTCTGCCGAGTCGACTGAGTCCGGCGAGTCTGCCGAGTCGACTGAGTCCGGCGAGTCGACCGAGTCCGCCGAGGAGGACGAGGGTCAGCAGCCAACCGAGAAGTAACGCATGACGGGTTGGCAAAGTCATGTACATGCCTGAATGGGAGAGTTCAGAGTCGTCCGTGTTCGCCTGATCGGCACACGCTCGAAGGGACGACTCATGAAACTCTCCCGTTCGGCACGCTTAGGAACTGTCGCCACCGCGGCGGCTTCGTTCTTCGTCATCGCCGCCTCCTCCGCCCCCACCACGGGCGCTCCCGGTATCGGCGACCCCTATTTCCCGAAGCTCGGCAACGGCGGCTTCGACGCCCGCCACTACGACCTGGACATCGCCTACGCTCCGGACACCGGCCGTCTGGACGGCCGTGCGACCCTCATCGCGCGCGCCACCCAGAACCTCTCCTCCTTCGACCTCGACCTGCAGCAGCTGGAGATCACGAGGGTCGAGGTCGACGGCAGACGCGCCCGGTTCACGCGTGACGGCGACGAGGTCACCGTCACCCCGCGCCGAACCCTGGCCAAGGGCCGCGAGTTCACCGTGTCGGTCACCTACGGCGGCATACCCGAGCCGCTCGGCGGCCCCATCGTCTTCGGCTCCAAGTACGGCTGGATGAAGACCGGCGACGGTGTCTTCGTCGCCTGCGAGCCCAACGCCGCCTCCACCTGGTTCCCGTCCAGCGACCACCCCGCCGACAAGGCCACCTACGACATCCGGATCAAGGCGCCCAGGGGCCTGACCGGAGTCTCCAACGGCGGGCTCGTGTCGACGTACGACCGGGGCGGTTCGACGTACACCCACTGGCGGGAGAGGCGGCCGATGGCCACGTACCTCGCGACCGCCACCATCGGGAAGTTCGATGTGCGCACCGGCCGCACCCCCGGCGGTATCCCGATCTACGTCGCCATCGACCCCGTGCTGAAGAACGGCAACAGCGTCGACGTGTACGCCGTCACCGCCGCCGCCACCGACTACTGGTCGCAGGTCTTCGGGCCGTATCCCTTCGAGGAGACCGGCGCGATCGTCGACGACATGCCCGAGGCCGGGTTCTCGCTGGAGGTGCAGAGCAAGCCCGCCTACTCGGCGGTGCGCAACGAGACGACCATCGTGCACGAGCTGGCCCACCAGTGGTTCGGCGACTCGGTGAGCGTGGCGCAGTGGAAGGACATCTGGCTCAACGAGGGCTTCGCCACCTACGCCCAGTGGCTGTGGGCTGAGCACCAGGGCACCCGCTCGGCCCACGACTCCTTCGTCGCCGCCTACGACACCCGCCCCGCGGACTCCTCCTTCTGGCAGATCAAGGTGGCCGACCCGCAACGGGACACGATGTTCGCCTCCGCCGTCTACCAGCGCGGCGCGATGACGCTCCAGGTGCTGCGGGAGCGGATCGGCGACCGGGCGTTCTTCCGGCTGCTGCCCGCCTGGACCCGGCTCCACCGGTACGGCAACGCGGACACGGCCGACTTCATCCGCCTCGCCGAGCGGATCAGCGGGCGGCAGCTGGACGATCTGTTCGACACCTGGCTGTTCACGACAGGCAAGCCGACCCTCTAGGCCTGGCTTTGTAAGGTGCACACCCCTTGACAGGTGAGAATGTCAGGGTGCAGCTGCAGCAACTCTTCAGTCCCTCCGTCCAGCACACGCTCGATGTCATCGGCATCTTCGTGTTCGCGATCTCCGGCGCGCTGCTCGCCGTCCGGAAGAACTTCGACGTGTTCGGCATCGCCGTGCTCGCCGAGGTCACCGCGCTGGGCGGAGGGCTGTTCCGTGACGTGGTCATCGGGGCCGTGCCCCCGGCGGCCTTCACGGACCTCGGGTACTTCCTCACCCCGCTCATCGCCACACTCGTCGTCTTCTTCCTGCATCCGCACGTGGAGCGCATCCAGGCGGCAGTCCTCGTCTTCGACGCGGCCGGCCTCGGCCTGTTCTGTGTCACCGGCACGACGAAGGCGTACTCCTACGGCCTCAACCTGACCGCGTCCGCGACCCTGGGCCTCGCCACCGCGGTCGGCGGCGGTGTGCTCCGCGACGTGCTCGCCAATGAGGTTCCCTCGCTGCTGCGCTGGGACCGCGACCTGTACGCGGTACCGGCGATCGTGGGCGCCACGATGGTGGTGCTGTGCATCCGCTACGACGCCCTGACCCCGTTCACCAGCGGGCTCGCGGTCGTCACCGCTTTCGTCCTGCGCCTGCTGGCGATGAAGTACCACTGGCGAGCGCCGCGCGCGTGGAACCGTCGTTCGACGGTGAGAGAGGAGTAGCCCCGGCGGCCCCGGTCAGGGACCGGTCCTGGCCCTGGGCGTGATTCTGGCCCATCTGCAGGGTCAGCCAGCGGAACGCCGTGGTGACCTGCGGCTGCCACAGCGCCATGGTGTGCCCGCCCGCGCTGCGCGGCAGGAACACCACATGCACGGTCGTCGGCGCCTTGGCGATGGACTCCAGGGCCACGCCCGCCTGGTAGCCGTCGCCGGACTCGCCGGAGACGTACAGCGCGATCCGGGGCGGCACGGCCGCCTTCTTGAGGATCAGGTAGGGATTGTTCTCGGCGCGCAGGGTGGGGCTCTGTGCGGCGAGGGAGTTGCGCTCGCCGATCGGGTCGTTGTAGCCGGACATGCTCACCGCGGCCCGGTACCGGTCCGGGTGTGCCGCGGCCAGCTTGACCGCGCAGTGCGCGCCCGCCGAGTACCCGGCCAGCGCCCAGCCCCGGGGTGCCGGCTGGGCCCGGAAGTTGTCCATGACCATCTTCGGTACGTCGATGCTGAGCCAGCTGTCGGCGTTGACCTGGCCGGGGATGTTGGCGCAGCCGGTGTCCACACCGGCCAGCAGGTTGGTGCGCGGGGCGACCAGGATGAAGGGCGCCACCTCGCCGCTCCTCATCAGCGGCAGCAACTGTTCGTGCGCCTTCATCGCCCCGAACCAGGCCTTCGCGGAGCCGGGGTAGCCGGGCAGCAGCTCCACGACCGGGAACTTCTTGTTGCGGTACGCCGGGTCGTCGTACTGGGGCGGCAGCCAGACGTAGACCTCGGCGTTCACGCCGGAGACCCGGCCCTTGAGCTGGGTGACGCGCACCCCGCCGGCCGCGTGCATACCGGGCCCGCCGGCCGTTCTGAAGTCCTGCTTGACCTTGGGCAACCGTTTCAGCGCTATGCCACCGGTGCCGTCCCGGCCGAGGTCGGCGGCCTGCTGGACATGGTTGCCGGTACCGAGCAGGTCGGCCCAGTTGTCGTACAGGTTGTTCTGGTTGTTGACCAGCACGAAGACCAGTGTGACCGCCGTGCCCTGGGCGAACAGCAGCATCAGCACCCGGGCGGCGGCGCGCAGGGGCTTGGGCCCCCGCATCCTCGACCACAGGACGAGCGGCAATATGACGGCGACCACCGACAGCACGACGGTCGTGTAGAGGAACGGAGTCCCGGTGAGGCTCATGCCCTCATAGAGGGGAATCCAGGGTTCGGGGTTGTGGACGTGTCGGGGCACTTACCTAGAAATTGCCGGAACCTCACTCGGCAGGGTGGAACCGGCCGGATTTCGTCACCGGTCGGGCCGGATCCGTTCATCCACCCGCACCATCCAAAGCTACCGCTTAGTAATTTCCTGTTGTACCGTTCAGGTATGCCAGAAGCAGCTTCCGTACCCTCCCCCACTCTCGGCTTCGCTCGAGCGGGGGGACCCCCGACGCGGGCCGTGATCGGCGACAGCGAGTTCGATCGCGACACGGCGGTCACCCGGCGCGAGCCCGGGGTCTACGACATCGACCTCTCCGCCGGCTGGACCATCATCAACGCCGTCAACGGCGGCTATCTGCTGGCCGTCCTCGGCCGGGCCCTCGCGGACACCCTCCCGCACCCGGACCCCTTCACCGTCTCCGCGCACTACCTGACCGCGTCCCAGCCGGGCCCGGCGATCGTCCGCACCGAGACGGTACGCACCGGCCGCACCCTCTCCACCGGCCAGGCCTCGCTCTTCCAGTACGACGAGCAGGGCAACGAGGTGGAACGCATCCGCGTCCTCGCCTCCTACGGCGACCTCGCCACACTTCCCGACGACGTCCGTACGACGGCGGCCCCGCCCGCGATCCCGCCGCAGGCGGAGTGCTTCGGCCCGGACGACTCCCCGGCCCCGATCCCGGGCAGCTCGGCCATCACCGACCGGCTGATGCTCAAGCTCGACCCCGCCACCCTCGGCTGGGCGCTCGGCGCACCCTCCGGCAAGGGCGAGATGCGCGCCTGGTTCGGCCTCGCCGACGGCCGTGACGCCGACCCGCTCTCCCTCCTCCTCGCGGTGGACGCCCTGCCGCCCACCGCCTTCGAGATCGGCCTCAAGGGCTGGGTGCCCACCGTCGAACTCACCGTCCACGTCCGCCACCGCCCGGCCCCCGGCCCGCTGCGCGTGTCGATCACCACGCGCAACCTGGCCGGCGGCTTCCTGGAGGAGGACGCGGAGGTCTGGGACAGCGAGGACCGCCTGGTCGCCCAGTCCCGCCAACTCGCCCGGGTCAGGCTCGGCTGAGCGGTGTGCGGCCCAGCCAGGCCGCCGGCTGCTCGTAGGGCCCGGCGTCTTCGGCTGCTTCCCTGCGGGCGCTGAAGGGGGTTCGCCCGTCGCGGGGGCGGAAGCCGGGGAGCACCTGGCGGGCGGTGGCGAGCGCGGAGCCGGCCGGCTCCGGGGCGAGGCCGTGGGGGTGGCCGAGGGCCTCGGCGAAGTCCCAGGTGTGGGCCACGATCCCCATCACGTAGCCCGAGAGCGCCGCGTGGCCGGGGACCGTGCCGCGGGGCACCTGCACCGGGGTCGCCATCCGGTCGTCGCTCGCCCAGGCCTTCAGGAACCGCGGCCGAGGTCACCAGCCGCCGGATCCTGGTCGACGCCGCCCGGTGGAAGGGCGGGCCCGCACCAGGCCGTCGACCTGGAGGCGCTGCAGGACGCGGTGTTCTCGGACCGGCGGCTGAAGCTGCGCTGCCGGCACAGCGGGGAGCGGGAGCCGCGGGCGTGCGCCGTGGACCCGTACGGCCTGGTCGCCAAGGCCGGGGTCCGGTAGCTGGTCGCCGACCGGCGGGGCGCGCCACGGCTGTTCCGCGCCGACCGGGTGCGCTCGGCTCGCCTGCTCGACGATCCCGTGCGCCGCCGGACGGGCGTCGAACCCGCCGGCGTCCGGGAGGTACTGCGCCGCCAGGTGGAGGATCGGCCGGAGAGCCCGATCGACGTCACCGTGCGGATCCGCCGCGAACGCCTCGACCTGTTCCAGCGCATGGCGGCCGCGCAGCTGACCGGACTGCCCGACGGCGACGGTGAGAGCGACCGGGTCACCTCCCGGCCGTCGTACCCGCTGCTGCGTGCGGTGCGCCGACTGCCGGCGTTATCCGGCCAGGTGGAGGTCCTCGGCCCGCCCGGGGCGCGCGGAACTGCTGCGGGCGGCCCGTTGTGTCACGGCCCTGTACCAGGGGGTGGGCCCGGCCGAGGATGAAAAACCAGGTGGGTGGCGGTACTTGAGGCCGGCTTTACCCGATTGACAGCCGGCGGACAGGGTGGCCCCAAGAACGCCCTAGCCGCCATTGGTTGAGTGCCCGCCTCAGGATTCCCTCATCTTTCGTGGAGCTGTCTCTCATGAAGCGTGCACGCCTCGTCCCCGCCGTCGCCCTCCTGGCACTGTCCCCGCTGCTGCTGAGCGCGTGCGGCTCGGGCGACGCGTCCTCCTCGACCGGCGGCGACTCCGGCCGACAGGCCTGTCGGGCTCCGTCCGGCATGCCGACGGGCGGTGCGCGCCGTCCCGGCGGGGCGCCGTCCGGCGCGCCCTCGGGAGCCTCCACCGCCGAGCCGGCCGGGACACCGTCGGGCCGGCCGAGCGGTGCGCCCTCGGGCATGCCGAGCGGTGCGCCCGGCGGCGGCCAGGGCGGCCCCGGGGGCGGCCGGGGCGGCTGCGGCGCTGCGGGCGGCGGCCAGGCCGGAGGACAGACCGGTGGACAGGCCGCCGGGGATCAGGCTCAGCAGGGCTGACCGTAAGGGACGCCAGGGCGGCCCGAGCGCGTCAGCCCAGCCAGTGCCGGCGGCCGATGCTGATGAGCCGCATCTGCCGGGTGGCGCGCTGGGCGACGCGCTCCCGCTCGTCGTTCGGAGCCTCCAGGGCCTCGAGGAAGAGCGAGGCCGTGATGAGCATCTGGTCCACATAGAGGTGCGCGAGCATCAGCACGTCGTCGTCGTTCCAGCCCTCGGCCTGCGGGTCCTTGGCCAGCTCGGCCTTCACCTCCTCGGCGAACCGGGCCAGTTGGGCCTGGATGGCCTCGCGCACGGGCTGGACCCCGCCGTGCCGCTCGCGCGCGATGAACCGGACATGCGCGGGATATGTGTCCACGTGGTGCGCGATCAGCTCGATCGCGCGTGTGATGCGCTCCTCGCTGTCGCCCGCCGTGGACACCGTCGTGCGCACCATCGGGTGCAGGCTGCCCAGCGCCTCGTCGACCAGGGCGACACCGAGGTCGGCGGTGGAGCGGAAGTGCCGGTAGAAGGCGGTCGGGGCGACACCGACGGCACGGGTGACCTCGCGCAGGCCGAGGCTGCTCAGGCTCTGCTCCTCCAGCAGCGCGAGCGCCGCGTCCAGGAACGCCTGCCGGGTCTTCTGCTTCTGGGCCTGCCGGATGCCGAGGGTGTGACTCATGTCATCCAGTTAACAACTGTTCTCTGGAATTTAAAAGCCGCGGGACGCGCTAGACTCAAAGTCAGTGAACAACTGTTACTACAACTGTTCACCGAGACTTTACAGACGCCACACACAAGGCATCTCGGAGGGGGGATCTGATCCCATGCTGTTCCTAGTCGCCGCACTCATGCTGCTCGGTGTGGTGCTGGGCACCGTCGCCCACGCACCGCTGGCCGTCACCGCGGTCGCCGCCGCGGTCATCGCCGCCTGGCTCGCCGTCTTCGCGATCCGCGAGCGCCACGGCCGCCGCCGCAGCACCTCGGCCAACTGACCGTCCGAAACGACTCCCAGGAGCTGAGCACCATGCAACTCACCGCACCGGCCACCGGCCGCACCGAAACCCGTTCGCGCATGCGCGACGCCGACGGCATGGCCGTGGCGTCCTTCATCCTCGGCCTTCTCGGCCTGCTCGTCCTCAACGTCTTCCTCGGCCCGATCGCCATCGTCCTGGCCGCCGTCGCCCTCTGGCGGGGCACGTCCCGGCGCGGGCGCGCGTATCTGGGCCTGGGCCTGGGCATTGCCGACCTGGCGGTCCTGGTGGTCGCCATGGAGATGTCCAACACGGTGTCGTGGAGCCTCTGAGCCCGAGCAGTACCGCCTGACGACGGCAGGGCCCCGAGGACGACGGGGCGCGGCCGTAGCGGCGCACTACCGCAGTGGGCGAGCAGATACGCCAGCCGTCCACCACAGCCGTGGCCGAGGCGGCCCGCAAGGGCGCCACGGGGGGCCCGTAGAATCGGCCACACCATGGCTTATCTCGACCACGCCGCCACGACCCCGATGCTCCCGGAGGCGGCAGAGGCCCTGACCGCCCAACTGAGCATCACCGGCAACGCGTCCTCCCTGCACGCCTCCGGCCGCCGGGCCCGCCGTACGGTCGAGGAGTCCCGCGAAACCCTTGCCGAGGCGCTGGGCGCCCGGCCCAGCGAGGTCGTGCTGACCGCGGGCGGCACCGAGGCCGACAACCTCGCGGTGAAGGGCCTGTACTGGTCCCGCCGCGCCGCCGACCCGGCCCGCACCCGCATCCTGGCCAGCCCCGTCGAGCACCACGCCGTACTCGACGCCGTGCACTGGCTCGGTGAACACGAGGGCGCCACCGTCGAGTACCTCCCGGTCGACTCCTGCGGCCGCGTCAGTCCCGAGGCCCTGCGCGAGGCCGTCGCCCGCAACCCCGACGACGTCGCCCTGGCCACCGTGATGTGGGCCAACAACGAGATCGGCACGATCATGCCGGTCCGCGAACTCGCCGACGTGGCAGCGGAGTCCGGCATCCCGCTGCACGCCGACGCGGTCCAGGCCTTCGGCCAGGTCCCGGTCGACTTCGGCGCCTCCGGTCTGGCCGCAATGACGGTGTCGGGCCACAAGGTCGGCGGCCCCTACGGCGTCGGCGCCCTGCTCCTCGGCCGTGAGTACACCCCCGTGCCTGTCCTGCACGGCGGCGGCCAGGAACGCCATGTCCGCTCCGGCACCCTCGACGTCCCCGCCGTGGCATCCTTCGCGGTGGCCGGCCGTCTCGCCGCCGAGCGGCGCGAGTGGTTCGCCACCGAGATCGGCGCCCTGCGGGACCGGCTGATCGACGCCGTCCGCGCGGCCGTACCGGACGTGATCCTCGGCGGTGACCCGGCTCCCGAGGGCCGTCTCCCGGCCAATGCCCACTTCACCTTCCCCGGCTGCGAGGGTGACTCCCTGCTGCTCCTGCTGGACGCCCAGGGCATCGAGTGCTCCACCGGCTCCGCCTGCACCGCGGGCGTCGCCCAGCCCAGCCACGTCCTGCTGGCCACCGGCGCCGACCCGGAGCTGGCCCGCGGCACCCTGCGCTTCTCCCTCGGCCACACGTCCACGGACGCCGACGTCGAGGCCGTCGCGAAGGCGATCGGCCCGGCCGTGGAGCGGGCCCGGGCGGCCGGGCTGACGTAGGGCATGTCCGGCGGATCATGCCGGAATCGCGGTGATGAGGGACCGCGGTCCGCAGCCGGCCCGATCCGCCGGACAGGTCCTGGGCCCCGCTCGACGCCTCAGGTCCGCGCCTGCCGTACCAGCCGCAGATAGCGGTCCCAGTCCCAGTGCCGCCCGGGGTCCGTGTGATCCGTCCCCGGCACCTCCACGTGCCCGAGGATGTGCTCCCGGTCGGCGGGTATGCCGTAGCGCCCGCAGATCGCGGCCGTCAGGCGGGCCGAGGCGGCGTACATCGCCTCCGTGAAGGAGGAGGGGTCCTCCACGAAGCCCTCGTGCTCGATGCCGACACTGTGCTCGTTGTACTCCCGGTTGCCCGCGTGGAAGGCCACGTCCAGCTCGCGGATCAGCTGGGTGATCCGGCCGTCCTTGCGCACGATGTAGTGCGCGGCGGCTCCGTGCGCCGGGTCCTGGAAGACCTTCACCGCCGATGCGTAGCCGCCCTGCGTGACATGGATGACCACCCGGTCGACCCGGTAGTCGTCCGGCCGGTCCGCCCGCCGGTAGTTCGCCGGCGAGGCCGCCACCCAGCGCGCGCCCCGGAAGTCGACGGCCCCGGCCACCCGCGGCTTGACCACCCCGGGCAGCCGCCACCACAGACGGGACAGCTCCTCGCGGGCCAGCACGGCCGTGCCCACCGCGGCCGCGGCGCCGCCGACGAGCAGGGCCCGCCGCCCCAGCCGCCGGTCCCCGTCGCTCGCTGCCGCCCCGGTTCTCGCCCCCATGTGATCGTCAACGGATATCCGGCGGTCCCGGTTCCCGCGCCCCCGTACTCTGGAAGGGCTATGACTGACACCCCGCAGCGCACCCGCCCCCTCCGCGTCCTCGCAGCCATGTCCGGCGGAGTCGACTCCGCCGTCGCCGCCGCGCGCGCCGCGGAAGCCGGCCACGACGTGACCGGCGTCCATCTCGCGCTCTCCGCGAACCCTCAATCCTTCCGTACCGGCGCGCGGGGCTGTTGCACCATCGAGGACTCGCGCGACGCCCGCCGCGCCGCCGACGTCATCGGCATCCCGTTCTATGTGTGGGACCTCGCCGACCGCTTCCGCGAGGACGTCGTCGAGGACTTCATCGCCGAGTACGAGGCCGGCCGCACCCCCAACCCGTGCCTGCGCTGCAACGAGAAGATCAAGTTCGCGGCGCTGCTGGACAAAGCGCTGGCGCTCGGCTTCGACGCCGTCTGCACCGGTCACTACGCGAAGGTGATCCTCACCCAGGACGGCTCCCGCGAGCTGCACCGCGCCTCCGACATGGCCAAGGACCAGTCGTACGTCCTCGGCGTCCTGGACGAGCAGCAGCTCGCCCACGCGATGTTCCCGCTGGGCGACACGGTCACCACCAAGGAGGAGATCCGCGCGGAGGCCGAGCGCCGGGGCCTGGCGGTCGCCAAGAAGCCCGACTCGCACGACATCTGCTTCATCGCCGACGGCGACACCCAGGGCTTCCTGGCCCAGCGGCTCGGCAGGGCGGAGGGCGACATCGTCGACGAGTCCGGTGCCAGGCTGGGCACGCACGAGGGGGCGTACGGCTTCACCATCGGCCAGCGCAAGGGACTCCGGATCGGCACCCCGGCCCCCGACGGCAAGCCGCGCTACGTCCTCGACATCTCCCCGGTCGACAACACGGTGACGGTCGGCCCGGCGTCCGCCCTGGACGTCACCGCGCTGACGGCGATCAAGCCCCGCTGGTGCGGCACCGCCCCCACCGGCCCCGGCACCTACACCGCCCAGCTCCGCGCCCACGGCGGCGAGACCGAGGTCACCGCGGAACCGGTCGACGGCGAACTGCGCGTCAGCTTCACCGAGCCGGTCCGCGGCGTCGCCCCGGGCCAGGCCGTCGTGCTGTACGACGGCACGCGCGTGGTGGGCTCGGCGACCATCGCGTCGACCACGCGCGTGACCGCGGCGGCGGTGTAGCGGCCCTGGGCAGGAACCCCGGCCGGACCCGGCCGGGGCGCCCGCTCATCCGGTGAGGAACTCGGTGAGCACCGGCCCCAGCACCTGCGGATCCACCATGTGCGTCTGGCCCTCCAGGACCCGGTACGAGCCCTGCGGCACCGCCTCCGCGACCGCCCGGCCGGCCTCCAGCAGCCACTGCGGGCTCGCCCCGCCCGCGACCGACAGCACGGGCACGGAGATCGCGGCCAAGCGCTCGCGGGGCAGCAGGCCGCCGCCCATGACCGCGTTGTCGTAGGCCAGGCTCGGCGCCACGGCCTCCATGCCGGCCCACATCGGGGACTGGCGGGCGCCCTGGATCATGTCCTCGCCGAGGCCCGTCAGCCGCAGGAACAGCTCCACGGCGTCCCCGCGGCGGCCGGCGCCGAGCGCCGTCCCCAGGTTCGTCGTGTACTCGGCCATGCGCTCGGCGCCGCCCGCCAGGTGGTCCGCGAACGGCACCTCGTACACCGCCGCCTGACGCACCGGCAGGCCGCTCGCCGCCGCCTCCAGCACCAGCGCACCGCCCGAGGAGACCCCGAACAGCGCCGCCGTACCGCCCACCGCGTCGATCAGCGCGGCCAGGTCCTCGACCTCGCGCTCCACCGCGTACGGCGCCGTGTCACCGCTTCCGCCGCGGCCCCGGCGGTCGTAGACGACGGCCGTGCAGCGGTCCGCGAGCCGGTGTGCCAGGGGCGTCACGGTGCCGCCGGTGGACATCGCGCCGCTCACCAGGATCACCGTCGGCCCCTGGCCGAGCACTCCGTACGCGAGGGACGTGCCGT
Source organism: Streptomyces sp. NPDC101151 (assembly GCF_044768335.1). Classification (NCBI taxonomy): domain Bacteria; kingdom Bacillati; phylum Actinomycetota; class Actinomycetes; order Kitasatosporales; family Streptomycetaceae; genus Streptomyces; species Streptomyces sp. NPDC101151. The sequence continues at coordinate 31,412 of NZ_JBIWPP010000029.1, read as the reverse complement.
CGCGGGAAGTCGTCTTCTTGTCCATGCCGGTGCAGACTGCCGCACGGCGGCCGACTCATCGCTCACGACACGTCGGTGCCGCCGAAGGTCACGACACCTCGACCTCGTAGAAGCACAGGTGGTCCTTGATCTCCGCCACGTCCGGCCTCGGGTCCGGGTAGGCCCACACCAGGTCGGGCGCGTCCGGCAGCGACCAGTAGGACGCGGTGCCCTTGAAGGGGCAGACGGTGTGCGTGTCGGAGGGGGTGAGCAGATCCGTGCGGACGTCCTCGGCCGGGATGTAGTACCGCACCGGACAGCCCGTCTCGCGCAGTACGAGGGGACGGTCGCTCTCCGCGAGTACCCGGCCGCCGTGCACCACGCGCACGTGCCGCTCGCCCTGTTCGATGGTGATCGTGTGTCCTTGGGTCATGCCGGAACAGCGCCGGCGGGCCCGTACTTCTTCCCGCGTACGGTGGGGGACATGAACATCTGCGTCTTCCTCTCCGCCGCCGACCTCGACGAGCGCTACACGCGTCCCGCGCGCGACTTCGCGGAACTGCTCGGCAAGGGCGGGCACACGCTGGTCTGGGGCGGCTCCAACGTCGGTCTGATGAAGGTGGTCGCCGACGGCGTGCAGGAGGCGGGCGGCAGGCTGCTGGGTGTCTCCGTCGAGTTCCTCGCGACGAAGGCACGGCCCGGCGCCGACGAGATGGTCATCGCGGCCGACCTCGCCGAGCGCAAGAAGCTGCTCCTGGACAAGGCCGACGCCGTGGTCATCATGGTCGGCGGCACCGGGACGCTGGACGAGGCCACCGAGATCCTGGAGCTGAAGAAGCACGGCCGCACCGAGAAGCCGGTGGTGCTGCTGAACACGGCGGGCTTCTACGACGGCCTCAAGGAGCAGTTCCGCCGCATGGAGGACGAGGGCTTCCTGCCGCGTCCGCTGTCCGAGCTGGTGTTCTTCGCCGAGGAGCCGGTGGGTGCGCTGGCCTACCTGGAGGAGTCGCTCGGCGCCCGGTGATGCGAGCATGGCGGGCATGGCTACTCATGTGATCACCGGGGCCGGTTCCGGCATCGGCGCCGCCGTCGCCCGCCGGCTGCACGCGCGCGGGGACGAACTCGTGCTGCACGCGCGCGACGCGGGCCGCGCGAAGGAGCTGGCGGCCGAGTTTCCCGGGGCGCGCACCCTGGTGGGCGACCTGGCCGACCCCGACAAGCTCTCCTGGGCCTTCTCCCACCAGACACTGCCGGACCGGGTGGACTCACTGCTGCACATCGCCGGTGTCGTGGACCTCGGCGAGGTCGGCGAGCTGACCCCCAAGTCCTGGCGCCACCAGCTCAACGTCAATCTGATCGCCCCGGCCGAGCTGACCCGGCACTTCCTGCCCCAGCTCCGTGCCGCCCACGGCCATGTGATCTTCGTCAACTCGGGCGCAGGTCTTGCCGCCCACGCCGCCTGGTCCGCGTACGCGGCCTCCAAGCACGGTCTGAAGGCCCTGGCCGACTCCCTGCGCCAGGAGGAGCACGGCAACGGCGTCCGCGTGACCACCGTCTACCCCGGCCGCACGGCCAGCCCCATGCAGGCCAAGGTCCACCAGCAGGAGGGCAAGGACTACGACCCCGCCCAGTGGATCGACCCCGAGTCGGTCGCCACGGCGATCCTGATGTCCCTGGACCTGCCGAGGGACGCGGAGGTCAACGATCTGACGGTGCGGCCGGGGCGGTGACCCGGGAGGGCCGGAGACGGGCGAGCGGGGACGAGGTCCTGGCCTGGCTGGAGGAGACCTGGTCCCGGACCGAGGCCGCGCTGATCCTGGCGGGCGGGGATCACGGTGGCCCGCTCGCCGACCGGCCGGTCCTCGGCGAGCTGTTCGACCCGGACGGCCTCGCGCGGCTGCGCGCGCTCACCACCGCCGGCGAGTTCGCCGGCGACATCTGCCGCTGCCACGGCAGCCTGACGGTGGCCCTGCTGGACGCCGAGTGCGAGTTCACCGGCGCCGGCAGTCTCCACGGCGGTACCGACCTCGCGTGGGAGCGCGGCCGCTTCCGGAACAACCTCGTGGTGGCCGATCCGGAGGGTCTGCGGGCCTTCCTGAGCCGGTACGGCGCTCACTGGTTGTGAGGGCACCCGCCGACGTTACGTACCCTGCCGGGGTGAGCGAATACAGGGAGTTCAGGTTCGGCGGAGCCACCGGGGTCGGGTCCATGCCCGGAGGGGACGCACGGGAGGCGGCCAAGACCGTCACCGGCAGCTTCGAGGACTTTCCGTTCCTCGCCGAGCTGCCCGGGCGGGGGCCGGGCGCCGACATGATCGGCCGTACCGCCGGGATGCTGGTCGAGCTGTACGCGCGCGTGGAGCCGAGCGGCTGGCGCATCGGCGACCGGCCCGGCCGGGACACCAAACGGGCCCGGTCCTGGCTGGGTGAGGACCTCGACGCCCTGGAGGAGTTCACCCAGGGGTACGAGGGCGACCTCAAAGTGCAGGCGGTCGGGCCGTGGACGCTCGCCGCCGCCCTGGAGCTGAAGAACGGCGAGGCCGCCCTGTCGGACCCCGGCGCCTGCCGCGACCTCGCCGCCTCGCTGACCGAGGGCCTGCGCCAGCATCTCGCCGAGGTGCGGCGCCGGATCCCGGGTGCCCGGCTCGTCCTCCAGCTCGACGAGCCCTCCCTCACCGCCGTACTGCGCGGGCAGGTCCGCACGGCCAGCGGCTACCGCGCCCACCGGGCCGTGGACCGGCAGATCGTGGAGGCCACCCTCAGGGACGTCGTCGGGGTGCACGGCGACGGACCGGTCGTGGTCCACTCCTGCGCGCCCGAGGTCCCGTTCGCCCTGCTGGGCCGGGCGGGTGCGGCCGCCGTTTCCTTCGACTTCTCACTCCTCACCGAGCGTGATGACGACGCCATCGGTGAGGCCGTGGAAGCCGGCACCCGGCTGTTCGCCGGTGTCGTGCCGGGCACGGACGGCCCATTGTCGGACCCTGCCGGTAGCGTCATGGGTGTCAGGACGCTGTGGCGCAGGCTGGGGCTGCGTCCCGGGCTGCTGGCGGAGGCGGTCACGGTCACCCCGGCATGCGGTCTCGCGGGCGCATCACCCGCGTACGCGCGCCAGGTGCTCGCCCACTGCGTCCGGGCGGCGAGATCACTCGCGGACAACCCAGAGTAACGGGAGGACAACACGGTGGCCGGCGACAAGCAAGCGGAGACGACGGCGGTGCCCGCCGAGGCCCGCGACAAGCACGCCCAGCTCGCGGAGCAGGTCGAGGAGCACCGCTTCCGGTACTACGTGAAGGACGCTCCCGTCATCAGCGACGCGGAGTTCGACCAGTTCCTCAAGACGCTGGAGGCGCTGGAGGAGCAGTACCCGGAGCTGCGCACGCCGGACTCGCCGACCCAGAAGGTCGCGGGGTCGTACGCGACGGAGTTCACGGCGGTCGAGCACCGCCAACGGATGCTCTCCCTCGACAACACCTTCAACGACGAGGAACTCGCCGCCTGGGCCGACCGTATCGCCCGGGAGCTGGGCGACCAGGAGTACCACTTCCTGTGCGAGCTGAAGGTCGACGGCCTCGCCGTCAACCTCACCTACGAGAACGGCCGCCTCACGCGCGCGGCGACGCGCGGCGACGGCCGCACCGGCGAGGACATCACCCCGAACGTCCGTACCATCGCGGAGATCCCGGACCGCCTCAAGGGCGACGACGTCCCCGACCTCGTGGAGATCCGCGGCGAGGTCTACTTCCCGATGGAGAAGTTCGAGGAGCTGAACGCCCGCCTGGTCGCCGCCGGCGACAAGCCCTTCGCCAACCCGCGCAACGCCGCCGCCGGTTCGCTGCGCCAGAAGGACCCGAGGGTCACCGCCACCCGCCCGCTGCACATGGTCGTGCACGGCATCGGCGCACTGGAGGGCTTCACGGGCATGACCCGCCTCTCCCAGGCCTACGACCTGCTGAAGACCTGGGGCCTGCCCACCTCCACGCACAACCGGGTGGTCGACGACCTCGACGGCGTACGGCAGTTCATCGCCCACTACGACGGCGAGATGCGCCACTCCGTGGAGCACGAGATCGACGGTGCCGTGATCAAGCTGGACGAGATCCGGCTCCAGGGCCGCCTCGGCTCCACCGCGCGCGCCCCGCGCTGGGCGATCGCCTACAAGTACGCGCCGGAAGAGGTCAACACCAAGCTCATCGACATCAAGGTGGGCGTCGGCCGCACCGGCCGCGTCACGCCGTACGCGCAGGTCGAACCGGTCACGGTCGCGGGCAGCGAGGTCGAGTTCGCCACCCTGCACAACCAGGAGGTCGTCAAGACCAAGGGCGTGCTCATCGGCGACACCGTGGTGATCCGTAAGGCCGGTGACGTCATCCCGGAGATCCTCGGCCCGGTGGCCGACCTACGGGACGGCAGCGAGCGGGAGTTCGTGATGCCGGGCGAGTGCCCCGAGTGCGGGACGCCCCTGCGGCCCATGAAGGAGGGCGACATCGACCTCCGCTGCCCCAACGCGCGTACCTGCCCGGCCCAGTTGCGCGAGCGCGTCTCCTATCTCGCGGGCCGCGAGAGCCTGGACATCGAAAACTTCGGCCAGGTGGCCGCGGCCGCGCTCACCCGCCCGCTGGAGCCTGCCGACCCGCCGCTGGTGGACGAGGGCGACCTGTTCGACCTGACCGTCGAGAAGCTCCTGCCCATCAAGGCGTACGTCCTCGACCCGGACAGCGGCCTGCCCAAGCGGGACCCCAAGACCGGCGAGGAGAAGGTCGTCACGGTCTTCGCCAACCAGAAGGGCGAGCCGAAGAAGAACACCCTCGCGCTGCTGGAGAACATCGAGGCGGCCAAGTCCCGTCCGCTCGCCCGCTTCCTGAACGGGCTCTCCATCCGGCACGTCGGCCCGGTGGCGGCGCAGGCCCTCGCGCGCGAGTTCCGCTCCCTCGACCGCATCGAACAGGCCACCGAGGAGGAGCTGGCCGCCACCGACGGCGTCGGTGCCATCATCGCCGCCGCCCTCAAGGAGTGGTTCGCCGAGGACTGGCACCGCGAGATCGTCCGCAAGTGGAAGGCGGCCGGAGTTCCGCTGGAGGACCAGTCGTCCGGCGAGGACGAGGGGCCGCGCCCGCTGGAGGGGCTCACCGTTGTTGTGACCGGCACGCTGGAGGACTTCACCCGGGACGGCGCCAAGGAGGCCCTGCAGAGTCGTGGCGCGAAGGTGACCGGTTCGGTTTCGAAGAAGACCTCGTTTGTGGTTGTAGGTGACAATCCGGGGTCGAAGTACGACAAGGCCATGCAGCTCAAGGTTCCTGTTCTGAACGAGGACGGTTTCGGTGTCCTTCTGGAGCAGGGCCCCGAAGCGGCGGCCGAAGTCGCGCTTCCGACCGAGGAGTAGCGGTTGAAGGCCACCTGTTCGGCGCATATCAGTTGCATACGGGTGGCCCGGGCGCTTTCGGGCAACCGTCGACGACCGCTGCCCGAGGAAGCCTTCTGCGGCCTACTGTTGAGGTGTGCACCTGCCGTGCCCAGCTGCGGTTGGGGCATCCCCCTGCCCGCGAAGGGCGCGGGGAAGGTTTCTTCAACGCGGAGCCGCTGATGGTTGTCGGGCATCGGGCCGCGTGGCGTGGGCACCGCCGGCTGTGAGAGGGACGGGAATGGAACCGACCGAGAGCGCCGCCCCGGACTCACGGCTGCGCCTGCGCCGCCGCGCGGGCGCGTGGCGGGGGAGCCGCTGGACCGGACGGGGCGCCGAGCGCACGGGCACCCGATCACGTAAGACCGGACCGGTCACCGCCGCCGAGACACACACACCGATCCCCCTGGCCATCGAGCCCGCCCCCGCGCTGCCCGGTACCGAATCCGAACGGCATCCGTCCTGGCCCGCGCTGCCCGCGGGCCTCGTGGCCGCCGCCGGATTCGCCCTCGGCGCGGGCTTCTACCGCGCCTTCAGCGGCAACCACGCGCTCTTCCCGGGTGGCACGCTCGGCTGGTCGCTGGCCGTCCTCACCGGCATCATCGTCGGCCATCTCGTGATGCTCGGCCGCGCCCGCTGGTGGGGCGGCACCGGCTCCGGCGCCGCCCTCACGCTCGCCGTCCTGCTGCTGTACGGCTGGGTGCCGGCCGGGATGGTCAGCCTCACCGTCGTCGTCCTGGTGGGCATAGCCAGGCGTAACCGCTGGCGGCAGGGCGTGCTGCACGGCGCGGTGGACATCCTCGGGATCAGCGCCGGCGCCCTGCTGCTCGGCTCCTTCGGGCGCATACCGACCGTCGAGGACCCCTGGAGTCCCGACAAATGGAGCATCACCACCGCACCCGAGGTGGTGCTCGTGGCGGCCGCCTACCTCGCGGTCAGCCGCGGCCTGCTGTGGTACCTGCACGCACCGCGCGGTGGCGGACTGCCCACCGTCGCCCGGACCGCCCTGGTCAGACAGGGTCTGGTCGCCGTCGCACTGCTCGGCATCGCCCCGCTGGTGTGCGTGGTCGCCGATGCCCGGCCGATCCTGCTTCCGCTGTTCGCCATCCCGCTGATCGCCCTCGACTCCACGCTGTGGATGGCCCGGGCCCGTGCCGAGGAGCAGCTGCGCGACCCGCTGACCGGGCTGCCCAACCGGCAGTGGCTGCTGGAGCGGATCTGGACCGCCCTCGACGACGCCGAGCGGATCGGCGCGCGCGCCGCCCTCATGCTGATCGACCTCGATCGTTTCCGGTCGGTGAACGACACTCTGGGGCATCTCGCCGGTGACCGGCTGCTGTTGCAGATAGCCGACCGGCTCCGGGTCGCCCTGCCGCGCGGCGCGGAGGCCGCCCGGCTCGGCGGTGACGAGTTCGCCGTCTTACTGCCCGTAGCCGACTCCACCACGTCGGCCACGCGTGTCGCCCGAGGTCTCGTCGCCGCCCTCAGCTCCCCGCTCGACCTCGACGGGCTCACCCTCGTCCTGGAGGCCAGCGCGGGAGTCGCCGTCTTCCCCGACCACGCGCTGGACGCCGAGGGGCTGCTGCGGCGGGCCGATGTGGCGATGTACCAGGCGAAGCGGGACCGTACGGGCGTCGAGGTCTACGAGTCCAAGCGGGACTCCAACACCCCGGACCGGCTGGGCCTGCTGGGCGATCTGCGCCGGGCGCTGGACGCGCAGGAGGTGGAGCTGCACTACCAGCCGAAAGTCCGCTTCGACGGACAGGTCGCCGGGCTCGAGGCGCTGGTGCGGTGGGTGCATCCCGAGCGCGGGAAGGTGCCGCCGGACGAGTTCATAGCGATCGCCGAGTCCTCGGGGCTGATGCCCCATCTGACGGAGTACGTGCTGGAGACCGCGCTCGCACAGGTCGCCCGGTGGCGCGCCCAGGGGCTGCGGGTGCCGGTGGCGGTGAACGTCTCCCCGCGCGACGTCCACACGCCCGGCTTCGCGGGCTCCGTCGCCGCCCGGCTGGCCCGGCACGGAGTGCCCGCGGGCGCGCTCCAGCTGGAGATAACCGAGCATGTGCTGCTGGAGGATCCGCAGCGGGCCGCCGACACCCTCGCCGGGCTCACCGGGCACGGCGTGAAGATGTCCCTGGACGACTTCGGCACCGGGTACTCCTCGCTGGTGCATCTGCGCCGGCTGCCGGTGAGCGAGCTGAAGATCGACCGGTCCTTCGTGGCCCGGCTGGCCGTGGACACCGAGGACGCGGAGATCGTGCGCTGCACGGTCGACCTGGCGCACTCGCTGGGGCTGCTGGTCGTCGCCGAAGGTGTGGAGGACGACGAGACCTGGGAGCGGCTGCGGGACCTCGGCTGTGACGCGGTGCAGGGGTGGCTGGTCGCCGCGGCGATGCCCCCGGAGGAGGCGACGGCATGGCTGCTGGCCCGGGGCTCCCGCGGCTGGCAGCGACCGCGCGCCGCGCTGCCGGCCGCCGAATAGCTTTCCCGGTTTCCCGGGACTTTTCCCGCCGGCCCGTTCACCTCGGCCGGACGGATGCCCTTCCCGTGGGGCTGCTCGCCGCCGGCGACCGCGGGTACTCAGCTGCCCGTGAAGTGTCCGATCAGCAGGGCCAGCCGCGTCTCATGGCCCTCCTCCGGCAGGCGTCCGCTGCGCATCAGGGTCGCCAGGCCGTGCAGGGCCGCCCAGAACGTCTCCGTCAGGAGGCCCGGATCGTCGCCCTCGACGGCGATCGGCTCCACCGCCTGGAACAGCTCGCCGAACGCCTCCCGCAGGGGCGCCGGGGCCTGGGCCGTGGCGAACGGCAGATCGACCAGGTGGGTGAACATCGCGTCGTAGAGGGCCGGCCGTCGCCGGGCGAAGGACGTGTACGTCCGCGCCACCGCCGCCAGTGACTCCCGCGCGCCCGGTGCCGCCGCGCGCGCCGCCCGCAGCTCCACCGCCAGATCCGCGCAGCCCTGCACCGCGACCGCGGCCATGATCGCGTCCTTGCCCTTGAAGTGGCTGTAGAGGACCGGCTGGCTGTACTCGATCTCGGCGGCCAGCCGGCGCGTGGTCACCGCGTCCCAGCCCTCCGCCTCCGCCAGCTCCCGTGCGGCTGTGACGATCAGCCGCTCGCGTTCCGCTCGTTCGCGCTCCCGGCGCGTCTGGATCGACATGACCGTGATTCTAGCACCGCTAGCAATTCTGTCGACGCTCTGCTAGCTTCGCTCTTGTCCCTAGCGCTGCTAGCAAGGAGAGAAGACGTGACGGTCACCGCGTACACCCTGGCTGTTGTGCTCGACCTGTTCTGCGTGTTCCTCGGGTACCGGTTCCTGTTCCAGCCCGGCCCCGCCGCGACCGGCTACGGCGTCCCCGCCCGGCCGGACGGCGACGCCGGCGCCTACCTCACGGTCAAGGGTCTGAGAGACGGCACCTTCGGCCTGCTGGGTCTGGCGCTGCTGGCCTTCGCCGGAGCGCACGCCGAGGCCTGGTTCATGGTCTGCGTGGCCCTTGTCCCGCTCGGCGACACGCTGATAGTCCTGCGCAGCGGCGGCGCAAAGGCCGTGGCTTTCGGGATCCACTTCGCCACGGCGGTCGTTGTACTCATCAGCGCCGCACTGCTGTTCCTCGTCTGACCACGTCAGCATCATCACCGGGGGTCTGAAGCATGTCGCTGATCGTTCCGAAGTTCGACGAGTCCGTGATCGTCCGGGACGCCGAGGCCGAAGTCGTCGGCCGCGCGCCCACCACCGTGCGCCTGCTGGCCGACAGCAGCCGGACCGGTGGCGCCCTGTCCACCCAGCGCATCACCCTCACGGCCGGCGCCGACGGCGCCAAGCCGCACCGGCACGACAACTCCGCCGAGATGTTCTTCCTGCTGGACGGCGCCGCCGACATCCTCTCCGGCGACGACGTCGTCACCGCGGGCCCGGGCGATCTCGTCATCGTCCCGCCCGGCAAGCCGCACGCCTTCGCCGCCGTACCCGGCGCCGACGCCGACCTGCTCATCGTCATCACGCCGGGCGTCGAGCGCTTCGAATACTTCCGCCACCTCCAGCGTGTCGCCCTCGGTGAAGCCGCCCCGGAGAGCCTCCTGGACGTGCAGGAGCTGTACGACAACCACTTCATGAGGAGCGAGGCCTGGGACGGGCGCCGAGGCTGAGAAGCCGAGGCCGAGACGGGGCCCCGGGAAACCGTTTAACGGGCACGGGGCCCCGCCCCATAGGATTGAGCCCAAACCACACACACTCACCCCAGAGGATCGCTGCATGCCTGGCATCACGCGCGAGGAGGTCGCCCACCTCGCCCGGCTGGCGCGTCTGGAGCTGAAGCCCGAAGAACTCGACCACTTCGCGGGACAGCTGGACGACATCATCGGCGCGGTCGCACGCGTCAGCGAGGTCGCCGACCAAGACGTACCGCCGACCTCCCACCCGCTGCCGCTGACGAACGTCATGCGCGCGGACGAGGTCCGTCCCTCGCTCACCCCCGAGCAGGCGCTCTCCGGCGCCCCGGCCCAGGAGCAGCAGCGTTTCAAGGTGCCGCAGATCCTGGGGGAGGACTGACCATGACGGACATCATCAAGCTCACGGCCGCCGAGACCGCCGAGAAGATCGCCTCCGGCGAGCTGACGGCCGTCGAGGTGACCGAGGCCCACCTCGCCCGCATCGAGGCCGTGGACGAGAAGGTCCACGCCTTCCTGCACGTCGACCGCGAGGGCGCCCTCGCCCAGGCGCGCGCCGTGGACGAGAAGCGGGCCCGCGGCGAGAAGCTCGGCCCGCTGGCCGGCGTCCCGCTCGCGCTCAAGGACATCTTCACCACCGAGGGCGTGCCCACGACCGTCGGCTCGAAGATCCTCGAGGGCTGGATCCCGCCGTACGACGCGACGCTCACCAAGCGGCTGAAGGCCGCCGACGTCGTCATCCTCGGCAAGACCAACATGGACGAGTTCGCCATGGGGTCCTCCACCGAGAACAGCGCCTACGGGCCGACCGGCAACCCCTGGGACCTCACCAAGATCCCCGGCGGCTCCGGCGGCGGCTCCAGCGCCGCTCTCGCCTCCTTCCAGGCCCCGCTGGCCATCGGCACCGACACCGGCGGCTCCATCCGCCAGCCGGCCGCCGTCACGGGCACGGTCGGCGTGAAGCCGACGTACGGAGCGGTCTCCCGCTTCGGCATGGTGGCGTTCTCGTCCTCCCTCGACCAGGGCGGTCCCTGCGCCCGTACGGTCCTGGACGCGGCCCTGCTGCACGAGGTCATCGCCGGGCACGACCCGCTCGACTCCACCTCCATCGACGCCCCGGTCCCGCCGGTGGTCGAGGCCGCGCGCAACGGCAGCGTCGAGGGCATGCGGGTCGGAGTGGTCAAGCAGTTCCGCGGCGAGGGCTACCAGGCCGGCGTCATCCAGCGCTTCGACGAGTCCGTCGCGCTGCTCAAGGAGCTGGGCGCCGAGATCGTCGAGCTGGACTGCCCGTCCTTCGACCTCGCCCTGTCGGCGTACTACCTGATCGCCCCGTCCGAGTGCTCCTCCAACCTCGCCCGCTTCGACGGCCTGCGCTACGGCCGGCGGACCGGCGACGACGGCACGCACTCCGCCGAGGAGGTCACCTCCTTCACCCGTGAGGCGGGCTTCGGCCCCGAGGTCAAGCGCCGCATCATGCTCGGCACCTACGCCCTGTCGAGCGGCTACTACGACGCCTACTACGGCTCCGCGCAGAAGGTCCGCACGCTCATCACGCGCGACTTCGAGAAGGCCTTCGAGCAGGTCGACGTGATCGTCTCGCCGACGACCCCGACCACCGCGTTCGCGATCGGCGAGCGCGCCGACGACCCGATGGCGATGTACCTCGCGGACCTGTGCACCATCCCGACCAACCTGGCGGGGAACGCGGCCATGTCGCTGCCCTGCGGCCTCGCCCCGGAGGACAACCTTCCGGTGGGGCTGCAGATCATCGCGCCGGCGCTCAAGGACGACCGGCTGTACAAGGTGGGTGCCGCCGTCGAGGCCGCCTTCGTGGAAAAGTGGGGGCACCCGCTGCTCGAGGAGGCTCCGTCGCTGTGAGTGCACTGAACAAGGCCAAGGGCTTCAAGAAGTCGAAGTCCGGCACGTACCTGTCGATGGCCGGGACCGCGTTCGGCGCGTTCGGTGTGGCCAAGCAGATCAAGAAGGCGCGTGCCGAGCACGACACACTGCGGCTGATCGACGCCACCGTGTCCGCCGTCGCGATCGTCACCGGCCTCGCCATCCTCTACCGCGAGCTGAAGCGGCTGGGCGACGACGACGTCCTGCTGGGCTGAGAGGGAAGTTTTCACCGTGACCACCACGACCGACCTGGAGTCGTACGAGGACGCGCTGGCGTCGTACGACCCCGTCATGGGCCTTGAGGTCCATGTCGAACTCGGCACCAAGACCAAGATGTTCTGCGGGTGTTCGACCGAGCTGGGCGCCGAGCCCAACTCGCAGACCTGCCCGACCTGCCTCGGCCTGCCCGGCGCGCTCCCGGTCGTCAACGCGATCGGCATCGAGTCGGCGATCAAGATCGGCCTCGCGCTGAACTGCGAGATCGCAGAGTGGTGCCGCTTCGCCCGGAAGAACTACTTCTATCCGGACATGCCGAAGAACTTCCAGACCTCCCAGTACGACGAGCCGATCGCCTTCAACGGCTACCTCGACGTACAGCTGGAGGACGGCGAGACCTTCCGCGTGGAGATCGAGCGCGCCCACATGGAGGAGGACACCGGCAAGTCGACGCACGTCGGCGGCGCCACGGGCCGTATCCACGGCGCGTCCCACTCCCTGCTGGACTACAACCGCGCGGGCATCCCGCTCATCGAGATCGTCACCAAGCCGATCGTCGGCGCCGGCGAGCGTGCCCCCGAGGTCGCGCGCGCCTACGTCCGTGAGCTGCGCGAGCTCATCAAGGCGCTCGGCGTCTCCGAGGCCCGTATGGAGATGGGCCAGATGCGCTGCGACGTGAACCTGTCGCTGATGCCCAAGGGCGCCGCGAAGTTCGGCACGCGGAGCGAGACCAAGAACGTCAACTCGCTGCGCTCCGTCGAGCGAGCGGCCCGCTTCGAGATCCAGCGGCACGCGGCCGTGCTGAACGGCGGCGGGACGATCGTCCAGGAGACCCGCCACTTCCACGAGGACACGGGGTCGACCACCTCGGGCCGAGTGAAGGAAGAAGCCGAGGACTACCGGTACTTCCCCGAGCCGGACCTGGTGCCGGTGGCCCCCTCGCGCGAGTGGGTCGAGGAGATCCGGGCGGGGCTGCCCGAAATGCCGCTGGCCCGCCGCAACCGCCTGCTGGCGGATTGGGGCATCTCGGCCACCGACATGCAGGCGATCCTCAACGCCGGTGCGCTGGACCCGATCGTCGCCTCGATCGACGCCGGGGCCGACGCGGCCTCCGCCCGCAAGTGGTGGATGGGCGAACTGGCGCGCAGTGCCAACGAGTCGGGCAAGGCGCTGGACGAGCTGTCCATCACGCCGGAGCAGGTCGCCCGGGTCACCGAGCTGGTGAACTCCGGCGAACTGAACGACAAGCTGGCCCGCCAGGTCATCGAGGGCGTCCTCGCGGGCGAGGGCACCCCGGACGAGGTCGTCGAGAAGCGCGGTCTCAAGGTGGTTTCCGACGACTCGGCCCTTGGTACGGCCGTCGACGAGGCCATCGCCGGCAACCCGGGCGTCGCCGACAAGATCCGCGGTGGCAAGGTGGCCGCGGCCGGCGCCCTGGTCGGCGCGGTCATGAAGGCGACCCGGGGGCAGGCCGACGCGGCCCGCGTCAAGGAACTGATCCTGGAGAAGCTGGGTGTGAGCGAGGGCTGAGTCCCCGCTCGGTACGGCCCCGGAGGTACCACCTCCGGGGCCGTACCGCTGCCTGCGGCGCCCCACGACCGGGTAGCCCGCACGGGCGCCGGTCCGTCCAGCAGCCACAGCGCGTGCGGTCCCGTCCGTTCGCCAGGGGCACGGCCCCGCGCCTGGTGTCCCAGCCGGACGCGCTACGCTCGCCCTGCCATGAGTGGACGCACCGATTCCGACACCGACCCCGTCATAACCGAGGCGGAGGACGCGGCGGACCACGTCTCGGACGCCCGCCGGGCCCGCTTTGTCGCGGCCGGCGCCGGAGTTCTGCTCACCCTCGCGGGACTGGCTGCCGCGCTGCTCCGCCTCACCGGTTCCGCCCCGGCCCTGGTGCCCGCCGCCTACGGCCTCGGTGCCGCCGTGTGCGCCGTCGCCGCCGTCCTCGGCTCCCGGGGCCGTACCCGACGCGCGCTGTGGATGCTGATCGTGGGGACGATGATCATGGCGCTCGGCGACCAGTTCGACTGAAGCATCCCGAAACATCCGAAGTGCTCCAGGTGCGACAGAGCCCACGCGGCGGTCGATCACCTTCCGCCTGCATCGAGCCGCCGGGGTGCCGCGCCGCCCATGAGAGGCTGAGCAGGGTCTCGGTGGCGGAACTGCGGGAGGAGCAGCAGCACGATGTACGCGATGTCCCTGGGTGAGGACGGCGCCGAACTGCGGCCCCTTGAGGTGTGGCACGCGGCCGAGCTGCTCGCCAACATCGACCGGGGGCGGGAGTTCATCGGCCGCCACATCGGTCTGCCGGACGTGGTGACCGACCTGGACGCCGCCCGCGCCTACCTGCGCTCGTACGCCGACAAACGCGCCGCCGACGCCGGCAGCCTGCACGGGGTGTGGCTGGACGGGAAGCTGGTGGGCGGTCTGCTCTTTCGCGTGTGGGACACCCCGAGCGGCGTCTGCGAGGCCGGCTGCTGGCTGGAACCGGCGGCGGCCGGGCGCGGACTCGTGACGCGCGGCCTGCGGGTACTGCTGGACTGGGCGTTCGACGAGCGCGGCATGCACCGGGTGGAGTGGCAGGTGTCGTCGGCCAACGAGCCCAGCATCAAGGTGGCCCGGCGGCTCGGCATGACCCGTGAGGGCGTCCTCAGGGAGAACTACCCGCACCGGGGCGTGCGCACGGACACCGAGATCTGGTCGGTGCTGGCCGCCGATTGGCGTGCCGCGCGCGCGTAGCGCTCACAGCGATCATTAAGAGACCTCTCAGACAGCGTCCGTACGGTGCCGGGCATGGCAACGAAGACACAGGACGTCACCAAGACCGACGACGAGCAGGCACCGGAGGAGGCAACGGCGGCCGCGGCCGCCGACGCCGCAGCGGACGGTGCGGAACCGGACGGCCGGCCGGCCGAGGAGGGCGGGACCGAGACGGCACCCGAGGGGTCCGAGGAGGCGCCGGAGGAGAAGGCCCCCTCCGGGGTCGGCCAGGGTGCCGGTGCCGTGGTCTCCGCCGCGCTGGGCCTGGTCTCGCTCAGCGGCGGCTGGATCGGCACGGTCGCCGCCGCCCGTGAGACCCTCGTCGGCCAGCTGAAGACCTCGTCCACCGCGAGCGTCGCCCAGCAGGTCAAGGAGGTCTACGGCGACGCGTGGCACACCACCGCGCTGTGGGCCGGCCTGTTCGCGCTCGCCGCGCTGATCACCGGCGTGGTGGTGCTCGCCCGGCCCGCGTTCGGCGCCCCGGGCCGCCCGCAGGCCGCCTGGATCAAGTCCGTCGCCTGGGCGGGCGTCTCGCTCGGCGTCCTCGGCCTGGTCCTGGCCGTCCTGAAGTACTCCGACGCGCTGCTCGCCCTGCCCTCGACCGGCTGAAGAACCGCAGGTCCCCAGGGGCCTTAGGGAATCCGTGAGTACCTTACGGAGCCCCTGAGGCCCCTTACGCGCATCCAGGGCCGGCCACACGCGTGAAGATGCGGAACTCTCCCGATGTGGCGCACCCGCCTGGGAGACGAAGGTAGAGGCATCGCGGAAAGCGATGAACGAAACCACCTCTCCCGAAGGACGGGCCATGTTCGAGTTCGAACTCCATCGGATGCGTTCCGCCGAGCTGCGCCAGGAGGCCGCACAGGAGCGCCTCGCCCGCGAGGTCCGCCGCTCCCGCCGCACCGCCCGCCGCACGGCGGCTGCCCAGGACAGCACCGCGGCTGCCGAGACCCATACCGACCGCCCCCGCCGGCACCGGCTCCCGCGCACCGCGTGAGCGCCGGTCCGGCGGGAGCCGGCAGCACGGACGGCGGCCGCACGGGGGTCGGCCGCCGTCCGTCCCAGGGTCGTACGACTCTCCCGGAGCGTCGTACGACCCTTTCGCCTGTCCCTACGACCGTCCCACCCTTTGGTAGGACCATCGCACCGCAACTGTGGAAAACGGGTGCCGTGCCGTCCGGCCCTCGTGCGATGCTCGGGCCCGTGGAGACCAGGTCCGTCAGTCCCGTGTTCGTCGGCCGCACCGACGAGTTGGCCACCTTGAACGACGCGCTCGCCCGTGCCGCCGCGGGGGAGCCGCAGGCGCTGCTGCTCGGCGGTGAGGCGGGGGTCGGCAAGACCCGCCTCGTCGAGGAGTTCGCCATGGCCGCCTGCCGCTCGGCCGCCGTGGTCGCCGTGGGCGGCTGTGTGGAGATCGGCGCCGACGGGCTGCCCTTCGCCCCGTTCTCCACCGCGCTGCGCGCCTTGCGCGACGCCCTGCCCGCGGAGTTCACCGCCGCCGGGGCCGGACAGGAGGAGGAACTGGCCCGGCTGCTGCCCGAGCTGGGGGAGGCCACCTCCAGCCGCCATGACGAGCAGGGCATGGCCCGCCTGTTCGAACTCACGGTCCGGCTGCTGGAGCGCGTCGCCGCTGAGCACACCGTCGTGCTCGTCCTGGAGGACCTGCACTGGGCCGACGCCTCCACCCGCCACCTCCTCGCCTACCTCTTCCGCACCCTGCGCACCGGCCGCATCCTCGTCCTCGCCACCTACCGCGCGGACGACATCCACCGACGCCACCCGCTGCGCCCCCTGCTCGCCGAACTCGACCGGCTGCGCACCGTCCACCGGCTGGAACTCGCCCGTTTCACCCGCGCGGAGGTCGCCCGCCAGATCGCCGGCATCCTCGCCGCCGAACCCGACCCGGCCCAGGTCGACGAGATCTTCGAACGCTCCGACGGCAACGCCTTCTTCGTCGAGGAACTCGCCGTCGCCGCCTGCGAGGGCTGCTGCACCGGCCTCACCGACTCCCTGCGCGATCTGCTCCTGGTCCGGGTCGAGACGCTGCCCGAGAGCGCCCAGCGGGTCGCCCGGATCGTCGCCGAGGGCGGCTCCACCGTGGAGTACCGGCTGATCGCCGCCGTCGCCCGGCTCACCGAGGACGACCTCATCGAGGCGCTGCGGGCCGCCGTGGGAGCCAACATCCTCACCGCGACCCCGCAGGGCGACGGCTACCGCTTCCGGCACGCCCTGGTCCGCGAGGCGGTCGCCGACGACCTGCTGCCCGGGGAACGTTCCCGCCTCAACCGCCGCTACGCCGAGGCAGTCGAGGGCGACCCCACGCTCGTCCCCGCCGACGCACGCGTGATGCGCCTGGCCAGCTACTGGTACCACGCCCATGACGCCGCCCGGGCCCTGCCCGCCGTCCTGGACGCCTCCGTCGTCGCCCGCAGCCGGCACGCCTACACCGAGCAACTGCGGCTCCTGGAGCGGGCGATGGAGCTGTGGGACACCGCCCCCGAGGAGGTCCGCTCCGCCCTGCGCCCGGTCGACTACACCGACGTCTACCCGCCCTGCGGCTGCGACCCGGCGACCACGCCGCTGCGCTATCTCGACCTGATGGCCGAGGCGGCGATCGCGGGCCGCTTCGGCGGGGAACGCGAACGCGCCCTGAAGATCATCAAGCGGGCGCTGCGGCTGCTGGAGGACGAACCGGATCCCCTGCGCGCCGCCTGGTTCTGGGTGCAGCGCTCCCGTGTGGTCCAGGTGCTGGCCCGAGGCGACGGATGGCAGGAACTGGCCACCGCGCAGGAGCTGGTGCGGGGTCTGCGGCCCTCGGAGGTGCACGCCGAGGTGCTGGCGGAGGCCGCCAGCTGGTCCATGCTGCACCGACCCGGGTCCGAGGCCTTCGCGGCCGCCGAGCGCGCCGTCGAGTATGCGCGGATGGTGGGTGCCCGCGAGATCGAGCTCAACGCCCGCCTCACTTTGGGCGGCCTCACGGTGGACGCCGGCGACGTGGAGGCCGGGCTCGCGGAGATGCGGCACGTCAAGGAGCACGCCCTGACGGAGGGCGTGACCCATGTGGTGGGCCGCGCCTATGTGAACCTGCCGGCCACGCTGCAGGCCGTCGGCCGCGACCGGGAGGCCGAGCCCATCCTGCGCGAAGGCATCGCCCTCACCCGCAGATTCGGGCTGCTCGACTCCCAGGCATGGGTGTGGGGCAACTTCTCCGACACGCTGTACGCGCTCGGCCGGTGGGAGGAGGCCGCCGAGGCCGCCGGGCAGGCGATGCGCATCGGCCACAGTGCCAAACCCCAGGGCGCGGGCGCCCTGCGCCTGGCGAACCTCGCTCTGGCCCGCGGTGACATCGCCGAGGCCGGCCGCCAACTGGCCACCGCCCGCACCCGCTTCGGCGCCCACGACCCGATGCCCCAGCAGGGGCTGCCCCTCGCCCGCATCACCGTCGGAGTCGCCGCCGAGGAGGGCCGGATCCTCGACGCCCGCGCCGAACTGCTCACCGCCGTGGAGGCCGGCTTCCCGCCCGGCACCCACCGCTACGCCTGGCCCCTGTTGCTGGCCGCCGCCATCGCCGAGGCCGACGCCCGCACCGTGCCCGCCGCCGAGCCCGGCCGCGCCGAGCTGCTCGACCGCCTCTCCGAGGCCACCCGCAGGCTCACCACCGGCGTACCCCTGTGGGCGGCCTACAGCCGGTGGACCCGTGCGGAACTGGACCGGGCCGAGAGCAGGGACACCGTCGACACCTGGGCACCGGTGGTCAGCTCCTTCGAGTGCCTGGACCGCCCCTACGACCTCGCCCGGGTCCGCCACCGCCTCGCGCAGGCCCTGCTCGCCCACGGCGGTGAGGACGAGCGCGACCGGGCCGTGGAGCTGCTCAGGCTCGCCGGGGCCGTCGCCGACCACCTCGGCGCCCGCCCGCTCGCCGACGCGGTCACCCGGCTCGCCCAGCGCGCCCGCCTCACCCTCGCCCGCACCCCACGGGGGGCCCTCGCACCCGCCGACCCGGCACAGGCACTCGGCCTCACCAGCAGGGAACGGGACGTCCTCCGTCTGGTCTCGGCCGGCCGCACCAACCGCCAGATAGCCGAGGAACTTTTCATCTCCCCGAAGACCGCGAGCGTCCACGTCTCCAACATCCTGTCCAAGCTCGGTGTCTCGGGCCGGGGAGAGGCAGCGGCGGTGGCGCATCGGCTGGGCCTGTTCCCGGCCGACACGCTCACCGCCCCTACGGCGGGCTGAGACGTACGCTGGAGGAAACCGGCAGGGGGGAGAAGCCGTGTTCAACGCCTTCGAGGAACTGTTCGCACCCGGTCGCAAACACACCCACGACGAGGAGAAGCGTCTGGAGCTGAGCCGGGAGGACGTCGGGGACAACGACCCCGGCCGGGGGCCCATAGATCTCGCATCGGGAAAGGTCGTCGTACGCCCGCCCAAGCAGCCTTCCACCGATACGCAACCCGGGGACGACGACGAGTGAGCGGGCGATGAGACCCGGCGCTACTTCACCTCCACCTCCAGCACCCGGTCGTCCCCCTTCCTGGGCGTCCCGCGGCCGTCCGTGTTGCTCGTGACCAGCCATATCTTGTCGCCGCCCGCGGCAACCACCGTGCGCAGGCGGCCGTACTCACCCTTGAGGAAGGACTGGGGGGCTGCCGAGGCGCTGGTGCCCTGCAGGGGAATGCGCCACAGGCGTTGTCCCTTGAGGCCGGCCATCCAGACCACGCCGTTGACCTGGGCGATACCGCTGGGGGAGGCATCGTCGGTGTGCCACTGGGCTATCGGGTTGTGGACGCCGGCGTCGGAGGACTTGCCCTCGGCGTCCGGCCAGCCGTAGTCGTCGCCCGGCTTGATCGCGTTCAGCTCGTCCCAGGTGTCCTGTCCGAACTCCGAGGCGAACAGGCGCTGTTCGGGGTCCCAGGCCAGGCCCTGGACGTTGCGGTGGCCGTACGAGTACACCGGGGAGTCGGGGAACGGGTTGCCGGGGGCCGGCTCGCCCTCCGGGGTCAGGCGCAGGATCTTGCCGCCCAGGGACTCCTTGTCCTGGGCCAGGCCGCGGTCTCCGCTCTCGCCGGTGCCCGCGTAGAGCATCTTGTCGGGGCCGAAGGCGATGCGGCCGCCGTTGTGGATGATCCCCTTGGGGATGCCCTTGAAGACGGTGTCGGGCGCGCCCAGTTGCTCGCCGGCCGGCTTCTGCTCGTCGTACAGCATCCGGACGATGCGGTTGTCCGACGCCGAGGTGAAGTAGGCGTAGATCATGTGGTCCGAGGCGTAGTCGGGCGACAGGGCGATGCCCAGCAGGCCGCCCTCGCCGGCCGGGGAGACCCCGGAGACCGTGCCCAGCTCGGTCTTCCGGCCCGTCTTCTCGTCGATCCGGGTGATCGTGCCGTCGTCCCGGGAGGAGACCAGCAGGCCGCCACCGGGGAGCGGGGCCAGGCCCCAGGGTGTCTTCAGGCCCTCGGCCACCGTGCGCAGCACCTTCACCGAGCCCTTGGCCGGTGGAGCCGACTCGGTGGCCCGGGCGGAGGAGGCGGCGGCACCCGGTGATGTCGTACTCCCGCGAGCGGCCGGCGAGCCACCGCCGCCGGAGGAGCAGCCCGCCGTCAGCAGGAGCGCGGACACGGCCAACACGGCCGTCACAGCTCGACGTTGCACGATCATGGTCCCTTTCGACAGCGGCGGTCCTACGACAGCCTCTCCCTCTCATACACCGCTCGCCCCACCCGGGTTCCCGGTCCGCGAGAACCGCATGCGGAACCGCTCAGTCCCAGGACCCCTGCGCGGCCGGCAGCCGGGACACCTCCGCCAGGTCCTCCGCGCTCAGCCGCACGGCGGCCGCGGCCGCGTTCTCCTCGGCCCAGCGCTCCCGCTTGGTGCCGGGAAGCGCAATCACATGACGGCCCTGGGCGAGCACCCAGGCCAGGGCCACCTGGGCCGCGGTGACGTCCTCGCCGTGCCGGCGGGCGACGCGGCGCAGACCGGCGACGATCGGCTGGTTGGCCGCCATCATCTCGGCCGTGAAACGAGGGTGGCGGGCGCGCAGGTCGTCCGGCTCGAAGCCCTCGCCCGGGGTGAGCGTGCCGGTCAGGAAGCCGTTGCCCAGCGGCATCGCCGCCAGGAAGCCCACGCCCCGCGCCGCGCACCACGGCAGCAGCGCGTCCAGCGCCTCCGGCGACCACACCGACAGCTCGGCCTGCACCGCGGTCACCGGGAAGACCTGCTGCATCCGCTGGAGCTGGCGCAGGGTCGCGTCGTGCAGGGACCCGGAGCGGCGCCCGCCGCGCGCGCCCATCGCGCTCAGGCCCAGCGCCCGTACCTTGCCCGCCTGCACCAGCTCGGCCATCGCACCCCACGTCTCCTCGACGGGGACCTCCGGGTCGGCGCGGTGCAGCTGGTAGAGGTCGATCACATCCGTCTGCAGGCGCCGCAGCGAGGCGTCGCAGGCCCGCTTCACATATCCCGGGCGGCCGTTGGCCACGATGTGCTGCTCGCCCACGAGCAGCCCCACCTTCGTCGACACGAAGGCGTCCCGGCGCCGTTCCTTCAGCACCCGGCCCAGCAGCAGCTCGTTGGTGAACGGGCCGTACATGTCGGCCGTGTCCAGGAGGGCCGAGCCCAGGTCCAGCGCCCGGTGCACCGTTCTGAGCGACTCGTCGCCCCGCTGCCGGGAACCGCTGTACGCCCAGCTCATCGGCATGCACCCGAGTCCGACGGCCCCCACCGCGAGCGCCCCCGCGCCGATCGTCCTGCGCTCCACCTGCTCGTGAACCTCCCTCTCCTGGGCCCCAACCTAACCTCTGCACACCTGTACGACTGACATAGCCTCCTGCCATGAGTGCAGACGTGTGGCTTCCCATCGCGCCGGAGGAGATCGAGGGGCTTCCCGCAGGGCCCAGGTACCTGTTCTGGGACGGGGGCGAGGACGGCGACCAGGCGTTTCCCGGCGACCCCGCGGACTGCGTCCTGTACGTGGTGCCGTACATGAAGCGGTGGCCGGTCAAGGTGCGCCCGCTGGAGCATCTGACCAACGTCCGCGTCATCCAGACGCTCACCGCGGGCGTCGACGACATCACCGCCCGGCTGTCGGCCATCGTGCCCGGCGTCCGGCTGTGCAACGCGCGCGGTGTGCACGAGGCGAGCACGGCCGAACTCGCGCTGACCCTGACCCTGGCCTCCCTGCGCGGCATCCCCGGGTTCGTCCGGGCCCAGCAGGAGGGCCACTGGCAGGGCGGCTTCCGCCCCTCCCTCGCCGACAAGAACGTCCTCATCGTGGGTTACGGCGCCATCGGCACCGCCATCGAGGACCGGCTCGCACCCTTCGAAGTGGCGCGGGTGGCGCGCGTCGCGCGCTCCCAGCGCACCACGGCGCGCGGTCTGGTGCACCCGCTCACCGAATTGCCCTCACTGCTTCCGGACGCCGATGTCGTGATCCTTTCCACGCCCTTGACAGAGGACACCCGAGGCCTGGCCGACGCCGAATTCCTGGGCCGGATGAAGGACGGGGCGCTGCTCGTGAACGTCGCCCGAGGGCCCGTCGTCGACACCAAGGCACTGCTCGCGGAGCTGGAGAACGGGCGCATCACCGCGGCCCTGGACGTGACCGATCCCGAGCCGCTGCCGCCGGGACATCCCTTGTGGCAGGCGCCCGGCGTGCTCATCAGCCCGCACGTGGGCGGGCCGAGCTCGGCCTTCCTGCCGCGCGCAAAGCGGCTGCTCGTGGACCAGTTGACCCGCTTCGTGAACCGGGAGCCCCTGCGGAACGTGATCCTCACAACGGGGGCGTAATCCGCTTTCCGGCACCCTCTGCAATCCTTCGGACGCGGGCCGTACTCGCACCTCCACTGATCGTCACGGAGCGTAGAGAAGCTATGTCCCTGAGTGACGATCCTGGTGTATCGTCCCGACAGGGGCTGCGCCGCTGACTTTTGGCGCCGGGGATGGACATTTCAGATTTTGTGAGGGGGGCGACGGGCGATGCACGGCCTATGGACGAACGATCCGACGCGGCGGAGCCGCCGACGGCGACCCTGGCGCTCGGCGGCGCGCAGACACGGCCACCACACGAACCATCACAGCCACCACCGCAAGCCGGGCGGCCGCAGGAGGCATGCGCACCGGGACCCACGGGACCCGGGGGCGGCAGGGACCGGGAGGCCCCGGTGAACGCGCCGCCCTCCGTGACCACCACCCTCGAGGGCGCGCTGTACGTGGCACAGTCGCCGGGGGCACCCGTGCCGTCCCGTCCGCCGGCCGTCGGCGACGGACCGCGGCTGGTCCATCAGCTCGTCCTCGCCCTGGCCTGCGGCGCCTATGCCATCGGGTCCACCTTCGACTGGGGCTCCGGCCGGATCGCGCTGATCATGGGCGACTTCGGGCTGAGCGCGGCGGCGGGCGCCGCCGCCGTCTCCTGCTTCCTCTACGCCCGCAGCCCGCGGGTCCGCTTCCGGCCGGCCTGGCTGCTGTTCGCGCTCTCCTCGGCGATGGCGGCCCTGGGCAACGCGGTCTGGGGGTGGTACGAGGTCGTGCTGGGGCGCCCCGTGCCCAGCCCGAGCTACGCCGACCTGTTCTTCCTGTGCTTCGCGCCTCCCGCCATCGTGGGTCTGCTGGTCCTCGCCAAACGGCCCGTGAGCCGGGCGGGCTGGATCTGCCTGTCGCTGGACGCCTGGCTGATCGGCGGCTCGCTGCTCACCCTGTCGTGGAGCCTCGCACTCGCCCAGGCGGCCCGGTTCGACGGGCCGAGCGTGGCGCACACCGCGCTGTCCCTCGCGTACCCGCTGCTCGACATCGCGCTCGTCAGCATGGTGCTCGCGCTGCACTTCCGCCGCTCCCCGGGCAACCGCACGGCGGTGAACACGGCGATCGGCGCGCTCGCCCTGACCGTGATGTGCGACGCGCTGTTCACCTCGCCGCTGCTGCACAGCAGCTACCGCTCCGGACAGCTGCTGGACGCGGGCTGGTTCGCCGGTTCGCTGCTGCTCGCCTACGCCCCCTGGGCCGCCCCACGGCGCCCGGGAGCACAGGACGGCGAGCGGCACGTACCGGACGGGTACACGCGCGTGGTCCACGAGCACGTGCCCGGACAGCGCAGCACGGGCCACCCGTACGTGCCCGCGCCGGCACCGGGAGGCGATCACACCCGGTACCCGGCCGGACGGCCGCTCACCGGTTCGCTCGCCGCGCTCACCCCGTACCTCGCCGCCGCCGTGTGCACCCTGGGCATCCTGTACAACGTCCTCAACGGCCGCAAGCCCGACCATGTCGTGCTGATCACCGCGGGTGCCGTCGTACTGGCACTCGTCATCCGCCAGGGCATCATGCTGCTGGACAACATCACCCTCACCCAGGAACTGGCGCAGAAGGAGAACCACTTCCGCTCCCTGGTGCAGGGCTCCAGCGACGTCATCATGATCGCCGCACCCAACGGCATCCTCCGGTACGTCTCCCCGGCCGCCGCCGGGGTCTACGGACGGACCGCCGAGGAGCTGGTGGGCACGGAGCTGGCCGCTCTGATCCACCCGGAGGACCTGGGCTGTGTGGTGCACGAGGTGCGCCGGTTCCTCGCCGTCAGCCCGCTGGAGGAGGCCACCACACGCATCGAGTGCCGCTTCCGGTCCGGCGAGGGCGGCTGGCTCAACGTCGAGTCGACCGTCAACCGGCATCACGGCGGCCTGATCTTCAACAGCCGGGACGTGACCGAAAGAGTGCGGCTGCAGGCTCAGTTGCAGCACAACGCCGAGCACGACCCGCTCACCGACCTGCCCAACCGGGCGCTGTTCACCAAGCGCGTCCAGCAGGCCGTGTCCGGCCGCCGCTCCACCGACCGGGGCGCCGCCCTGCGCGGCACGGCCGTGCTCTTCATCGACCTGGACGGCTTCAAGGCCGTCAACGACACGATCGGACACCAGGCGGGGGACGAACTGCTCGTCCAGGCCGCCCGCAGACTCCAGGACGCGGTCCGGCACGGGGACACCGCGTCCCGGCTGGGCGGCGACGAGTTCGCGGCCCTGATCGTCGGGGACGGCACCCGTGACCGTGCCGCCCGGGAGCGCAACATCCTGGAGCTCGCCGACCGCCTCAGGGTGACCCTCTCCCAGCCCTACGCCATCGACGGCAACGATGTCCGGGTCAACGCCTCCATCGGTGTCGCCTTCGCCGAGACGGGGCTCGGCGCGGGCGAGTTGCTGCGCAACGCCGACCTGGCGATGTACCGCGCGAAGTCGGCCGGGAAGGGCCGCGTCGAGCTGTACAAGCCGCAGATGCAGCAGGACGTCGTACGCAAGGCGGAGCTGGCCACACGGCTGCGCGCCGCGCTGCACGACGGCGAGTTCGCGCTGCTGCACCAGCCGGTGGTCTGTCTGAAGAGCGGCCGGATCACCTCCGTCTCGACGCAGGCGCGCTGGCGCTCCTCCCAAGGGGTGCTGTTCACCCCGGCCGAGTTCCTGCGGGTGACCGAGGACGGCGACAAGACCGCCGAGCTGGACCGCTGGATCCTCCAGGAGGCCGTGGAGCAGGCCGCAGAGCGGGCCGCCACCGGGACCGTGGTGCCGGTGGCCGTGCGGATGAGCGCCCGGCGGCTGCTGGACCGCTCGGTGCCGCTCGGCTCCGTGGAGGCGCTGCTGACCCGGCACGGGCTGCCGCCCGGCGCACTGGTCGTCGAGCTGTCCGACACCGACCCGAGGACCTCGCTCGAGGAGCTGGAGCGGCGCCTGACCGCGCTCAACCGGCTCGGCGTGCGGATCGCGCTGGACGGCTTCGGGAGCGGCTACGCGGCGATCACGGCCCTGAGGCGGCTGCCCGTGGACGTACTCAAGCTCGACCGCGGTCTGGTCGAGGGCGTCGTGGAGTCCGCACGGCTGCACAAGATCACCAGCGGGCTGCTCCGCATCGCCGGCGATCTCGGCCTGCAGTCGGTCGCCGAGGGCGTGGACCTGCCGGAACAGGTGGTCGCGCTGCGCGCGATGGGCTGCACCCACGGGCAGGGCATGGCGTTCGCGGGGCCGCTGGACGAGTACCGGCTGCGCCGGGCGCTCGGATCCGGCCATTATCCCGTGCCGCACGCGCCGGCCGAGCCGGCGTTCGCGGGCGGGGGCGCGGGGGTGTACACCGGAGGTGTGTCCGCCGTCTTCGGAGGTGGCAGTGCCCTTCGCTCACATAATGAGACTCCCGTCCCACCCACTTGACACGTGGTGCGTGCCGGGGGGAGGGTCAGTGCCATGCGCACCCGAATTCTCGTACTTGGACAGCGCGTCGGCTGAGCTGGGACCCACCGGAGGACGATCCGGAATCCCCAGCAACTTCACCGGCGCGCTCCCCTCGCTTGCCCTACGGCACGAGGGGTTTTTTGTTGCACGAGCGCCTTTCGTGCACTGCTTGAAATACGCCTAAACCTCGCAAAAACCCTCAGCATCGAGAAGAGAATGCCGATGACCGAGCAGGCCACCGGGGCCCATCCGCAGCCCCGGCCCCGATCCGGAGGACAGTCCGCCCCCGTCGAGCACGTCACGGGTGCGAAGTCCCTCATCCGCTCCCTCGAGGAGGTCGGCGCTGAGACGGTATTCGGTATTCCCGGCGGTGCGATCCTCCCGGCGTACGACCCGCTGATGGACTCCACCCGGGTCCGCCACGTGCTGGTCCGGCACGAGCAGGGCGCCGGCCACGCGGCCACCGGCTACGCGCAGGCCACCGGCAGGGTCGGCGTGTGCATGGCCACCTCGGGTCCCGGCGCCACCAACCTGGTCACGCCGATCGCTGACGCGCACATGGACTCGGTGCCGCTGGTCGCGATCACCGGCCAGGTCGCCTCGAAGGCGATCGGCACGGACGCCTTCCAGGAGGCGGACATCGTCGGCATCACCATGCCGATCACCAAGCACAACTTCCTCGTCACCAAGGCCGAGGACATCCCGCGGGTCATCGCGGAGGCCTTCCACATCGCCTCCACCGGCCGCCCGGGTCCGGTCCTGGTCGACATCTCCAAGGACGCCCTCCAGGCGAAGACCACCTTCTCCTGGCCGCCCACCATGGACCTGCCCGGCTACCGCCCGGTGACCAAGCCGCACGCCAAGCAGATCCGCGAGGCGGCCAAGCTGATCACCTCGGCCAAGCGGCCCGTCCTCTACGTCGGCGGCGGCGTCCTCAAGGCGCAGGCCACCGCCGAGCTGAAGGTCCTCGCCGAACTCACCGGAGCGCCCGTCACCACCACCCTGATGGCGCTCGGCGCGTTCCCCGACAGCCACCCGCTGCACGTGGGAATGCCGGGCATGCACGGTGCGGTCACCGCCGTCACCGCGCTGCAGAAGGCCGACCTGATCGTCGCCCTCGGAGCCCGCTTCGACGACCGTGTCACCGGCAAGCTGGACAGCTTCGCCCCGTACGCCAAGATCGTCCACGCCGACATCGACCCGGCCGAGATCGGCAAGAACCGCGCCGCCGACGTGCCGATCGTCGGCGACGCCCGCGAGGTCATCGCCGACCTGGTCCAGGCCGTGCAGAAGGAGCACAGCGAGGGCAACAAGGGCGACTACACCGCATGGTGGAGCGACCTCAACCGCTGGCGCGAGACCTACCCGCTCGGCTACGACCAGCCCGAGGACGGCTCGCTGTCCCCGCAGCAGGTCATCGAGCGCATCGGGCAGCTCGCACCCGAGGGCTCGATCTTCGCGGCGGGCGTCGGCCAGCACCAGATGTGGGCCGCGCACTTCATCGGGTACGACCAGCCGGCCACCTGGCTGAACTCCGGCGGCGCCGGCACGATGGGCTACGCGGTCCCGGCCGCCATGGGCGCCAAGGCCGGCATGCCGGACCGTACGGTCTGGGCGGTGGACGGCGACGGCTGCTTCCAGATGACCAATCAGGAGCTGACCACCTGCGCCCTGAACAACATCCCGATCAAGGTCGCCATCATCAACAACGGCGCACTCGGGATGGTCCGCCAGTGGCAGACCCTCTTCTACAACCAGCGTTACTCCAACACCGTGCTGCACAGCGGCCCGGAGGCGGACGGCAAGCAGCCGAGCGCCGGCACCCGCGTCCCCGACTTCGTGAAGCTGTCGGAGGCCATGGGCTGCTACGCCATTCGCTGTGAGCGGCCGGAGGACCTGGACAAGGTCATCGAAGAGGCGAACTCCATCAACGACCGCCCGGTCGTCGTCGACTTCATCGTCCACGAGGACGCGATGGTGTGGCCGATGGTCGCCGCAGGCACCTCCAACGACGAGATCATGGCCGCCCGGGACGTCCGCCCCGACTTCGGCGACAACGAAGACGACTGACGACGACTGGCAAGGAAGAGCAACCAGACATGTCCAAGCACACGCTCTCCGTCCTGGTGGAGAACACGCCGGGCATCCTCGCCCGGATCGCCGCCCTGTTCTCCCGCCGTGGCTTCAACATCGACTCGCTCGCGGTCGGTGTCACCGAGCACCCCGACATCTCCCGCATCACCATCGTGGTGGGCGTCGAGGACCTGCCGCTCGAGCAGGTCACCAAGCAGCTCAACAAGCTCGTCAACGTGCTGAAGATCGTCGAGCTGGAGCCCGGCCAGGCCGTTCAGCGCGAACTCGTTCTGGTGAAGGTGCGTGCCGACAACGAGACCCGCTCCCAGATCGTGGAGATCGTCCAGCTGTTCCGCGCCAAGACGGTCGACGTCTCCCCGGAGGCCGTCACCATCGAGGCCACCGGATCCACCGAGAAGCTGTCCGCCATGCTCAAGATGCTGGAGCCGTTCGGCATCAAGGAACTGGTCCAGTCCGGCACGATCGCGATCGGACGCGGAGCCCGTTCGATCACGGACCGCTCGCTGCGCGCCCTCGACCGATCCGCGTAAGGCTGGGTACGGGCGGTCTCGTGCCGCCCGTATGCCGAGACCACGAGACTTCCCGTCCCCTCACCGTCATACGGTGGGACGCACAACCTGCACACCAAGGAGAGAACCCAAAGTGGCCGAGCTGTTCTACGACGCCGACGCCGACCTGTCCATCATCCAGGGCCGCAAGGTCGCGGTCATCGGATACGGCAGCCAGGGCCACGCCCACGCGCTGTCGCTGCGTGACTCGGGCGTCGACGTGCGAGTCGGTCTGCACGAGGGCTCCAAGTCCAAGGCCAAGGCCGAGGAGCAGGGCCTGCGCGTGGTGACTCCGGCCGAGGCCGCCGCCGAGGCCGACGTCATCATGATCCTCATCCCGGACCCGATCCAGGCCCAGGTCTACGAGGAGTCGATCGCCCCGAACCTGAAGGACGGCGACGCGCTGTTCTTCGCCCACGGCTTCAACATCCGCTTCGGCTTCATCAAGCCCCCGGCCGGCGTCGACGTCGCCCTGGTCGCCCCCAAGGGCCCGGGCCACCTGGTGCGCCGCCAGTACGAGGAGGGCCGTGGCGTTCCGGCGATCGCCGCCGTCGAGCAGGACGCCACCGGCAACGCCTTCCCGCTGGCCCTGTCGTACGCCAAGGCCATCGGCGGCACCCGCGCGGGTGTCATCAAGACGACCTTCACCGAGGAGACCGAGACCGACCTGTTCGGCGAGCAGGCCGTGCTGTGCGGCGGCACCTCCGCCCTGGTCAAGGCCGGCTTCGAGACCCTGGTCGAGGCGGGCTACCAGCCGGAGATCGCCTACTTCGAGTGCCTGCACGAGCTGAAGCTGATCGTCGACCTCATGTACGAGGGCGGCCTGGAGAAGATGCGCTGGTCCGTTTCCGAGACCGCCGAGTGGGGCGACTACGTCACCGGCCCGCGCATCATCACCGACGCCACCAAGGCCGAGATGAAGCAGGTCCTCACGGAGATCCAGGACGGCACCTTCGCCCAGAACTGGATGGACGAGTACCACGGCGGTCTGAAGAAGTACAACGAGTACAAGACGCAGGACGCCGAGCACCTGCTGGAGACCACCGGCAAGCAGCTGCGCAAGCTGATGAGCTGGGTGAACGAGGAGGCGTAAGCCCCACGTCAGGGGGTCGGGGCAGACTGCTCCGGCCCCCGTTGTCCATCCCGTCCAGCCCCGGACGGGTGATCCTTCCGCAGCGGCGCAAGACGGCCTCCGTCACGCCACTACACTGCTGCACAACATACGCGTCAGGCCCACAGCGTCGTGCGTCTTCCGCGGCTAGCCCCTCCACCGCCAGCGGCCGTCGGGACGGCCGTCCGCATTGGACTTGTGAGGACTCACGTGAGCTCGAAACCCGTCGTACTCATCGCTGAAGAGCTGTCGCCCGCGACCGTCGATGCGCTCGGCCCGGACTTCGAGATCCGGCACTGCAACGGAGCCGACCGAGCCGAACTGCTCCCCGCCATCGCCGAGGTCGACGCGATCCTGGTCCGTTCCGCCACCAAGGTCGACGCCGAGGCCATCGCCGCCGCCAAGAAGCTCAAGGTCGTCGCCCGAGCCGGCGTCGGCCTCGACAACGTCGACGTCTCCGCCGCCACCAAGGCCGGCGTGATGGTCGTCAACGCCCCCACCTCCAACATCGTCACGGCCGCCGAGCTGGCCTGCGGCCTGATCGTCGCCACCGCGCGCAACATCCCGCAGGCGAACGCCGCGCTCAAGAACGGCGAGTGGAAGCGCAGCAAGTACACGGGTGTCGAGCTGGCCGAGAAGACGCTGGGCGTCGTGGGCCTGGGCCGCATCGGTGCGCTCGTCGCGCAGCGCATGTCCGCCTTCGGTATGAAGGTCGTCGCCTACGACCCCTATGTGCAGCCCGCGCGGGCCGCCCAGATGGGCGTCAAGGTGCTGTCCCTGGACGAGCTGCTCGAGGTCTCCGACTTCATCACCGTCCACCTGCCCAAAACCCCCGAGACCCTCGGCCTGATCGGTGACGAGGCGCTGCGCAAGGTCAAGCCCGGCGTGCGCATCGTCAACGCCGCGCGCGGCGGCATCGTCGACGAGGAGGCGCTGTACTCGGCGCTCAAGGAGGGCCGCGTCGCGGGCGCGGGTCTGGACGTGTACGCCAAGGAGCCGTGCACGGACTCCCCGCTGTTCGAGTTCGACCAGGTCGTGGCCACCCCGCACCTCGGCGCTTCGACGGACGAGGCGCAGGAGAAGGCCGGTATCGCCGTCGCCAAGTCGGTGCGCCTCGCGCTCGCCGGTGAGCTGGTGCCGGACGCGGTGAACGTCCAGGGCGGCGTCATCGCCGAGGACGTCAAGCCGGGTCTGCCGCTCGCCGAGCGTCTCGGCCGCATCTTCACCGCGCTCGCGGGCGAGGTCGCGGTCCGCCTCGACGTCGAGGTCTACGGCGAGATCACCCAGCACGACGTCAAGGTGCTGGAGCTGTCGGCGCTCAAGGGTGTCTTCGAGGACGTCGTCGACGAGACGGTGTCGTACGTCAACGCGCCGCTGTTCGCGCAGGAGCGTGGCGTCGAGGTGCGCCTGACCACCAGCTCCGAGTCCGCCGACCACCGCAACGTGGTGACCGTGCGCGGCACGCTCGGTAATGGCGAGGAGGTGTCGGTCTCCGGCACGCTGGCCGGTCCGAAGCACGTCCAGAAGATCGTCGCGGTCGGCGACTACGACGTCGACCTCGCCCTCGCCGAGCACATGGTCGTCCTGCGCTACGAGGACCGCCCGGGTGTCGTCGGCACCGTCGGCCGCATCCTCGGCGAGGCGGGCATCAACATCGCCGGCATGCAGGTCGCTCGTGACGTGGTGGGCGGACAGGCGCTGGCGGTGCTGACCGTGGACACCACGGTTGCCGCCGGTGTGCTGGCCGAGGTCGCGGAGGAGATCGGGGCCACGTCCGCACGCTCGGTCAACCTGGTCTGAGGTCGCCGTCACCGGGGGGCTGCGGCCCCCCGGACCCCCGCTTCGGCCGAACGGCCTCGTCCCCCGACGGCGGACGGGCCGAACCGCCGGCCGATCGCAGTGGTGCAGAGCGCCGGGGGGGGGGGGGGGGGTGGGGCCCCCCCCCCCCCCGGGGGGGGGGGGGGGGCGGGGGCCCCCCCCCCCCCCCCCCCCCCCCCCCCCCCCCCCCCCGCCCCCCCCCCCCCCCCCCAAACAAACAACGAGC